>NZ_JBFAZA010000037.1:0-117524 GCF_040681595.1 Amycolatopsis sp. NPDC051716 | reverse complement strand
GGCCCGTCATGCAGCCGCTTCCCGTCCGGGTCCAGACCGACTGCGTGGTGGGCTTCCTTACCGACGTCCAGGCCGAGGAACACGCTGAAGCTGCTGCTCATCACCATGCCGTTTCGTTCGCCGCGACGTGGTCACCGGGTTGGGCATCGATGGCCGGCACCCACGTTACGACGAGACCCACCAAGCTGGTGGCCGTGTCCCTATTCAGCGGTCCCTCGATGCCACCAGGCCCGGTGACATCACCCCCCGGATCATGCGTGCGACTGGGGGCGTCAGTCATGCCGGGCCTGGCGACCACAGCTCCTTGATCAGGAACTACGAAAAAGGTAACGGGGCTCGGCCCCAGCCACCGCCAGCGTTGGGCACCCGCGACACCGCCTGGTTCACCGCGGCTCCCAGTGGCGGGCAGGCGAACCAGCCGACGGCGAAGTTACTCGGCTGGAAACAGCGGATTGCCGTTGGCGAGCAGCCGCTCGCTGTAGGAGGTCCGGGTCTCCTTGCGACCCGCTGACTCCGGCGACGATATTGTCTACCGGGTGGCGGATGTCGCCGTATCCGGGCAGCGCCCACCGGTCGAACGTCGACCGGATGGCCTGCACGAGGCCCCATGGATGGCGTGCCGCGCCGGGAGTTTACGTCCCACGTGTTCGCCACGCAGGGTCGGCGGAGGACTCCGCTGCGATGCCACCGGGCGGTGGAATATCTACCGCGCTCCTCAGTGAGGGAGGATCTGGTGGTGCTATGGGACGATCCGCGCCGACTGCTCCACGTAGCACCCATGGAAGCTATTCTTGTTGATGTCACGCTACGTGGCTTCGCTGTAATCGCTGGGTTATCTGTTGCCCGCGAGATGCTCATCGCCGCCATTGCCATTTGGTCACTTAACGCCAACGAAGCGGGTCGCGAACATGCACGCGCTCTCATCAAATTGTTGCGGCGGCCCCGACTCCGCCGGAAGGCGGGACACTGACGTCACCGTCTAAAGGACCTTGGGATCTTCTCGTCCTCGGACTTGTCACGGTGACAGCGGGTGCACAGCACCTGCAAATTGTCGGGCTCGTCGCGGCCGCCGTCCCGCAGGGCGAGAACGTGGTCGACCTGGACCAGGTGCGCCGCGAAAACACGGCCTCAGCCTGCGCACCGTGCCCGGCCGACACGGTTGATCGCTCGTCGTACTGCCTTCCGGAGGCGGTCACACAGGCCAGAAACGGCGGCCTGTGCGTCTCCGATGGGGGCTCCGTTGACGAAGTAGTGTGCCTGACAATGGGCGAGACCTCACGACACCGCGAAGCTGTGAAAACACCGGTTGACCTGCACTTATCGACCCAGGACGGCACACGGCAACACTCACCGCTACATCGGAGCGGCGGACTTGTAATCAGATGGTCAGATTGTCTATTGCTTGCGCACCGCCCGGGCCGCGTTGCGGAACGCTGATGGCGGCGTTGGCGACTGCGGGTAGGCGCGCGGCGGGCCTGGCTGTCGAACTAGGGGCGATTTAAGGACGAAATTGCAGGTCGAACGAGGTCGACTGACGTCGACTGAGGGCATGAGCGATTGCAAACATCCCAGCTGGATCGACTGACGTCGACTCGAAACGGCTCGAACCAATAATCCGGAGGGTTCTTGGTTCGAGTCCAAGCGGGGGAGCAAAGCCCAGGTCACCGACCTGGGCTTTTTTGCTACCCGGGAGTAGGGGCGATTTAGTGTCTGTCTTGAGGGTCGTCCAAGGACCGGGTTGGTCACCGACGCTGGTCCCAGACCGCGCGTAGGGGCCGCTGCGGAACGTGAACGCCGATCAGATCGACCCGCTGTCCGGCACACCCCGGACGGCGCCCGGATCGCCGTTTCCGCAGACCGGCCGTACGAGCTCGCCCCCGGCGTGGAGAGGCTCATCGCGTTTGACTACCCGGGCGCTCGGCCTGGCTGCTCGAAGCCGGCGCACGGGAGCCGGAGGAGCACCTGCTGTCCGAAGGCTGCGAGCTGAGCATGGCGAGCCCGTCTGCCCCGTGGCATGTCGACGTCGGCCGGTTCGACCACCACGACCTGCCGGATTTCGTGGGATACCGGCCGTCGGCGGTGCAGCCCTTCTTCCGGGCTGAGCACGTCGGAGACGGCGTCATGGGCGAGTAACGGATCCCTGCCGCCCGTCGACACCTGCCCCGTGGCAGAAAAGCAAGGTACATCACGCAAGAAGATTGCCGGGTGGGTTGCTGCGGTGGGCACGGCTACCGCGGGTCTGGCGACCTTTCTGACGAATGTGACGACGATCGCCGATTTCTTCAAAGGTGGGGAAGTTTCCGCCGGTGCCGCCTCTTCGTCGGCGACGGCCGGGCCGCGAACACGTGTTGTCCCACCGATGGATGGTTCCGGGGTCACCCCCACGCCTTACGAACCGGGAGAATCGCGTCAGTCCGTGCCAGACCCTTTCCTGGCGACATGGACCGGAACCGTCTTCCAGCGAGGCGGGCCGTCGACGAAGTATCCGGTCGAGATCGAGCTCGCCGGAGGGCGGCCGGGGGAGCAGATCGCCCGGGTGCGGTACGACACGCTGGACTGTGGTGGCGTGTGGCGGTTGCAGACGGCGTGGGCCGAGGTGATCCGGTCGACGGAATCCATCCAGTCCGGCAGGTCGCACTGCGAGGACACTGTCACCGTCACCCTTTCGATGCAACCGGACGGGCAAGTTTATTACGAATTCCTGGACGAGGAAGGCCGGGTCGGTCAGGGAATCCTGCACAAATCATGATTCCCTTCATTTTGAGGGCCGGTTCGTGAGGTGTGGAAAATCGCTTAGTCGTCGGCGGGCGAAACTACGCTTCCTCTCCTGGAAGACCAACGACAACACGGCGGTCACCAGCCAGGTGACGCGCACCCGTGCAGGCACGATCGTGGACGAAGCCTATGTCCCGGGGCACCACTACACTCACCGACATCGGATACGACAGTCATGGAAACACGACCAGCTTCGCGAACGGCGGCTCGACCACCTATCTCGGCTGGGACGCCGCCGATCGCAACCTGACCGCGCGCACGACCGGATCCGATCCCGCCGACATCAGCTACGTCCGTGACGCCGCCAACCGGATTACTCGCCGAGCTGCGAGACAGGGCGACACAGTCAGTGACGTCCTCTACAGCTACACCAGCAGCACCGATGACGCTGACTTCACCCTGTCGGCCGACAAGCGGCTCGTGACCCGAACAGTCAACCTCCCCGGCGGAGTGCTCTACACGCTCCACCTGGGCGACAATGCTGCGCCGCAGTCCTGGGACGTTCCGAGCAACCGGGGAAACATCGCGTTCACGTGCGACGGCGCGGGCAAACAGATCCATGGCCTGCGGACGTACACCCCGTACGGAGAACCGCTCGATACGAACAAAACCTCCGCTCCGGACGCGATACCCGACAACCAGCCGGGCCAGATGGACTACGGCTGGCTCGGTCAGTACCAGCGCGCCTTCGAACATGCTGGCTCCCTGGCGCTGATTCAGATGGGTGCACGTCCCTACAGTCCCATTCTCGGCAGATCCCTTTCTGTCGATCCCGTCGAAGGTGGATCTGCCAACGACTACGACTACGTGTTCGCCGACCCCATCAACAAGACCGACACCGCGGGTACTTCCGCAATCTCCGGCTGGTGGAACGGTATTCGCGACACCGGGTGGTTCAAGGACACCGCAAACACTCTCTTCACGGCAAGCGTCGGCAAGCTGACACGGCTGGCCTGTCGTGGACTCTGGTCCTACCTGGTGGCCGTCCCGAGCGGAATCGTCGTCAACCACGTCGGAGGCTGCTATATCCAGGCCGGGTTCCGCTTCAGCGCTGGAAGTTGCTACTTCAGCGGAGTCAGCCGGAGTGACAAGATGAAGCAGTGGCTGGACGAGTTTTCGGTGGTCCTACGCGTGTTGCTCGGCGTATCAGGTGGCATGGGTGGAGGAGATAATGGCGGATAATGATCTTCGGTCGACGCGCAGGAAGATGAAGATAAGCCTGTTCTTCTGCGCGGTGATAGCGCCGCTGCTTATTATTTTGGCAAACAATCTGATTGACGAGTTTCAGTGGGTGCCAATCATCCTGGATTCCGTGGTGACTGTTGGATTGATTGTATTCTTGTATATGACAAGGAGTGCGAAATTCGATCACAAGACTGGTGAGCCGCGTTGACACGGCACCTTTGGTAGCTTGACGTCTCGTGCGATTTGGGGAGGGAGTCCGCGGAAGTCGGACACGTCATCGAGACGCTTGGAGAAGCCGCCGCGGCTGGGCCGCGTGTGCCCGCACTTCGTCGCGACGAGCAGCCCCGGGTACGGGTGGAGCGCATCGGCGAGCAGCTCCTCATTCAGGCCCAGGTCGGAGGAGTCGGCGGTGTCGAAGAATGTCACGCCGAGCTCGGCCGCGCGGCAGGCGACGGACTGGGCGCCGTCCTTCACGTGGTCCCACTCGGTCAGCCGCATCGCTCCGAAACCCAAGCGGTGCAGGGAAAGGCCGTCTTCGAAGGTGTAGGTCGAGGTCATGCGGGAAGCTTCGCCGCGGGCGCTGTCACCCACCAGAGATTTAGCCTCCGTCGGCTTCGCCACGAGTTTCATCGGGCAGGCGGGCCTCGGCGAGGCCCGCAGCGCGATGTTCCAGAGCTCGCTCAGCCCCATCTGCGTCTTCCCCCGTGCAGGGTCCCGTCCTGGACGCGCTCAAGGGCAGGGCGCGCTGTCTTGGAAGCGGAAGGTGCAGACGGGGTTGGCGTCGATGGCGGTGATGTCGTTGATGGTGACGACGGCCAGCGGCCGGCCGGCCCCGTCGCGGCCGGCCCGGAAGTCGATCCGGCCCGACACGCCCTTGAAGCAGGCAGCGCTCATCGAGTCGGAGCAGTCGAACTCGCGGAACTCCTGGGCGACCGTCGCCCGGTTCGGGGCGAGCTTGCCCGCCTCGGGGACCGCTCGGAGCTTGTTGCGGTTCACGGCGGTGAGGTACAGCCCGGCCGCATCGTAGGCGGTCCCGACGCGCTCCCCGGTCCAGCGGCGGTTACCGCCGTGCGCGGCGAGTTCCGTCCCGAAAGCCTGCCAGCCGGCCGGCCGGTCGTCCCGCGGCGAGTACAGCCCTCTCAGCCCGGCGCAGAAGATGGTCAGCGGCCGCTGACCGTCCGGGTCGCTGCCCACGGCGGGCTTTCCCTCGGAGACGCAGGAACTGCCGGCGAGCACGACCCGGTTGGCCAGCGACACGTACCCGAGCGAAACGTTGGCGAACCGGTCGGACCGGCGGCTCTCCCCCTGGGCGATGAACCGGGTCACCGCGTCGTCGCCGATGATGGTGGGTTTGCCGGTCGCCGGGCAGTCGTCGAGGACGTGGTTGAGGAAGTCGGTGAAGCCGGTCTCGCGGCCCGCGTAGAAGGCGACATCGTCCGCGCGGCAGTCGACCTCCACCGTCGACGGCGTGCGCCACTGGCGCAACCGGATCGACGATTGTCCGTGCGCGAGTTCGGCGAACCGGTCGCGCAGCGTGCTGAGGTACTGGTCGGGCTCCTGGACGAGGTCGGGGTGGTAGACGGTCACTGTCCGCCGGGTGGCCGCGGCGTACCCGGCGACCAGCCGGGCCTGTGGGCGGTTGCCCGCGACCATCTGGAAGTACAGCGGTGACAGTGCGGGCAACGAGTCCCCGGTCAGCGTCGTGGCCACGATGGGAATGCCGAATGCCCCGAGCGCGCCGATGGCGCTCTCGGTCTGGGTGACACTCCGTCCACCGCCCACGACACCCATCACCGTCGGGTCCCGCTCGGCGAGCGGCGCGATGAACCGATCGACCGTGCGCCGCGCATGCCGCATCTGGTAGCCACCGTTGGCGACCACGATCCGCAGCAGCGGGTTCAGGGCGTCCTCGGTGGAGTTGCCCACCGTGTTGTACTGCGACTGCTGGATCAGCAGCCCGGTCACCTCCTCCGCCTCGGCGTCGTCGGTGCCTTCCCGGGTGTCGGGATGGGTCAGTTCGGCGAAGTAGACCAGCGTGACGATCGAGCGGTCGGGGTTGGCGTCGTGCAGACGTTCCGCGATCTCGTTCTGCTCGAATACCGCCTCCTGGGCTTTGCGCAGCTTGCCCGTGCTGCCGAAGACGTACCCCCCGGCACTCACCCCGACGCATTCCCCGGTCTCCGACATGAGGACGGCGCCGGCCTCGGGGAATCCGGCGACCCCGCACGGGTCGGGGGCGGGCGCCGGCAGCATCGCCATCGTGCTCACGCCCGCCCCGGCCAGGAGCAGCAGCACCGCGGCGACCACGGCCGGTTTGCGAGCGAACCAGGGGATCTTCCTCGGCTCCCAGTGCTGGCCACTGTCCGCGTCGCGGCCGGACGCCGGGTCTTCGCCGTCGAGCTGGATGACGAGGAACCGGGCTGCCGGCCGGAACTGCTGCCGTCGCCGTGGCAGGTATTTCTTCCAGCCGGCAACGTCCTCCTGGATCGTGCGCACCGAGCCGGGTTTGACGTCAAGGCTGTCCGGGAGGTCCGTCGCGGTCGCGACCACCAGCAACGGGTCGTGCTCGCCGGTCTGGTTGCGCACGTCGTTGATCAGGTGCAGGAGCTCCCAGCCGCCGTTGGCCTCGGTGATCCCGTGGAGGACGGCGGTGAGGTAGGCGGTGCGCCGCCACCGGCGCAGCCACCAGGTGCGAGTGCCGTAGAACCGGCGCAGATCCCGCAGAAAGGCGCGGACCAGGAGAAGTTTCAGTTGTTCGAGATTCTCGTTCTCGCGGGCGTCGGTGGTGAGCCGCCGGGCGAATCCCAGAAAATCGGCGGAATGCTTGGGCACCATGAACCGCTGACGCATCAGCCACCGTGGCTCACCGCCGCGAAGCCCCCGCAACCACAGCCACCGCCCGAACCGGGACAGCAGCCGCGGCATCAGCCTGGTCAGGTCGAGCGCCTTCTCCGGCGCCACCGCGGTCACCATGCGGCTGAGCAGTTCGGTGCCGTCGCCCTCGGGTGAGGTCGGGGCGTACCACTCGAGGAGCTTCGAGCGCAGCGGGGCCTGCTGGTTGCGTTCGAGCGTGGACTGGCGGTGCCGGGTCAGCCAGTCCACCAGGCGAAAGGTGTGGAACGGAATCTCCTTGCCCGCTCCGAACCGGTCCGAGCTCAGGTTCTTGACCAGGTGGTTGAGCAACGGCAGCACGGGACGGCCGTCCCCGGCATCGACGGTGATCATGGCGGCGTCGACCGAGGCGGACGGGATCAGCCGTGACGGCACCCGGTCGAGCCGGGCCGGATCCGGGTTGAGCCGGGCGGCCAGTGCCTCGGCCACGGCTTCGGTGGCGCCCGGCTCGCCGATCAGGCACAGCAACGGCAGAGCCTGTTCCCCGCGCAGGTCCCGGTGTTTTTCGGACCACCTCCAGCGCGGGCGGTCGATCAGCTCGCGCACTTCCCGCAACAGCGGGTCGAGACCATTCATGTTCCGCCCTCCGACCGCTCACGACGGTGCCCTCGATCAAGGAGAAGCACGGGCAGAGCGGACATGAACGGCAATAGCGGGAATTCTACCTGAATGGAGCAAGAAAAGCCGACGCGGCCGGCATGCGCCTCCACCAAAGAACATGAAGATCCCTCATGGCGGCGTACCGCCGGTACGTACCACGCTGCGGTAACCACGGCGACGGCGCGGAGGGACGTTAACCTGCGCCTGGGCGAGGGGACGGGCCAGCGCTGGTCGTCCGCGGCCGGCGAGGATCGCAACCTGCTGCGGGCCGTAGTTGCGACAGTCGGGGATCGGCCGATCAGTTCCCGGTCACCACGACCCGGTCGCCCTAGCCGGCCGGTTTCGCCGCTTGATGATTCACGAACGAGGGAGCATTTATGCTCCGCAAACGGCGACGATCGGTGTCGATTGACGCCGAATCAGGGCATGAGCGAATGCAAACATTCCAGCTGGATCGACTGACATCGACCCACGACTAGAACCTCCAGTTAACCGGAGGGTCTTGGTTCGAGTCCAAGCGGGGGAGCAGAGGCCCAGGTCAACGACTTGGGTCTTCTTTGCGTCTCGGGTGGCATGTTCACGCTCAGGCGCGTCACCCTCTCTTCGCGGCAGAAGCGGATACACACGGTGTCTGTCAGTGGAGATCCAGCAGCGTCTCGAAGCGAGCGGCAAGCACGTCGTCGACGTCACCGTCGATGATCATGCTCAGGATTCCGGCGTCGTGATCGCGGGCGATTCGGAGGGTGAGGTCCGGGGCGCCTGTGACCGGATACTCAAACCATGTGTCGGGCGGAAGGTCTGCGTCCGTCTTCGGGATACCGGCTTCCAGGGCACCGTCGTCGAGCTCGTCCCAGCTGTAACCGACGAGGGCGGCGATGTACTCCACGACCTTGGTCAGGTTGTCCTCGAAAATCCAGCCGCCTACCGGATGCATGCGTGGATCATCCTCCGTCGTGCGAGCCTTGAGAGCTCTCGCCGCTCGATCTTTCGCCCGGCGTGTAACGCCAGAACGACCTCGCCAGGACCGCGCCGATCAGGACGAGGACCGCGCAGGTCAGTGCGGTCGCCGACCAGGCTATGGCGAGGGGGAGCGCCGAGGCCATGATGCCGGCGCGGAGGTCGCCGAGGCGGGGACCGCCGGTGACGACGACCGTGTACACGCCCTGCAACCGGCCGCGCATGCGGTCGGGGACGGCTGTCTGCAGGATCGTCTGGCGGTACACCGCGCTGACGAGGTCGGCCGCGCCGGCGACGATGAGCAGCGTGACCGCGAGCCACAGCGTGGAAGCGAGCCCGGCCAGCGCGACGGCGCCCGCCCAGACCACCACCGCCGCGGTGAGGGCGGCTCCTTGGCGCCGCACCCGGCCGATCCAGCCGCTGGACAGGCCGGCGAGCACCGAGCCGATCGCGATCGCTGAATAAAGCAGGCCGATTCCGCCGTGCCACCGCGTCTCCGCCGCTTGGGGGAACAGCGCGGTCGGCATGGCCAGCACCATCGCGGCGATGTCGACCAGGAACGACATCAGCAGGACCTGGCGGCCGGCGAGGAAACGCAGGCCGTCGAGGACCGAGCGCAGGCCGGGGCGGCCGAGGGGCGCCGCCGGAGGCAGGGGCGGGAGCCGGAACGTCGCGTAGAGCGCCGCGGTGAACAGCACCGCGTCGGCGGCGTAGGCGTAGCGGAATCCGTTCGGCAGTCCGAGGAGGACGCCCGCGACGAGGGGGCCCAGTACCTGTCCGACCGTCGAGGCGGTGTAGTTCAGCGAGTTGGCCGCGGGCACCAGCTCCGGGGTGACGAGGGCCGGGACGATGGCGCCGCGGACCGCGGACGACACCGCGAAACCACCGGACTGCACAGCGACGAGCGCGAGGATCAACGGCACGGACCGGAGCCCGGCCACCGCCTGGGCGAACAACGCGAGCGTGACCGTCCAGGTGAGCGCCGAGGAGACCAGGTACAGGCGCCGCCGGTCCACGGCGTCGGCGATCGCGCCGCCGTAGAGCCCGAACACCAGGATCGGGACGAGCCCGGCCAGTCCGGAGAGACCGACGTCGAACGACGAGTGCGACAGGTCGTAGATCTGCACCGGCACGGCCACTTCGGTCACGACCGTCCCGACCACCGCGGCGCCCTGACCGAAGAAGGTCCGGCGGAACACGGGATGCGCCAGCGGCTGGACGTCCACGGCGATCCGGCGGAGGCGGTTCTTCGGAGCGCTGGTCGTCATGCGCTCACGTTCGCAGCCACCGCCGGGCCGCACTTCCGATATTCTGTCGACTTGTGTCAGAAAACCGCCACGAGCACGCGGCCGGCCATGTCATCGAGCGGCACCGGCACGACGAGCACCAGCTGGTGTACGTCATCCGGGGCGTTCTCGCGGTCCGCACCGACCGCGGCGCGTGGGTCGCCTGCGCCGACCGTGCCGTCTGGATGCCCGCCGGCACCTGGCACGAACACCGCGTCTACGGCGCTTCCGAGGTGCTGACGCTGATGTTCCCGAGCCACGACGCGCCGTTGGACGGCACCGCGCCCGCGGTCATCGCCGTCAGCGCGCTGCTGCGCGAGCTCCTCATCGCCGCCACCGAACCCGGCCTCGGTGCCGCCGAGGCCGACCGGCTCCACCTGGTGCTCCGCGATCGCCTGCGCCGCGCCCAGGACCGGCCGCTGACGCTGCCGGTGGCCCGCGACCCCCGCTTGGCCCACGCGTGCCGGCTCGTCACCGAAGACCTCAGCCGGCCCCGCACGACGGCGTGGCTGGCCCGTCGCACCGGGACCAGCGAGCGCACGCTGTCCCGGCTGTTCCGCGTCGAATTCGGAACCACCTATCCGCAGTGGCGCACCACGACCCGCGTGTTCCACGCGATGATCCAGCTCGCGGAGGGCGCCAGCGTCACCCGGACCGCGCACCGGTGCGGCTGGGCCACGCCGAGCGCGTTCGTCGAAACGTTCACCCGCACCATGGGGCGGACACCCGGCTCCTACCGGGCCACGCAGCCTCGGCGTCACGCTCCTTGAGCTTCACGGCTCGATCACCGGCGCGGCGATGAGCTCACCGTCCGAAGTGAACTGGAATCGCAGGTCGACGACGCCGCCGTGAAGATCGAGGAGGACGAGCGTGCTCTGTTCGGTGGTGGCGGGTGAGCCCGTCGGTCAGTCGATGCCTTCGACGATGCGGAAGTCGCGTTCGAAGCCGTCGGGGAGGGCCGCGAGCGCCTTCTGGTAGGCCTCGCTCTCGTAGGCCGCGACGGCCTGTTCGAAGCTGTCGAACTCGATCAGGACGACGCGTTCCGTGATTCCGGCTTCGTGGGCGACGACCCGGCCGCCGCCGCGGGCGAGGGTTCGCCCGCCCCCGGCTTGGACGGCCGGACGGGCCAGCTTGTTGTAGGCGGTCAGAACCTCCGGGTCGGAAATGGCGGGGTAGACACTGACCCAGTAGCCCTTGGCCACGGAAACCTCCTGTGTTCAGCCGGACACGTCCGGCTTCGCAGTGTTCTGACTGTTGATCGCGTCGTCAACTCCAAAAACAGCCGCGGCACGTTCCTCCTTCAGCCGAGGTGTCCGGGGCGAGACGGAGTTCGCGAGGCCGGCGCGCCACATTCGTCCGTTCGAAGGTGCACGTCCGGGTGGTGCGCGCATTAGGATCCGCCTCCATGATCGAGGACGACGCGCCAGCCGATCCGGTCGCCTCGCGCCGCCCGGCCTACCTGGCGGATCTGGCCGGCGGTGTGGATCGGTTCTTCGAACCGCGTCGCACCAGCTGTCCGTGGTGTGGCTCCGCGGCCCTTCGCGGCCGGTTGCGCACGACCGACTTGCTGTTGCACAAGCCGGGCCGGTTCCGGCTCGACGAATGCCGGGACTGCGGGCACGTCTTCCAGAACCCCCGGCTGAACCCCGCCGGGCTCGAGTTCTACTACCGGGACTGCTACGACGGGCTCGGCGAAAAGAACATGGCCGGGATGTTCGAAAGCAACCGGGCGGGTTATCGCTCCCGGGCCGAGCTGGTCCGGGACATCGGCGCATCGGGTGAGTGGCTCGACGTCGGCATGGGACACGGGCATTTCTGCAAGGAAGCCGCCGCGGTGCTGCCCGGTGTCAAGTTCGATGGTCTCGATCTCGGCGAAGGGGTGGAGCTGGCGCGCCGGGAGGGCTGGATCCGTACCGGCTATCGGGGCTTTTTCGTGGACCTGGCCGAGGAGCTCGCCGGCCGCTACGACGTGATCAGCATGTATCACTACCTGGAACACACCGCGGAACCGAAGCGAGAGCTGGCGGCCGCGATGGCGGTGTTGCGGCCAGGCGGTCTGCTGGCGATCGAGCTGCCCGATCCGGAATGTCGCTGGGCGAAGCTGCTCGGCCGGTGGTGGATGCCCTGGCTGCAACCCCAGCACCTGAACCTGATGCCGATCGGCAACCTCCGCGCGGAGCTCGCGGACCGCGGATTCACGGTGGTCGCCGAGCAGCGTGCCGAGCCACATGACGCGATCGACGTGCTGGCCGCCGCGATCATGGCGGTCAACGCCTTGACCATCGGCGGGGAGGATCTGGCGTGGCGGGACGCGCCGCCGGCGCGGTGGCGGCGGATCCTGCGCAAGGCCACGTTCATCGCGTGCGTGCCGTTGTTCGTCCTGGCCTCGGTGACGGACCGGATCAGCGCGCCGTTCGGCCGGCGGCGCGGGTGGTCCAACGCGTATCGGGTGGTGGCCCGCCGGGATGCCGTGTAGCCCGCCCCTTTCGATCGCCGAAGCGTGCGGCTAGGCGGACTTGCTGCGGCAAAACCGTCGGCCACCGATGGAACGCCGATTTTCGACATCGCCTTCAGCCCGGACGGCGACAACGTGGCCGTCGCCGGTGACAAGGGCCGGGTACTGCTGTGGAACGTGTCTTGATTCAGCCGGCGTACACGCTGTCAAGATCCGCTCATCGTCACGAGCTGATGATCAAGGTCCTCAAACGCCAGCAGCATCTGTTACGAGTTTGCTGCACTCGACGGCGTCAGCGGACGTAGGCGCGCGACCGGCGGCATGAGAGGAAGTCGGAGAGCACTTCACGGCTTGCAAACGGATGCCTGTCAATCTTTGCTGGAGACGCCTACTCGGGGGAACAGCCGCGGTCCAGCAGTTGGTGCTCCGTGGTCGTCACCACGGAGCACCGCCCTGTCAACCGACGACTCCTACCCGCTGCGTCAGCCCCAGTTGATGCTGGCACCGGAGATGCGAATGCTGCACTCGTTCTGGTCGCTTCCCGGCCCGTATTGCCAGTTTCCGTAGATGTCGCTCTGGAACTGGCAAGTGAGCTTCAACCTCCACTTCTGGCTGCCACTGCCGGTGCAGCTGGTCTTGCCCAACGTGTTGAACCACTGGTTGTGGCATGTGAGACCACCGCGGCTCTGGGTCGAGGACCCCGACATGATGGTCAGGCCTCCGGCCGGCTGTGGCGCGGGGTCCGCCAGCGCCGGCAGGCTCGTCCCGACGCCGATGGCCGCGATGGCGATTGCGACCGCACCTGTCCTGTACAGAACGTTCATCGTTCTCTTTCCTCCTTGGTTTCGCATCACCCGCGCAGTGCGGGTGTCCGGTTTCGGTCCGCCCCAGGCGGTCAAGCGATATCCGGTCGGTCGGGTTTCCTGCCGATCGGCGCGAGTGACAAAGTCGGCTGAAAGCCCAGCGCGGCACGCTGCCGAAAAAACTCCCGTCGGTTCAAGAATTCCCGTCATTTCTTCCTGATTCGACGGAGCTGGCACCGGAAGTGCCGGTGATCGGCTGTGCAGGAGCCGATCACCGGCACTTCACCTCCCCCGTTCCCCCGCACCATGGCCTGTCTGTCATTTGCTGAATCAGCAGTCCAGGCAATCCAGCAGATCGTTGCTATGTCTGTGTACGTCGTGTGGGTTGTTCAGTGTCAGGTACTGGACTCTGGACAACGGTCGCTGAACAATGGCGTGGGAGGTGGTGGCGGTGCCGCGTGGCGAGCGACCGCTGGAGGGTGGGGACGGTGTGGTCGTGCGGTTCGCTCGTGACCTGCGGAAACTGCGGGAGAAGGCCGGGCGCCCGACGTATCGGGAGCTCGGTGCGCGGGCGCACTACTCCGCAGCAGCGCTGTCGGAGGCGGCGGGCGGACGCAAGTTGCCTACCCTGTCGGTCACGGTGGCCTATGTTGCTGCGTGCGGTGGTGATACCGCCGAGTGGGCGACACGGTGGCGGACGACCGCGGCCGAATTGGCTGCAACCAATGCAGAACCGTCCGACACGAATGGCCAGGGGCAGGCGCCGTATTTGGGCTTGGCCGCGTTCGAACAGGAGGACGCCGACCGATTTTTCGGTCGGGGCGAACTGGTCGCTGACCTGGTTAACCGGGTGCACCGGCGTCGGTTTCTCGGGGTTTTCGGGCCGTCCGGCTGTGGCAAGTCCTCGGTGCTTCGCGCGGGGCTGGCTGCCCACCTGGCCGCCGAGTACGAACAGGCCGACGCTCCGGTCGTGGTGTTCACTCCCGGCGAACGCCCGCTTGAGGAATGCGCGATCCATTTGGCGCAGTTCCTTGGCGAATCACCGGGGATGCTGCGGGACGAGTTCTCCGAAGACCCACGTAATCTTCATCTGCGTATCCGCCAAGCTGCGGCCGGCACCGCAGCCGAGAGCGATGTCGTGCTGATTGTCGACCAGTTCGAGGAACTCTTCACCCTCTGCGGTGACGAGCCGCAGCGAGCACGGTTCATCGACGCACTAGTGACCGCCGCGACCGACCCGGCCAGCCGGACGAGAGTCGTTCTCGGCGTCCGGGCGGACTTCCTCGAGCACTGCGGGCGCCAGCACCGGCTGGTGTCGGCGCTGTACGACGCGCAGGTGCTGGTCGGCCCGATGAACGTCGACGAGTTACGTCAGGCCATCGTCGGACCGGCCGAGCAGGCTGGATACCGGCTGGAAACGGCCCTGGTCGCTCGGTTGATCGGCGACGCCACGCGCCAAGCAGGAATGCTTCCGCTGGTGTCCCATGCTTTGTTGCAGACGTGGCTGCGTCGGCAGGGCACGCTCATGACTGTCGCCGGCTACGAGATGGCCGGCGGTATCGAGCACGCACTGGCCCGCACCGCCGAACAGACCTACCAGGCTCTCGACACCCACCAACAGCACATCGCCCGCGAAATCTTCCTGCGTCTCACGGCCCTGGGCGAGGGCACCGAAGACACCAAACGCCGGATCACGCCGGACGAACTCGACCTCGACGACCCCGACACCGCCGTGGTCCTCGACACGCTGGCGCAGGCACGTTTGATCGCGCTCGGGGACGACAGCGTCGAAATCGCGCACGAGGCTCTCATCCGGCATTGGCCCCGCTTGCGGAGCTGGCTGGCCGACGACCGGGACGGGCACCGGATCCACCGGTGGCTCACCGAAGCCGCCGCCGAGTGGGACCGCCACGAACGGGACACCGGCTTGCTGTATCGCGGAGCACGCATCCGCACGTGGGAAGGACGCCCGACAGAGCGGCTCAACGGCACCGAACGCACTTTCCTCACCGCCAGCCGCGACGCCGAGGAGAGGGAACGCCGGGCTCGGCGGCGCCGGACCCGGTTCACGGTCGGTGGTTTGAGTTCGGCAATTGTCATCGTGAGCGTTCTCGCCGTGGTCGCGCTGGTGATGGCTGCGCGCGCTGATGACCAGCGGAAGCTGGCAGTGGGACGTCAGTTGATCGCCGACGCTCGCGCGCAACTCCTGGTCGACCCCGAGCTCGGCTTGCTGTTGGCTCGTGAGGCGTATCGGACTGCCCCGTCCGAGGACACCGAAGCCGTGCTCCGGCAAGCGACTATCGATTCACACATCCGTACCACACTGGAAGGAAGCAGCGCCGAGGCCAAGCCTGAGGAAAGCAGTTGGTTTGAAGGCGCGGCCTTCAGCCCGGACGGGAAGTATGTCGTCGCCAGTGAGAGCGGTGTTCGCGGCGGCACGCTTCAAGTGCGGACATGGGACGCCGAACACGGTATGGGGGCCACGACGCAGATACTGCCCACCGCCTCATGGCTGGCGAGACCGGTGTTCAGCGCTGACGGCCGCCGAATTGCGGCGTGGGGCGCTGGAGGCGTGTGGGTTTGGGAGTGGAAGAAGGTCCTGGCCGGCCAAGCACAGCCGGCCGCGATCCACCCCGTCGAGGGCCTGATCTCGCGGGACAAGGTCGCGCTCAGTGCGGACGGTGAACGCGTGGCGGTAGGTGGCGACGGTGCTGTCCGGATCTGGAATGCGGTCGGCGACGACCAGCCGGCTGTGCTCCGCGGGCACTCCGGTCGGGTCGTCGGTGTGGCGTTCAGCCGAGATGGGAAGTGGCTGGCCAGCGGCGGAGAAGACGGCACAGTTCGGCTTTGGAACCTTGCCGAAGGCGGAGATCCGCTTGTGTTACTCGGTCACGAGGGGCCGGTGGAGGCGGTGACTTTCAGCCCGGACGGCGTCCACCTGGCGTCGGCGGGCGTCGATGGCGCGATCCGAGTATGGGACCTTGTTCACCCGGCGGAGGCGGTCGTGCTCGGCCGACATGTGGGCGGCGTCCTCGACGTCGCCTACAGCCCGGACGGATCCTCGATCGCCAGTGCCGGCAACGACAAGACAGTGGAAATCTGGAGCGCCGGCAACACCGTCGGCCCGACGGTGTTGCGAGGGCACCGCCGCGCGGTCTGGTCTGTCGCCTTCAGTCCCGACGGAGGGTCCGTCGCCAGCGTGGCCTTCGACGGGACAGCCAAGATATGGGCTGTCGACCCGGTCGGCGACCTGGTGGTATTGCGCGGTCATCGAGGACGGCCCGTCATCGCCGGGCCCAGCCCGTATGGGCGCCCGGAGATGAAAAGCCCGGTAGCCGGCATCACAGCCAGCGCGGACGGCCGTCTGGTGGTCAGCGGCGGCCAGGACGGAACCGTCCGCATCTGGGACGTCCCCGGTGGCCGCCCTTCGATCGTCTTGGCCGGCGACGGAAAACCGGTGATTCACGTGGCTGCCAGTCCCAGCGGGCGACAGGTGGCCGCTGTCCAAGAGGACGGCACTGTCAACATCTGGAAAACCGCCAACCCAGCCGCGCCGACTCGACTAAAGAAACCCAACTCGGGTAGCCCGGTGCGGAAAGTAGGCTTCATGGCGCACGGCGACCGGCTGGTCGGCTTCGCCGCAGACGGCATCCCGTCCATCTGGAACACACCCGAAGACTCGCCGGCTGAACCGGTGCCGGAACCATTTCTCGGTAGCCCCGTAGTTGTGCCGGAGCTCCGGATCGGATTGAGTCCCGATGGACGCCACATCGCCGAGATCGTGCAGGGTGGCATCCTGCTCTGGGATCTCGAAGGCCGCGGCTTCCCCATCGAGTTGCCCGGCGACGCCAGCCAAATTCAGACACTGACCTTCAGTTTCGACGGAACCCACCTCGCCGGCGCGGCTGGCGACGGCACCGTCCACATCTGGAACATCGCCGACCCGGCCCACCGCACCGGCCCGGTCACATTGCGAGGCCGCCACGACGATGCCGTCCGGGACATCACTTTCAGCCAGGACAACCGCCAGCTGATCACCGTCGGCGTTGACGCCGCCGTGCGAGTCTGGAACGTAGCAGGTACCACTGAACCACTGGTGTTCTATGGATTCCGTGCCGCCGCTTCGGATGTCGCTTCTCTCGCCGACGGTCGGTACGTCACCGCTCACGACGACGGTGTGATCCGGATCTGGCGATGCCTCGCTTGTGGCCCCATCGCAGAAGTCCTCGGTCAGGTAAACCGCCATGTCACCCGAGAACTCACCTCCGAAGAACGCCAGACGTATTTGTCGTCGAGCCGTTGACGGATGATTCTGGGCGCTTGCGTCCGTCCTGGGACTGCAGGACGCTCGGCGAATCTCAAGACCATGGAAGTGCGCTTGATGACCGACATGATGTCCGGGTAGAGAACGCTGCGGATCGGCACGGGTGGTCCTTCTGTTCGCGGCCGCTCCTCGGCAGGACGGTTGAACCGGCCGGCTGTGGCAGCGAACGTCCGCTCATCGGCGTGAGCGCGAGTTCCCGATGTTCCTCAGACGGCTGAGGTACTCGGCCTGGGCGTCGCTGGCAGGGTCTTTCGGTATCGACTCGACGGCACCAAGTGGGGGCATCACGCCGAGGTAAGCTGGCACCTGGCCAGCACCAGGCACAGTTGGAGGTTCCTCAGGTGAGTGGTGCGCTGTGAAGCGAGCCGCGAATGTGGCCAGTGTGCTGGCCATCGTCTGGGGTGGCTGTTTTCTGATGACGATGCCGTTCGGTCTGAGCGATCTCGGGTTTTCCCTGATCTTCGCGACTGTGCTGACGGCGGCGATCTTCCTCGTCGCCGGCGTCGGAATACTGTTCAAGCGAGGCTGGGACGCGCTGAAGAGGCGGTAGGCGCAGCCGCCGAGACGGAGAGCACTTCCGGGTCGCCGCGATGTGTGGTGCGTGACCGGGCTGTACGAGGGGATTGAATGATGCTTTACCACGGCTGCGTGCTCACGCCGGGTCGTCGGCGAGCGGCCCTGATCGCCGTGTTCGCGCTGATGATTGCCGGATGCAGCACGGCGGTGCGCGGCGCCGCCGTGCCGGCGCCGCCGGACACCAGTCGAAACTCGGCTGCCGAGCCCGGGATGGTCTTGCGCCAGCAGCCGGGTAGCGGGCCGGCGAAGACCTTCGGCGGCACTCCGATCTTCGACGCGTGCACGGTGCTGCCGTTCGATGTCGTCCGGGCGAGCGGGATCGAGCTCGACACCTCTGAAGGCCCGGGACCGTTCATGAAGACGGCCCACATGACCGCCGACGGGCAGGACGACCCGAACTCGCGCGGTTCGGTGGCCGACGCCGGCATCACCCGGTGCGAGTACCCGGGCTCGCGTGGCGAGGCGCTCACCTTCACCATCTACCAGGCGCCGTTCGACTCGCCCGACAGCCGGGAAGAACACGAGAAGTCATTGCGCCAAGGTGGCCGCGAGGGCCAAGCAGCGGGCTTCCGCACCTTGTCCACTACGACGACCGAGTTGCACACGTGGACGACCGGAATCTTCGCCGACAACTTCTACGCGATCCTCCACCTCAACGCCCGCGACCCGGCCCAGCCCGAGAACCCGCGGCTGGCCCGCCTGGTCGAGAACGCGGCTGAACGCCTCCACACCGCGCCGACCGGCCCGGCGACCTACTCCTACGAAGGCGAATTCGCCCACGTTCCGCCGCCGTGCGAGTTGTTCACCGGCACGGACTTCCAGCAGGCGGTCGGGTTGAGCACCGACGGCCGCGCCACCGAGCAGTTCGACCTGGCGAAGAAGCACATCACCGCGGACGCGATGTCCGGCACCACCGGGCATACCGAGCACTTCTTCGTCACCACCGGCTGCACGCAGGAGAACCAAGCCGCAGCCAACTCCGGCGTCGGCTCCACGCCGGCTCAGAGCGTCACGGTCACGATGGAGAACTACCTGACCTCGCAGATGGCGGCCGAGGCCAACGACTACGACTGCGCGATCGGAAAGGGCTATCGGCACCCGGCCGGCGAACCCAAACCGGTTCCGTTCACCTCCGGAGATGGGCTGACCTGCCTGATCAACATGGGCAGCGGCCGCCAGTCCCCGTTGGCATTCAAGTCCGGCCGCAGCACCGTCGAGCTGAGCGTGTTTTACGCGCGGAACCTCAAGGACGACGCCACCGCGATCCGCGTGTACAGCGGCATCGCCGACGCGGTCGCGGCCCGGCTGGCCGATCGTTAGCCGGCAGCCGGACGGCGGATCTCGTCTACTCCGTGAACACGGTCAGCGACCGAACTCGGTCGAAGCGTCGGGCGGCCAAGTCCTCGTGGCGGATCAGGAAGCGGCCGACGTGGACCTGGTCCTCCAGCTGGAACTGGGCCAGCGGTATCCACTCGCTCATCAGCCGGCTTGTCTCCTCCTCCACGAGCCGGTCGCGGTCCGGGACGTCACGCGCGATCGAGTCCTCCGCCATGCCGTACTCGGCGTTTTCGCCGATGCCCAGCTCCATCGAATAGCCGCCGAGGTAGAGGTCGGCGCCCGTTGTCACCTGCGGCCAGAGCTCCTTGAACACGGTGCGGAGAGCTTCGAGGTGGGCGGTGTCGCCAACCTGCCGCTGGACGACGTCCGACTCGAACTCGAGGTTCTCGGGTTCGTCGAACCAGCCCGGCATCTCCGGCTGGACCAGAGCGACCAGGTCGGACCGCGGCCGGACGAAACCCGATTCGAACCAGTCGTCGTCGTGGGGCGGTGGCTGTTCCACCTGCACGGTGGCGGTGCCGGCCGGAATGTGGACGACCCGGGCGAACTCGTGCTCGTCGTCCGCGTGCAAAGCGTGCTCGTGGGCCAAGAAGAACAGGAGCGACCCGTCCGCCGGGAGCTCGAGGCCGTCCGCCCGCGGCAGCTTCGCGCAGTCGAGCGAGGCGATGAACGGCAGCGGCAACCGGCCCAGGCCGCTGATGTCGGCGTACGGCCATTCCGTGCCGGCCGGCAGGCGGGGCAGCCCGCCGTTCTGGCCGGCCACACCACCGTGCCGCTCGGCCGAGCCGATGCCGTACCGGTTCGCAGTGCACACCCAGATCGCCACCCGGAGAAAGCGGCCGATCCGGTCGGCCGCTTCGGCCGGGATGCCGCGCTCGATCGCCGTGCTCCGAAACTGTTCGAGATGGTTCATGGCCGAGCACTCTCGCACATCCGCCGCCACGTCCGGCACGCTGGCCGATCGAGTTGTGGCTCAGCCCAGCACCGTGCCCGAGTTCGCGGTGTTTCGGTTGCGCTTGCGGGAAAACGCGCCCAGGTCGATCTCCAGGCCGGTGCGCGGGGCCCGGAACCGGACGGGCACCGCGTCGTGGTCGGCGCTGTTCTCCACCTGGTTGATCAGCTCCGTCATCAGCTGCCCCACGACCGGTGCGTTCTTGAACTGGTTGCCGCTCGTTCCGATCGCGACGTAGAAGCCCTCGAGTTCGGTGCGGTCGTAGATCGGCGTCCAATCGTCGGCGACGTCGTACACGCCGACCACGCCGCGCGCCCGGTTGGGCACCGCCAGGTCGGGCAACCGCCGGGCGGCCCGCGTCACCTGAGCCTCGAAGACCGCGGCTGTCGGGTGGATGTCGACGGTGTCCGGGTCGTCGGTCCACTGCAGCGGATCGCACTCCGGTTCCGTTCCGCCGACGAGCAGGTCCCCTCCGGTTTCACCGCGGAAATAGGTGCCCAGATCCATGTCCGCCACCACCGGCCCGCCGTAGCCTTCCCGGACCGGCACGTGCGCCACTTCCTGCCGCATCGGGCGCACCCCGACCGTGAAGTCGGAACCCACGCCGGCCAACCGGTTCAGCGCGCCCGACCACGGGCCGGCCGCGTTGACCACGACGGCGCAGGGAATCCGGGTGCCGTCCGACAGCCGCACCGACGTCACGCGGCCGCCGGCCTTCTCCACCGCGGTCACCGTGCTGCGGAAGCGGAACTCCGCCCCGCACGCCGAGGCCGCGGATGCGAGGTTCACGGCGGCGAGGCTCGGGTCCGAGACGTAACCGGCATCCGGGGTGTACACGCCACCGAGCGAATTTTTGGCGTCCTCCCAGAATTCCTCGTCGTCGAGGCGCTTCGGCGGCCAATAGCGGCCGGTGTCGATGCCCGGAACGCGCTCGGCCAAGGTCGAGCTGTCCCATTCCTCGTAGGGGACACCGATCTCGTCGAACAACGGAAGCCATGAAGCACGCGGCGCCGCCTCGACGTCGAGCATGACCAGCCCGCTCTTGCGGAACACCGCGAGGTCGCCGACGTCGTGCCCGAGGTGGCCGGCCCAGTCGAGCCAGCCGAAGTGCGCCTCCCAGGCCGTCGCCACCCCGGCGGTGGTGGAGAAGTTGAACCGTACGATCGCACTCGATGCCGACGTCGACCCCTGGCCGGCTCCGGGGGCCCGATCGAGCACGATCACCCGGCGCCCCGCCCGCGCGAGCTCGAGGGCGATCGACGCACCGATCACCCCGGCCCCGATCACGACCACCTCGGCACTCGGGCGCTCACCGGGCACGGCAGGTCCTGAGGTAGCTGAGGAACGAGGCCTGCAGGCCGGTCACGTGCGTTTCGCGCAGGACCGCGCTGGTGACGGCGCCGCCGCGGGCGGTCAGGCGGTGCAGGACGGTGGCCGCGTTCTTCGCGAGGTTCTGGTAGACGGCCAGGTCTCCGAGGAGCTCTCGGTCGTTGACGGTCAGGTGGAGCTTGGCGGCGGGCAGGCTGTCACCCCTTTCTTCGAGCATCGAGAAGACCTGGCTGTCTTCACCGACGACACCGGGGCTGCCGGCTCCGATGCTTTCGAAGAGCGTGTTGCCGGTGAGCCAGGTGTAGAGGCTGAAGAGCCCGCCGTAGGAGTAGCCGAAGAGGCCGTGACCGCTCGCGGCGGTGCCGTAGTCGCGTTCGATCCGCGGGTGCAGTTCCGCGGTGAGGAAGGCCAGGAACGCATCGGCCTGGGTGTCCTTCAATTCGGCGAGGTAGGCGTCGGCTTCCTCGCGGGTCATCGCGCCCGACCGGATTCCCGTCTCCACGGCGTCGACGAACTCCTGGGCGATGGGCTCGCCCGGCGGCACGAGGTCCCTGTTGCGCAGCCGTGCCCAGTGCTGGGCGTCCTCGCCCGCGTAGCCGACGCTGACCTGGATGTAGGGCCGGATCTGCTGCATGGGGTCTTTCTGGGTGACGATGAGCGGGGCCGTCATGCCCACGGCCCAGTTGCCGTCGAGCACGTACACGGCCGGCGCCGGTGCTGTGGCGGGGTCGTAGCCCGGTGGTGTGGTGACCCAGACGCCGTAGTCGTGGCCTCCGCTGGACCGCAGTTCGAAGTAGTCGGTGTCGGCGAGGCAGCCCTGCCACATGGTGCTCATCGGAGGTCCTTCACAACTCGGCCGGCCTGGATGACCAGGACGGCATTGGCGGGATCGGCGAACAGCTCCGGGTCTTCGACCGGGTTGCCGTTCCACAACACGAGGTCGGCCCGCACGCCGGGAGCGATGACCCCGACCTGGCCGGACAGGCCGAGGATCTCGGCGTTGGTCTTGGTGGCCGCCACGAGAGCGTCCATCGGTGTTTCGAGCTTCGCGCGCAGCCTGAGCTCTTCGCCTCGGCGGTCCTGGGCCGGGCCGATGAGATCGGAACCCAGCCCGATCCGGACCCCGGCCGCCTTGGCGACGGCGAGCGCTTCGGTCATCCGTTCACGAACACCGAGCACCCGATCGCGGGTGGATTCGTCGAGGCCCGCGCCGGCGGTGTCGTGCAGCAGTTGCTCGACCACGGCGAACGTGGGCACGAGGGCGACGTCGTGAGCGGCCATCAGGGTGGCGGTGGGTTCATCGAGGTCGGTTCCGTGTTCGACACAGCGCGCCCCGGCTTCGACCGCGTTCCGGATGCCTTCGTTGTTATGGGCGTGCACCGTCACGTAGGTGCCCCGCGCCGCGGCTTCCTGGACCGCGACGGCGATCTCCTCGACGGTGAACTGGGTGTCGGTCAGCCGGTCGTGCGCGCCGACCACGCCGCCGGTCACGCAGAGCTTGAGGAAGGAGGCTCCGCGGCGGAAGGCCTCGCGCACGTTGCGCCGCAGCTCGTCCGCGTTGCCGGACATCATGGACAGAGCGCACAGGCCGGGGAGGTGGTGGCTGCTCCACAGCTCGGTGGGTTCCCACTCGGCTCCGTAGTAGCCGTGCCCGCCGATCTGACACTGGACCGGTCCGCACGACAGGACGCGCGGCCCTCTGACCTTGCCTTTCGCGATCGTGGTGACGAGGCCGCCGTCGACGCCGCCGGTGTCCCGGACGGTGGTGAAGCCGGCGTCGAGCGTCGCGCCGGCGGTGGCGAAGATGTCCGCGGCGAGTTCGGCGGCGCTGATCCGGAACGAGAACTGCGGCTGGATCGGGCTCGACAGGCCCAAGTGGACGTGCGCGTCGATCAGGCCGGGCGTCATCGTCAGGCCGCCGGCATCGAGGCGCTCGCCGCGGGCACCGGCGGCGCCGACCTGGGTGATGTGCCCGTCTTCGATGCTGACGTCGACGTCGACCGGGTCGCGACCCGATCCGTCGACGACCGTCGCACCGACCACTTGAGACCGTCCCACGCGTCGTTCCCTCCACTGGCAGCGGCTGCGACCATGTGTGAGCAACACGGCGCTTCTTTTCCAATGGATAAACTGTGGGAGTGATCCTGTCAAGCACGGAACGCAACGGCGACGCCCGCGAGCGGCTCCTGGTCCGGCTTCTCGACGCCTTCGACGAGGGCCTTCCCTCGCCGGAGGTGTCGCTGCGTGAGATCGCCGCCAGGGCCGAGACCAGTCATGCCCTGTTGCGATACCACTTCGGGTCACTCACAGGAGTCTTGGCGGCGATGCTCGAGGCTCAGCGATCTCGTGACAACGAGTCACTGCTCGAGGTCGCCCGGCAAGGTTCCTTCGACGACCTCGTCGGGGCGATCTGGCGGGCCTACACGCGCCCGGAGCAGCTGTCGCGGGTCCGCGGGTTCTTTCACGTCGTCGGACTGGCCGCATACAGTCCGGAGGATTTTCGCGAGTTCATCGACTCGCTCGACGACCTGACCAAGATGCTGGCCTCGCTCGCGGAACGTGAAGGGCTCGATGCCGAGGAAGCGCTGACGTTGGCCACGGTCACCATTGCCGCGATGCGGGGCCTGCTGTTGCAGAAGGTGCTGACGCCGGCGGTTCACTCGGAGGACGCGGTCGCCTTGATCCTGCGCATGCGCAAAGGCTGATCCGGTCGGCGGACACGCGCGGGGCTTTGAGGGGTGGGCGGTTTTCGCCGCCACCTGGGCCCTCTTGCTGCTACCTCTCCCCGCCAAGTGCCGCCTGATATTCCTTAGCCTGGTCCGGCGTCAGGAGCCGCGACACCCGCACGAGTACGCCGCCTTTCACGTAGTCGTATTCGCCGACCGCGGGCAGCCCCTTTGCGATCGACTGGATGAAGTCCATTCGCGCCTTCGCGCCGGCCTCGTCCGCGTACACCTCCACGGAGCCGCCGCGTTCTACCGCGTCCTCCTTCGTGTACTCGACGTCGTCGGCCTTGACGCGCGAGTCCGAGAACGCTGTCTTCGACGTGTAGCCGTTCGGCCGGCCGAGCAGGTGGTTCGGGTCGTCCGCCGCGGTGTAGGTCTTGAACAGCTTCACCGTGGGGATCTTCTCGGTGAGCGTCTTCGTGACGTCGTCGGCGGACTTCGGGCCGCTGGCGGCCTCGGCCGGGGCGACGACACCGGCCGAGTCGGTCGCCGTCGGCGTGCCGCCTGAGCTGCCGCACGCGGCCAACGAAAGCGCGGCCGCGGAGACGCCAACGGCGAGAACGGTACGGCGGATGATCACGAACCCCTCCAACGTGATGATGGTCGACGCCGGTATGTCTCGCCGAGGGGATCTTTTGTTACGGCAAGCAATGAACTGGTGTCCTACTCCGCCTGGCGAACCCTCACGACGACCTTGCCCCTGACGTGTCCCTCATCGACATACGCCATGGCCTCATTGGTCGAGTCGAAAGGAAAGACCCGGTCCACGACCGGCTCGATGACGCCATCCTCGATGAGGGACGTGATCTCGCGAAGCTGGGACCCGCTGGCCCGCATGAACAAGAACGAGTAGTCCACCCCGCGGCGCTTGGCCGCCGTCCGGATTTCGTGGCTGAGCACGCGCGTTGCCGGGCGCAGGATCCACGGCTTTCCCATCTCGCGGGCGAATTCCGGGTCGGGCGGGCCGGAGAGGGAAATGAGCTTGCCGCCGGGTTTCAATACCCGTAACGACTTCTTGAGCGCCTCACCGTCCAAACTGTGCAAAACCACGTCGTAGTCGTGCAGGACGGTTTCGAAGTCGTCCTTGCGGTAGTCGATCACGATGTCCGCGCCCAGACGCTCGACCAGGCCCACGTTCGCGGTGCTCGTGGTCGTGGCCACGGTCGCGCCGAGGTGCTTCGCCAGCTGGATCGCGAACGTTCCCACGCCGCCGGAACCCGCCTGGATGAAGACCTTCTGCCCCTTCCGCAGGTGGGCCAGTTCGATCAGCGCCTGCCAGGCGGTCAGGCCGACAAGGGGAACCGATGCGGCTTCCTCCATCGTGAGGCGCTCCGGTTTGCGGGCCAGGTCGTCTTCGTGGACGGCGATGAACTCCGCGAAAGTGCCGATCCGGTCCTTGTCCGGGCGCGCGTAGACCTCGTCGCCGGGCTTGAACTCGCGCACGCGGGCCCCGACGCGGGCCACCACCCCGGCGACGTCGTTGCCCAGGACGAACGGGCGGCGGTAGGGGAGGAAGAGCTTGAACTCGCCGTCCCTGATCTTCGAGTCCAGGGCGTTGACGCCGGCGGCGTGGACCTCGACCAGCACGTCGTGCTCGCCGACGATCGGCTCCGGGACGTCGCCGGCTCGGAGACCGTTGCCCTTCTCGTAACGATCGACGATGAACGCCTTCATGCCAGCCACCCGCCTTTAGAGTATGATCATACTACAATATGACCCAGGGGAGCGGGGCGCAAGGGGCTGGCCACTACTTGGATTATGACCGTACTAACATAAGGGCACCGGTCCGGTGAGTGGAGGCGCGCGTGGTGCGGTACGCGAAAGAGCACAAGCAGGTGACGCGGCAGCGGATCATCGACGCGGCCGGGCGCCGGCTCAAGCGCGACGGGATCGACGGCTCCGGGGTCGCCACGCTCATGAAGGACGCGGGCCTGACCAATGGCGCCTTCTACGCCCACTTCGAATCGAAGGAAGACCTCGTCGCCACCGCGGTTTCCGAGCAGCTGCGCGGCCAGCGCGAGTGGCTCACCTCGTTCCCGCCCGGCCGTGACGGTGTCGAGCAGATGGTGCGCACCTACCTCTCGCCCGAACACCGCGACAACCCCGAGGAGGGCTGCCCGTCCGCCGCGCTGCTGGACGAGATCAGCCGCTGCGCGGATCCGACGAAGGAGACCTACACCACCAGTGTGGTGGCCGTCATCGACGACATCGCCGCCCGGCTGGCACCGCACGACCCGCCGTCGGCGCGCACCAAGACCCTCGGCATCTACGCCCTGATGGTCGGGACCCTGCAACTCGCTCGCGCCTTGGCCGACCGGCAGCTCTCCGACGACATCCTGGAGCGGGGGATCCGCAACGCGCTGACGGTGCTGGACGCGTCCGGGGGCTGACCGGCCGCCGGGCGGATCCGGCGACGTCGTCGCGTTCAAGCTTGACCATCGAGTTCGCAAGGCTGCTTGCACCGCTCATAGAATTATGGTCATAATGCAAAGCATGACGACGTACGCAGCCGACACCCTCGAGAACCACACCACCGCCGGCCCCTCCGCGGTCTTCACCTACCGCCGCACCGGTCCGCGGGGTGGTGTGCCGCTGGTCCTGCTCATGCGGTTCCGCGGCACCATCGACTGGTGGGACCCGGAGTTCGTCGACCGGCTCGCCGCGGACCGCGACGTCATCCTGTTCGACAACGTCGGCATCGGGTACACCGGCGGCGAGCCGCGCGACACCGCCGAGGGCTTCGCCGACGGGGCGATCGAGTTCGTCGAGTCACTCGGGCTGCCGCGGGTCGATCTGCTCGGCTGGTCGCTCGGCGGCATCGTGGCGCAGCTGGTCGCGCTCCGCCGGCCCGGTCTCGTGCGCAAGATCGTGGTCGCCGGCAGCAGCGGGCCGGGCGTCGCGCCCGGTACCCCGGAGATGGGCGAGCGCGTGCTGTCCATCATGGCCAAGCCGGACGCGGACGCCGAAGACCTGCTCCACCTCTTCTACCCGGAAACCGAACCGGCCCGCGCCGCCGGGCTCGCGCACCTCGCGAAGGTCGCCAAGCGCCTGGAGGCGGGTGGTCCCGCGGTGACCGAGGACGCGGCCCAGGGGCAGCTCGCCGCCGTGGGACGCCTCCTGGCCGTGGAGTGGGCGCAGCTGAAGGCCCAGCTGCGCGCGATCGGCCGGCCTGTCTTGTACGCCAACGGGATCCACGACGTGATGATCCCCGCCATCGGCTCCTACAAGGCGGCCGAACAGGTCCCCGACGCCACGCTGGTCCTCTACGGCGACGCCGGGCACGCCTTCCTGTTCCAGCACATCGACGAGTTCGCCGCCCAGGTCGACCTCTTCCTCGGCAAGTGACCGAAAAGGACAAGCCATGAACCGCAGTCAAGACGTCGTCTCGTCCTATCAGGACGCCCCGACCCGCACCGTCTCCGCCGGCGGCGTCGACTTCGCCTACCGCGAGCTCGGCCCGAAGACCGGTGTCCCGGTGGTCTTCCTGACCCACCTGGCCGCGGTCCTCGACAACTGGGACCCGCGCGTCGTCGACGGCATCGCCGCGCACCACCGGGTCATCGCCTTCGACAACCGCGGCGTGGGCGCCAGCACCGGCACCACCCCGATGTCGATCCAGGCGATGGCGGCCGACGCCGTCACGTTCATCCGCGCGCTCGGCCTGACGAAGGTCGACCTGCTCGGCTTCTCGATGGGCGGCATGATCGCCCAGGTGATCGTCCAGACGGAACCGGAGCTGGTCCGCAAGCTGATCATCGCCGGCACGGGCCCCGCCGGGGGCGAGGGCATCAAGAACGTCACCCGGATTTCGAACCTCGACACCGTCCGGGCGCTGCTGGCCCTCCAAGACCCGAAGCAGTTCCTCTTCTTCACCCGGACGGCGAACGGGAAGCGGGCGGGCCAGGAGTTCCTGGCGCGCTTGAAGGAACGCCGGAACCACCGCGACAAGCCGATCGCGCTGAGGGCCTACGTCGCCCAGCTCAAGGCCATCCACCGCTGGGGCCTGGAAAAGCCGGCCGATCTCTCCGTCGTCCGCCAGCCGGTGCTGGTCGCCAACGGCGACCACGACCGGATGGTGCCGACGAAGAACACCCACGACCTGGCCCGCCGCCTGCCCGATAGCGAGCTGGTCATCTACCCCGACGCCGGCCACGGCGGCATCTTCCAGTTCCACGCCGAGTTCGTCGACACGGCCTTGGAGTTCCTCGCGCGGTAACCCCCCGGCGCCGGGGTGCGGGAAAATATCTTCGGGGGCGTGTCGATCCGCGAGCCGCCCGTTCGACCAGAGGGCGCACGGGCCGGAGCCGGCCCGGCGGACGAGGAGAACCGAAATGGCGAAGTACCTGCTGATCATGCGGGGCACCGACGATTCGAACGCCGCCATGATGGCGAACATCGACGAAATGATGGCCACCAGCCGCCAGTTCATCGACGACCTGCTCAAGTCCGGTGTCTACGTGGCGGCCGAGGGGCTGGACGATCCCGCCGAGGGCGTCGTCGTCGACTTCGGTGGGGAGACGCCCGTGGTCACGGATGGGCCCTACGGGGAGACCAAGGAACTCTTCGGGGGCTTCTTCCTGATCGACGTCGCCTCGAAGGAGGAAGCGGTCGAGTGGGCCAAGCGGGTTCCCGCGGCTCCCGGGGCCAAGGTCGAGGTGCGGCGGGTGCCCGGCAGCGACGAGACCCCGCACTGATCCGATGAGCACCCCCGACGTGGAAGCCGTCTGGCGGATCGAGTCGGCGCGGATCGTGGCCGCGCTGACCCGGTTCACCGGGGACTTCGGGCTGGCCGAGGACGCCGCCCAGGAGGCGGTGGCCGAGGCGCTGGTGTCGTGGCCGCTCGATCCGCCCGCCGATCCGGCCGGCTGGCTGATGGCCACCGCCCGGCGGCGGGCGATCGACGCGATCCGCCGCCGGGTCGCCCTCCGGGACCGCTACGCCGTGCTGGCGACCGATCCGGCCGTCGGCGCGGCGGCCGGGCCGGCGGCCGTCGAAGACGTCGACCCCGACCGGATCGACGACGTGCTCGCGCTGATGTTCGTCAGCTGCCACCCGGTGCTCTCGCCCGAGGCCCGGGTGGCGCTGACGCTGCGGGTCGTCGCCGGCCTGTCGAGCCAGGAGATCGCCCGGGCGTTCCTGGTTCCCGTGCCGACCGTGCAGGCCCGCATCACCCGCGGCAAGAAGACGATCGCGGCGGCCGGGGTGCCGTTCGAGCTGCCGCCACCCGCCGAGCGCCGGGAGCGGCTGGGCGGCGTGCTCAGCGTCCTCTACGTGATCTTCACCGAGGGGTCGACGGCCACTTCGGGCGACCGGCTGGTGCGCCCGGAGGTGGCGTACGAGGCGATCCGGCTGGCCCGCACGCTGGCCGCGCTGCTGCCGGACGAGCCGGAGGTGCACGGCCTGCTCGCCTTGTGCGAACTGACGGCCGCGCGCTTCCCCGCCCGGACCGCCTCCGACGGTTCGCCGGTCCTGCTCGAGGACCAGGACCGGCGCCGCTGGGACGTCTCGGCGATCCAGCGCGGCCTCGCTGCGCTGGTCAAGGCTTCCGCGGGCGGCGGTCTGGGCCCGTACGGCCTGCAGGCCGCGATCGCGGCCACGCACGCGGCGGCGCCGTCGGTGGAGGCGACCGACTGGGAGCGGATCGTGGTGCTCTACGAGGCGCTGGGCCGGGTCGCGCCCTCGCCGGTGGTCGAGCTCAACCGGGCCGTCGCCGTGGCCATGGCTTCGGGACCGGAACAGGCGCTGGCCATCGTCGACGAACTGGTCGTCGCTGACCGGCTCTCCGGTTCGCACCTGGTCCCGACCGTGCGCGGCGAGCTGCTGGCCCGCCTCGGCCGGCGCCCGGAGGCGCGCGCCGAGCTGGAGCTGGCCGCCCGGCTGTGCGCCAACGAGCGGGAACGCGCGGTCCTGCTGCGCAAGGCGGCCGAGCTGGGCTGACGACGCCGCCCGGTCAACCCGGCAAGTCCGGCTGGGGTTCGTCCCGGTCGGTCGAGTACCGGAATTCCCGCAGGGACACGGTTCCGGCGAGGGCTTCGACGCCGATCATGCGGCCGGTGAAGCCGGCCGCGACCTCCGTGGACAGGTAGCGGCCGTCGAACGCGCCGAGGACCTGCGCCCGGCCGTCCTCGCCGAGCACGGACAGCTCGACCAGGTCCGGTTCGGTGACCTCCTGGAACGGGCCGGAAACGGGAGGCCGCAGCGCCCGGATGCGCAGCGAGACGACGGAACCGGCCGCGACGGTCGCGACCACTTCGCGAGCGGGGCCGATGGCGAGCGTGGCCGTGACGGTGCCGCCGCCCGCCGTGAGGCCGTACCAGTGCCGGTCGTCGATGCGCACGACGAACGCGGCGGTGCCCCGGGAAACGTCGAGGCGCGCCACCGCCGTCCACTGTTCGTCGAGGGCCCGGGTCAGCAGCGGACGCCCCGCCGCCAGGACCAGCTCGCCTGGCCCCGCCCAGCGGGTGAACGTCTCGGGTCCGGCGCCGGGGGCCACCCAGCGCGGGTGCAACCCGGCGCTCGCGAAGCCGTCCGTGAAGCTCTGGTCGGCCGGCTCGACCGGGAACCGGCCTTCGGCCACGACCGGCCAGCCGTCGACCCAGTCCACGCCGGCCAGGAAGGTTTCGCGGCCGTTGACGTGGAACTGCGGGGTCTTGCCGCGCGGCCGGACGCCCAGGTGGACCATCGCCCAGCTGCCGTCGGCGCACTCGACCAGGTCGGCGTGCCCGGTGTTCTGCACCGGGTGCGTCGTGCTGCGGTGGGTCAGGATCGGGTTCGTGGGCGCCGGTTCGTACGGGCCCGCCAGGCTGCGGGCGCGCGCGATGGTGACGGCGTGGCCGCGTTCGGTGCCGCCTTCGGCGAGCAGCAGGTACCACCAGCCGTCGACGCGGTACAGGTGCGGGCCCTCCGGCGCCGCCAGGCCGGTGCCGTTCCACAGCAGCCGCGGCTCGCCGAGCACGGCTCCCGTGGCCGGGTCGACCGGCACGCTCGCGATGCCCCGCAGCTCCGGCCGGAACGACGCCCAGGTGAGGTGGCAGCCGCCGGCGTCGTCCCAGCAGAGGTCCGGGTCGATGCCGTCGGTGCCGGGCACGTGCACCGGGTCGGACCACGGCCCGGCCGGGTCCTCGGCGGTCACGATCAGCTGCCCCCGGCCGGCTTCGAGGATGTTCGTGGTGACGAGGTGGAACCGGCCGTCGTGGTGGCGCAGGGTCGGGGCGTAGATGCCGGTGTTCGCGGCGCCCTCGCTCGGCGGCAGCTGGCTCGGCCGGGTCAGCGCGTGGCCCACGAGCTCCCAGGAGACGAGGTCGGTGCTGCGCCGGATCGGCACGCCCGGCACGAACTCGAAACTCGAATTCGCCAGGTAGTACGTGCCGCCGACCCGGCAGATCGACGGGTCGGGGTGGAATCCCGGAACGATCGGGACCGTCATCGGTGGCTCCTCACGGGTGCCCGCCGCGGGGATGGCGGCGGCGGGCACCCGTGCCGGGCGCCCGGGGTCAGGCGTTGCAGGTCTTGTTGCGGTTGATGCAGTTGACGAGCTGGTTCATGATGCTCTGCGACATCACGTTGGCGAAGTCGTCGTGATCCGACAAGGGATTGTGCTTTTCGGACGGGAACGAGTCCACTTTGTACTGCTTCTTGACCTGGATGTCGTGCGGGATGTCGTAGACGAGGGTGATCCGCAGCTGCGGCACCGCCTTGAAGCCCGCGGCACAGCGACCGGCCTTGTCCGGGAACACGATGTGCGTGCGGTGGTTGGCGCTGTCGGTGTTCTTGCCGTCCCAGCAGCTCGGGAAGTTGTGGATCCGCTCGACCTTGCTGCCCTCGGGGCAGATCGGGTACTTGTCGGTCAGCCGGTTTTCGAAGCCGGTGCAGGTCCACGCCGCCCGGGTGTTCTTGGCGCCGTTGATGGAGGGCTTGGCGTCACCGGTGAGGGCCCGCAGGAACTTCGGCATCGCGACGACCTGGCCGGCCGGGCTGCCGCGGAAGGTGATCCCGACCTTCGCCGGGCGCTGGATCGCCCCGTCGTTTTCCGGCAGCTCGTTGTTGGCGTCCGGGCCGGGCAGCGGCGGCGTCGCCGTCGCACCGCCGTTGTTCCCGGTGTTGCCACCGTTGTTGCCGCCCTGGCCGAGGCTGCAGGGGGCGAGGGCGTCGAGGCCCTGCGGTTTGGCGGCGGTGCGGCCGATGGCGATGGCCATCCGGTCGATGGTGGCGACGCGCTTGTCCTTGAGCGGGCCGAGGATGGCGTTCTGGACGAAGTTCGGTCCGCCTTGGCCCTGGGTGCTGACGAGCCGCTGGTTCGCCTCCTGGATCTGCGTGTTCAGCAGCTGGAGGTTGCGGTCCACTTCGGCCTTGGCCGAGGCCGGGACGGCGGGGAGCTTGCCGGCGACGTCCGGGCAGGTGATCTGCTGCGGCGCGCCGGCCGGGGCGCCGCCGCCGTTGCTCGCGGGGTTGCCACCGGTGCCGGCCTGCTCCTTGAGCGCGCAGGGGGCGAGGGCGTCGAGGCCCTGCGGTTTGGCGGCGGTGCGGCCGATGGCGATGGCCATCCGGTCGATGGTGGCGACGCGCTTGTCCTTGAGCGGGCCGAGGATGGCGTTCTGGACGAAGTTGGGGCCGCCCTGGCCCCGCGTGCTGATCAGCCGCTTGTTGGCCTCGTCGATCTGCGTGTCGAGCAGGTCCAGGTTGCGGTTCACCTCGGCCATCGCCGAGTCGGGGACGTCGGGCAGCTTGCTGGCGACGTCCGGGCAGCTGATCACCGGGGAGGCGGCGTCCTGGGCGGCCTGGTCGCGGTCGCCGTCGGGCGACTTCGCCGGCGGGTTCTTCTCTTCGTCACCGGTGTCGATGCGCACCACCGGCCAGAAATAGGCGGACTTGTCCCCGTTTTTGCAGGTGGTCCCGGCGGCGTCGAGGCTCTTGTTGTTCGAATCCGCGTTCGACGAGAGGTTGCCGACGTAGTCGTGCAGGTGCTGGGCGCCGTTGCGGATGCCGGGCTGGGCGACGAAGTTGTCCGGGTTGAAGTGCTGGTTTTCGTTGCGGCCGCAGTTCACCGTGAAGGTACCGGTGGACGCGCCGCGGGCGTTGGCGGGCTCGGCGTTGTTCGGGGCGACCTTGAGGATGTCGATGTAGAGCGCGGGGTCGGCCTCGTCGGCGCTGGCCTGGCCGGGGTCGCCGAACGTCGTCGACACCGCGATCCCGCCGGCGGCCACGGCGAGCGCGAGGACACCGGTGGCGATCTTGGTGCGTCGGGAGATGCGGTGCTTTCCGGTGTTTCCGGGCATGAAGGGACTCCGATGGGTTCAAAGGGAAGAGATTCCACTGGCCCGACACCAGTGGGCGGTTCTCTGTTAGCGATAACAATGCCCGCCTTGTGAAGAGTTAACCGATTCTTTCCGGGGGATCAACGAGGGGCGAGCACGGCGTAATCGTGACCCGCGCGCGGCCCGTTGTCCAGAGCTTTGTCCCGTGAGGAAAGAGTTCGGAAATGTGGTGAACCGCATTGAACCGGGAGCCGTGTACCCAGGTGAGGCGAGGAGTGCGGGATCAGCTGTCCAGCAGGGTCAGGCTCGGCGTTTCGCCTGGTCCGACGGGGAAGTAGGCGAGGAACGTGACGCCGTCGCCCCGGGCGTCGAACCGGGCGATCCGGGCCGACTCCGGCTCGTAGAAGACGTCGCCGGGCGTGAGCACGGATTCGGGTTCGCCCTCGACCTGGTAAACGGCCGAGCCCGTTTCGATGCTGCCGAACACCGGTCCGTTGTGGACGTGCAGGCCGGGGTGTTCGTCCGGGGCGATGGTGATGCGGCGGACCTCGACGTGGTCGATCACGCGGGGCGCCGGGAGCCCTTGGTCCAGCAGCAGCGTGCGGGTGACGGCCGGGACGGCGGCGGGTTCGCCCGCGCCCGCCGGGTCGCCGATTTCGGCCGGGGTGCCGTCGGCGGGGAGTTCCTCGATCGCCAGGTGGGTCATCGGTGTCGTGTCGGTGGCGCCGTGCCAGTGCCACTCGCCGGCGGCGACGCGGACGGTGTCGCCCGGCCGGATCAGCTGCGCCGGGCCGCCGCGGCGCTGGACGTAGCCGGTGCCTTCGGTGACGACGAGGACCTGGCCGAGTGGGTGCCGGTGCCAGTGGGTGCGGGCTCCGGGGGCGAAGTGGACGCGGTCCACCCGGGTCCGGGACGGGCCTTCCGGGACGGCGAGCGCGGTGATCCACGCGCTGCCGGTGACCGCCTCGGCGGGGGCGGCGGTGCTGGTGGCCGGAACGTGGCGGACGTGCACTTGGCGTTCTCCTGGGGCTAGCGGGTGGTGAGCAGCGCGAGCACGCCGGAGACGGCCTGGTCGAACGGCTCGGGGGAGTTCGCGGCGCGGGCCAGCACGTAACCGCCCTGCAGGACGGCGACGATCGTGGCGGCGAGGGCGGTGGGGTCCAGGGTGGCGGGCAGCTCACCCGCGTCGCGGCCTTCGCCGAGGACCTCGGCCAGCCGGGCGCGCAGGTGCGCGAAGGTCTCGTCCACCGGGGCGCGCAGGATCGGGTCGGCGACGATGTCGGGGTCCTGGGTGAGCCGGCCGAGGGGGCAGCCCCGGAGCACTTCGCGCTCGCGCCGCAGGTAGGCGGTGATGCGCTCGACGGCGGTGCCGGGCGAGCGCAGCTGCGTGTCGGCGGCGGCCAGCAGTTCCTCGGCGCTGCGCCGCACGGCGGCCAGCGCGAGGTCCTTCTTGCCGGCGAAGTGGTGGTACATGCTGCCCTGGCCGGCGCCCGCCCGCTGCTGGATGGCCTTGGGGCTGGTGCCGACGTAGCCGCGTTCCCACAGCAGCTCGCGAGCGCTGTCGACGAGCTGGTCCCGGGTTCCCATGAGACGTAACTGTACATACTAGTAGGTACAGAATCAACGCTGTCACAGGTTCTCCCCGGCCGGTGTCTTGAGGCCGCACACCGTTCGAGAGGAGAACGTCATGAATCTGGTCCTGTGGATCGCGGCCGGCTTGCTCGCCGTCGTGGCCTTGACCGGAGGTGTCAGCAAAGTGTTCGTGCGCCAGGAGAAGCTGGCCGCGGCCCCGGGTGGGGAATGGACGGCCGACGCCGCTCCCGGCTTCGTCAAGGGCCTCGGAGCGCTGGAGCTGCTCGCGGCGGCCGGGCTGATCCTGCCCGCGCTGACCGGGATCGCGCCGGCGCTGGTGCCGGTGACCGCCGTCTGCTGGGTGCTGCTGATGGTGGGTGCGATGATCACCCACGTCCGCCACGGCAGCGCCGCGTTCGCCCTGCTGAACCTGGCCTACCTGGCCGTGGCGGCGTTCGTCGCCTGGGGCCGGTTCGGTCCCTTCCCGGCATGAGCAGAGGAGAGGTCATGACCGAGGCGTTCGTCGCCCACCGGAACCTGCTGTTCACCGTCGCGTACGAGATGCTCGGCTCGGCGGCCGACGCGGAGGACGTCCTGCAGGAGACGTGGCTGCGCTGGGCCGACGTCGACCAGCCGGGAGTGCGCGACGAGCGCGCGTACCTGGTCCGCATCACGACCCGCCTGGCGCTCAACCGGCTGCGCACGATGAAGCGCCGCAAGGAGGCTTACGTCGGCCCGTGGCTGCCGGAGCCGCTGTTGACCACGCCGGACGTGGCCGAGGACGTCGAGCTGGCGGAAAGCGTGTCGATGGCGTTGATGCTGGTTCTCGAGACGCTGGCGCCGACCGAACGCGCGGTGTTCGTGCTGCGCGAGGTGTTCGACCTCGGGTACGACGAAATCGCCGAAGCCGTGGGGAAGACCCCGGCCGCGGTCCGCCAGATCGCCCATCGCGCGCGGCGGCACGTCGATGCCCGACGTCCGCGCGAGGTGGTTTCGGCTCAGGAGACCCGGGCGGTGCTGGAAAGCTTCCAGCGGGCGATCGAGGGCCGGGATCTGCAGGGGTTGCTGGATCTGCTCGCGCCGGACGTGGTGTTGCTCAGCGACGGCGGCGGGGTCAAGCAGGCGGCCCTGCGCCCGGTGGCCGGGGCGGACAAGGTGGGCCGCTTCATGATCGGCGGCATCGGCAAGGTCGCCGTGGAGCTGACGAGCGCACCGGTGGTGGTGAACGGCAACCCGGCGCTGGCCCTGCACGTGGACGGCTCGTTCGACGGGATCATGGCGGTCCGCATCGAGGGCGGCCGGATCAGCGGGCTCTACTTCGTGCGGAACCCGGAGAAGCTGACCCGGGTGGAGGCGGAGACGCCGCTGACCCTGCGCTGACACGCCGGCCGTGCGGAGGGGAGAGCGGCCCGGCGGTGTGCTTCCCCGCACGCCGCCGGGAGGTGCCTCAGCTCAGCCGCTTGTCCCAGTCGGTGAACGCGTCGACCAGGTCCTCGGGTGCTCCGGTCTCGCGTAGCCGCCGGGTCTCCGCCTCGATGTAATAGCGGTACAGCGGAACCAGCCCCGCCGCCAGCTCCGGTTCCACCTCGGCCGGCTCCAGCGGGTGACCGGCGCGGACCTCCCGCGCCAACCGGACCAGTGACGCCGCCGGTGCGTCGGCCAATCCCAGGTACCAGTCGATCGCTTCGTCGTTGTTCGCCGCGCGGCCCGTCGGCGTCGTTCCCGAATACAGGAAGCGGACCGGGAACAGCACCGCCTTCGTGAACCACACCTTGTCCACCAGCAGCCGCTTCGGTGTGCGGAACTCGGCCGTCACCTCGTCCGTCGCCAGCACCGCGATCGCGAAGCCGGCGCTCTCCAGCAGCAGCTCCGCGGCGGAAGGCCGGGCGATCTCGGCGCGGACGTCCGAACCGGCCAGGACCCGGCCGTCGTCGGCCAGCTGCAAGCGGTCCAGGGCCGGGAAGCGGCCGTCGTCGCGGCCTTCGCGCAAGGCCGGCAACGAGGCCCAGAACACCGAAAGCTTGCGGTGCAACGGGCTCCGTTCCTGCAACGCCGCCGTCGTGCTCTCGACCGCCGAACGGTCGCCGTCGCCGATTTCGGTGAGGACCAGGGCCAGGTCGATGTCGCTGGCGGCCGCGGAGTAGCCGCCGTAGGACAGGCTGCCCAGCACGTAGGCGCCGATCAGGCGCTCTCCCAAGGCTTCCTGGTAGGCCCGGGCGGCCTCGGCGGCGATTTCGCGCGCCGCGGCCGCCGGTTCGGTGGTCGTCATGCGGCCACCGTATCGCGGCGGGCGCACTCGGCGATGCGGTCGGAGACCACGCCGATCACCTGCCACGCGCGGTCCAGGACCGTGATCACCGCTTCCGGCGTCCAGTCGCCGCGCCGCCGCAGCACTTCGTAGCCCATCTCGAGGTGTTCGACGTCCGCTTCGTCGTGCAGCTCGAAGTATTCGTCGTCGGGGAACGCGCGCGTGCCGGCCTGGCTGAACACCAGGCTGCCGGCCTCCAGGGCCAGGTGGGCCAAGGCCGCGCGCTGCACGCCGGGCAGGATCGCGAACTGGTCGACGAACCAGGACGCGCCCATCTCGATGACCGGGTCCCAGACCAGCTCCCGGTCCTCCGCGCGGCTGCGGGCCAGGATCTTGTCGTGGCCGACCTCTTCCGCCTGGTGTTCGCAGGCGAGCGCGCGCAGCTCCGGGTCGCTCTCGAAGGTGACCCGGGCGCTGATCATCCGCTGGAACGCGTTCGACCACGGCTGCAGGTACGTCAGGACCGCCTTCTTCGTTTCGGCCGTGGTGTTCTCGTCGGTCAGCAGCCGGATCAGGTCCGACGCCTCGTACTCCCGTTGCCGCTGCTCGTTGTGGCGGGCGACCCGCTCGACGTCCTGCTCGGTCACGATCTGCTCCTTCACGGTGGACTATCCGAGATCGACGGGCGAAAGGGGGGAGGGCGGCGGCCGGTCGTAGACCGGGAACCGGAAGTACGTGGTCACGTCGCCGTGGCGGCCCGCCGCGCGGAAGCTCACCAGTTCCAGGACCCCCCGGCTGCCGCTCAGCGGCCCGGGCGCCAGCGCGGCGGCGAGGGCGCGGAACCGGCCGGGGTCGACGCCGTGGTCGTGCAGCAGCGCGGCCGTGCGCTCCACGGCTTCGCGGTCGTCCGGCACGAGGGCGGGCAGCCGGAGGTACGTCGTGGACTCGGCGGCGCGGTCCACACCGGATCGGAACGCCAGGCAGCTCAAGGCCGCCTCGCCGGCGTCGGCGTCTTCGCCGGCCAGCGTCCGGTAGGCCGCTCGCGCCTGGCGGGAGTCGTGGTGCAGCGCCACCGCGGCGACGCGCTCGACCTCGGCGAGGTCGGCGTCGTGGTTGCGGTAGTAGATCTTCACGCGGGCCTGGGCGTCGTCGGTCAGGTCGACGGCGAAGAACTCGATCTCGCGGTCGCCTTCGACGGTTTCGACGCGCCGGCGGGCGTCGGCCCAGGCCGCGGCCAACCCGAGCCGCGCCATGGCTTCGGTCACCGCGGCCTCGCGGTGCGCGTGCGGCCACGAGTACAGCCCGAAGTACGTCTTGTGGACCACGCCGGAGGGGGGCCGCCAGGCGATCGAATGCCACAGCGGTGCCGGGGACGGCCGGCCCGCGCGCGGGGTGAACGTCTCGCGGACGTGGTCGAGGCGCCGGGTCCGGAAAACGCTCTCACCAGGCCAAACCACCTCGTGGCCGAGGCTGTCGAACAGCACTCGCAGTTCCGGCCGCGCGCCGGACCAGTTGACCGACATCTCGGCCGGGAAGCCGTCGTCCGCCACATAGGACGGCTGGACGGGGACCGGGCCGATCCGCTCGTGCGCCCACGGCGGCAGCAGGGCCCGCAGCATCCCGGTGGTCCGGACCGACTGTTCGAGGGGGACGTCGAGCGCTTCGCACGCGGTCGACCACATTCCGCACAGAAAGTCACCGAACAGACGACCCTCCGCCGGATAGTTTTCCCTTATATATTCAGGAAACTCCGGCACGCGACTCGTCACGAGCGGATGCTATCAGTTGGATGCTTGCTCAACTAAAAGTCTGCACCCGGGTGGTCCAGTCAATTGCGCCATGTGGGTACGCCGGTGTCCACTGCGGCCACGGAGGGCCACAACGGACACCGGCGGGTGTCCTGACGGGACAAAAGCGGACAACGCGCAGGTCTCAGACCCGGGCGGCCGGCACCACGGTCATCGCGTGCTTGACGAGCCGGATCAGCGCGAGCTTGCTGGAATCGCGGTCGCGTGCGTCACACATGACGATCGGCACACGGTCCGGGACGACCAGTGCCTCGCGGATCTCGTCGGCGGTGTAGCGCGGCGCGTTGTCGAAGCAGTTCACCGCGACGACGAACGGGATCTTCCGGCGTTCGAAGAAATCGATCGCGGCGAAGCTGGTCTCCAGCCGCCGGGTGTCGACCAGCACGACCGTCCCGATCGCCCCGCGGGCCAGGTCGTCCCACATGAACCAGAAGCGCGCCTGGCCCGGCGTCCCGAACAGGTACAGCACGTGCCGCGGCGAGATGGTGATCCGGCCGAAGTCCAGCGCGACCGTCGTGGTCGTCTTCCGCTCGACGCCGGACAGGTCGTCGACGCCGGCGCTCGCCTCGGTGAGCACCTCTTCGGTGGTCAGCGGCGGGATCTCGCTGACCGAACCGACCATCGTGGTCTTCCCCGCGCCGAAACCGCCCGCGATGATGATCTTGACCGGCGTGGGGACCATGTCCGCCCCCGTGCCGTCAGTACTTGATGAGGCCATCGAGAACCGCCTGGAGTGTTTCGAGGTCCGGCGCCTGCGCCGGGTTGTGGGCAGGGGAGCGCGTGATGACGAGGCCGCGTTCGATCAGGTCGCCGACGAGCACCCGCACGACCCCGAGCGGGATCTTGACGTAGACGGCGATCTCGGCCACGGACACCGGGTGGCGGCACAGCTGCACGATCGCCACGTGCTCCGGGCCCAGCCCGGCCGGCTCCTGCTCCGACCGCAGCGTCATCACCTGCGTGGAAAGGTCGAGCCGCGCGGTACCGGCCGGCGTCCGGCCGCTGGTGATCGTGTACGGCCGGACCAGCGGCCCGGCGGCTTCGTCGTACCAGCCGTCTTCGGCACTCATGTGGCCTCCCGGAGGACCGACGCCGCTTCCCGCGGCGCGGACGCCATGTAGTCACCGACCCGCTTGACGAGCCGGCTCATCTCGTAGGCGATCATTTCGACGTCGACGTTGTCCGCGGCCAGCACCGCGAGGCAGGCACCCTGCCCGGCCGCGGAGACGAACAGGTAGCCGCGTTCCATCTCGATCATGTTCTGCAGCACCGGGCCGCGGTTGAACTGCTTGCTCACCCCCTTGGCGAGGCTTTGCAAGCTGGAGGCGATGGCCGAAAGCTGGTCCGAGTCGTCCTTGCTCATCCCGGCCGACTTGCCGATCAGCAGCCCGTCGGCGGACAGCACGATGGCGTTCTGCGCGCCGACCACGCGGTTCACCATGTCGTCGAGCAGCCAGTTGAGATCGGGTTTGGGGCTCCCGTACTCGTTCATTCGACTTCAGACCCTGACTTTCCTGTGTGGACTTCCGTGTGTGGTCGGGGGAATTACGAGTCGTCGTCCGGTCCGCCGCGCCCGCGGCGGGTGCCCTTGTGGAACGCCGCGAGCGTGCGCGCGGTGCCTTCCCCCGGCGCCACGACGTCGTCGGCGCTGTCGTCGGGTTCGTTCTCCAGCTGGGCGACGAGGTTCTGCTGCGGCTCCCGCCGGGGCAGCCGGGGCCGGTCGTCGGTCGGCCGCACGTCCGTTGCCGGACTCACGGCGACCGGCTCCGGCGCCGCCGCCGGCACGGAGGGCAGCGCGTCGGGCGGGGTGAGGGCACGTGCCGGGTACGGCCTCGGCTTGGTGTCTCGCTTCATCGGGATCTGGCCGCTGAACGAGCTGGGCGTGTCCATCGTGCGGAGCGGGCTTTCTGCTGCTGCCTGGGACGCCGGGGCGCCGACCGGCGCGAGGACCGCGGTGTCCTCCGCCGGCGTGGACCCGGAGCCGTCGGCCCGGTCGGCGTCCTCGCCGGCCAGGTGCTGGGTGGGGATGAGGACGGTGGCGCGCAGGCCGCCGTAGCGGGATGGGTCGAAGGTGACGGTGATGCCGAGCCGGGCGGCCAGGCGCGCGACCACGAACAGGCCGAGGCTGGAGTCGGCTCGCAGTGCCATCGCGTCGAACTCGGGGGCCTCGGCCATCATCGCGTTGGCCCACTCGCGGACGCCGTCCTTCATGCCGAGCCCCTGGTCCGACACGTCGACGACGACACCGCGCGCGACCATCCGGCTGGTCACCTCGACCGGCGAGCCGGGCGGCGAGAACGACGTCGCGTTGTCGACGAGCTCGGCCACGAGGTGGATCGTGTCGGCCACCGCGGCGCCGAGGATCGCGACGTCGGCCACCTGCTCGACCTGGACCCGGGCGTACTGCTCGGTTTCCGAGACGGCGGCGCGCAGCACCTCCATCAGCGCGACCGGCTTGCGCCAGCGGCGGCCGGGCTGCTTGCCGCCGAGGATGATCAGGTTTTCGGTGGTGCGGCGGGCGCGCGCGGCGAGGTGGTCGAGCTGGAACAGCGACGCCAGCTGCGTCGAGTCGTCCTCGCGCGCTTCCATCTCGTCGAGGATCTGCAGCTGCTGGTGGACGAGGACCTGGTTGCGGTGCGCGATGCCGAGGAACACGTTGTGCACACCGCTGCGGGCCTTGGCCTCGCTCGCCGCGGCGTTGACCGCGGTCAGCTGGGCGACGTTGAACGCCTCGGCCACCTGCCCGATCTCGTCGCGGCCGTGGTCGAGCCGGGGGAGTTCTTCCTTCAGGTCGACGGCTTCACCGTTCTTCAGCCGCGCCACGATGTCCGGCAGCCGGTTGCGGGCGAGGTCGAGGGAGTCGTTGCGCAGCCGCGCGAGGCGCGTCATCAGCGCGCGGTCGACGAGCGAGCGGGACACCCGCACCGCGACGATGATCGCCGCCAGCGACGCCAGCAGGGCCACGATGCTGCCGATGATGACGTTGCGCAGCTGGGCGTCGCCGGAGTCGATCGCGGCGGCCGAAACCTTGTCCGCCTGGGTGATGGCGAGGTCGTTGAGGCCCTGGGCGACCTGGTTCGTCGCGTTCTCCCAGTCCGTTTCGGACACCGGCACGGACTTCTGCTCACTGGCGGTCCACGGGCCGTGCTTGACCAGCGCCGCTTCGGCCGTCCCCAGCTGCCGCCAGGCCGTGCTGGTGGTCAGCGCCTGGTACCGGTCGCGGACGCTGGGGTCGAGGAAGGGCGCGATCTGCGTCAGCTGGGTCCGGTAGAGCCCGGACAGCTGCGCGAACTGGGCGAAGTCGTCGGGTGCGAAGGTACCGGCGGAGAACGCGGTCGAGACCAGCGACGTCTCGCGCGACATCATGTCGCCGGCGCGGAAGACCGAGGTCGCCGTGATGCCGCCGGTCGCGGCTTCGGAGTCGGGGACGATCCGGGCCTGGGTGTCGAAGAGGTTGGACGCGGTGTCCATCACGCCGTTGTAGTAGCTGTTGACCTGAGCCCGGTCGATGCTGCGGAAGCTGATCTGCGAGCGCAGCACGGGCAGCTGGTCGAACTGCGACTTCAGCGCGTTCACCTTGGACGCGATCTCGTCCGGCGCGTTGGAGATGGTCGCGGCGAACGCGTCCTTCAGCTCGGAAAGCTTGGCGTCGGTGGCCTTCTGCTGCTGCTGGAGCCGGGCCGGGCCGAGCGCGGGGTCATCAAGGTACTGCAGGGCGGTCTGGCGTTCCTTCTGGAACTCGGCCAGCGCGGTGGCGGCGGGGATCGACACCTCGCGCACGGAAGCGGCGACCAGCCGGACGTAAACGCCATTGAAGAGGAAGTACGACGAGACAGCGATCCACAGCACCAGCAGCGTCACGCTGGGAATGAGAACGGTCCTGGTCAGCCTTTTGCGGATCGACTTGTCGTACGGCTTGTCCGACTCGTCCCGGGGGTCTTTGTTCAGCACGGCGGTTCACGAACTCCTGAGTGACGGTCGGCGAGGAATGGGGACCCGGACGAGGAAGCGGACACGACGATGGGACACAGCGGCCGCCGTCACCCGTCTTCGCCTCACCCTCCGTGTTGCCGCAGAATCGATCAGGGTCCGTTTTTTACCACGAACCCCTGACACCCGGTCGGTGCGACCCGGCTTCCGGACACTCGTCCGCCCGACGGCGAACAGCGTTTACTGTCTGCTTCGGGACGATTACCGGCATTTCCTCAGGTACTGGCGTTGTGACCTATTTAGGGATGCCGATCGCTGGTCCGAACGGGTGAAAGTGAATTCCGCCGCTTCGGTGTGTGCGGTGGTTGACGGCGGAGCAAAGAAGGGAACGGGCACTGCCCGGAAGTCTCTCCCGGCGGGGGAGTCCGGTGCGGATGAGCGAACTCGCAGCGTGTCCGAGGGTGGGGCGAGCAGCTTTACAGGTGCTCAAACATTGTCAACCTGACTGGACATCGCTTACCCTCCTGTCAACGCAGTCCGCCAAGGAGGGTGTGATGGGCGAAGCGATCGGGACCGTGCCCGCCGGCTCGACCGAGCTGTGGCGCGACCGCAAGCGGTACCTGTGGCTGATCGGCCTGGTCGTGCCGTCCCTGGCGTTCCTGGCCATCGGGCTGCACGCCGCCACCGGGTGGGGTGGCTGGTTCTGGATCGGGCCGGTCGTGATCCTCGTGATCGTGCCCGCCATCGACCTGGTCGCCGGGCTCGACCGGAGCAACCCGCCCGACGACGTCATCGCGCGGCTGGAGAACGACCGCTACTACCGTTGGATCACCTTCGCCTTCCTGCCCGTCCAGTACCTCGGCTTCGCGGCCGCGTGCTGGCTGATCGCGCGGGGTGAGCTCACCGTGGTGGACAAGATCGGGCTCGCCGTGTCGATCGGGTGCGTCGGCGGGATCGGCATCAACACCGCGCACGAACTGGGCCACAAGAAGGAAAGCCACGAGCGGTGGCTGTCGAAGATCGCGCTGGCGCAGAGCTGCTACGGGCACTTCTACATCGAGCACAACCGCGGCCACCACGTCCGCGTGGCGACCCCGGAGGACCCGGCGAGCAGCCGCGTCGGCGAAAGCTTCTACCGCTTCTGGCCCCGCACGGTGTTCGGCTCGCTGAAGTCGGCGTGGCGGCTGGAGCGCAAGCGCTACGCCCGGCGCGATCGCCACCCCTACCGGCTCGGCAACGACGTGCTCAACGCCTGGCTGATGTCCGCGGTGCTGTGGGCGGCGATGGTCGCCTGGCTCGGCGTGGGTGTCCTGCCCTACCTCGTGATCCAGGCCGTCGTCGGGTTTTCGCTGCTGGAGGTCGTCAACTACATGGAGCACTACGGCATGCTGCGGCAGCGGGTCGGCGCCCCGGGGCGGCGCCGGTACGAGCGCGTCGACCCCAGTCACAGCTGGAACTCCAACAACATCGCCACGAACGTGCTGCTCTACCACCTGCAGCGGCACAGCGACCACCACGCCAACCCGACCCGCCGCTACCAGACCCTTCGCGACTTCGCCGAGTCGCCGGTGCTGCCCACCGGGTACGCCGGGATGATCGTGCTGGCGCTCGTCCCGCCGCTGTGGCGCCGGGTGATGGACCCGCGGGTGCTCGCCCACTACGGCGGCGACATCTCGCGCGCCAACATCCAGCCGGGCAAGCGGGCGAAGGTGCTGGCCCGCTACGGAACCCGCGTCACGGCGGCCGCGCGCGAAGTCGCCGACACCCGCGGCGACGCCACCGAAGGCGGCATGTGCCCCGGCTGCGGGTACGTCTACGACGAGCAGCGCGGCGACCCGCGGGAGGGCTTCCCGGCCGGCACGCCGTGGGCGGCGATCCCGGACTCCTGGTGCTGCCCGGACTGCGGCGTGCGCGACAAGGTCGACTTCGTCGCGCCGGGGCGGGTTGCCCCGGCCGGGGGCGGCACGACCTAGAATGCCGATCATGAGCGGGGCGGTTCCGGTGCCGGCGGAAGGTGGTCAGCACCGGCGGCCGATCATCGCGGCGGCGATCGAGCTGACCGCCCGGTCCGGCTGGCCGGCCGTCACGATGGCCCGCCTGGCCGAGCTGGCGGGCGTCAGCCGCCAGACCGTGTACAACGAGATCGGCTCCAAGGCCGCGCTGGCCGAAGCGATGGTCGCGCACGAGCTCGGCCGGTTCCTCTCGGTGGTCGGCGCCGCCTTCGACCGCCACCCGGACGACCTGGTCGAGGCGATTTACGACGCCGTCCGCGCGGTCCTCGAACTCGCCCACGACAACACGCTGCTGCGCGCGATCGTCTCGGCGACGCACGGCACCGCCCCCGAGCTCCTCCCGCTGCTGACCACCGACTCGGGCGCGTTGCTCGCCCAGGCGAAGGCCATGGTGGCCGATCGCGTCGCGGCCTACCGCCCGCCGCTCACCGCCGATCGGATCGACGTGGTGATCGACCTGGTCGTCCGCACGGTCCTCAGCCACGTCATGCAACCGTCGGACACCCCGGCCCGCACCGCCGACGGCCTGGCGTGGGTCGCGGCGCGGGTGCTCGGGGTGACGGCGAACCCGTCGTTGCGGCACACGTGAGGCCGGCGGGAACGTCAGCGAAGGCCGTGCCGGTCCAGCCAGGCCGCGATTTCCGCGGCGATCTCCTTCGGCCGGTCCTCCTGGGCGTGGTGCCCGGCCTCCCCGCCGGCGACGACCTCCAGTGCGGCGATGTGATCGGCGCACCACTGCGCCATCTTCTCGCCGATCAGCAGCGTCGGTGAGCCTTCGAACGTGATGAGCAGCTTCGGGGTGCTCTCGCCGGCCGCCAGCCACTCGTCGTAGGCCTCGATCCGGGTGACCAGCTCGGCCGGGGCGCCGCCCAGGGGCAGCTGACGCGCCCAGGCGAGGACCGGACGGCGGCTTTCGGGCGTCGGGAACGGGGCGAGGAAGGCGGCCAGCTCTTCGTCGCCGAGCGGGGTGCGCACCCCGCCGGTGAACGCCTGGCGGATGAAGAGGTCCCACGTCAGCACCAAGTCCTCGCCGGCGCCCGGCGTGCGGATCTTGCGCGACCGCTCGGCCGCCTGCGGGGTCAGGTCGTCCCAGGCCATCGGCTTCACGATGGTCTCGAAGAACGCGAGCCCGCGGACCCGGCCGGGGTGCCGGGCGGCCCAGTCGAAGGCGAGCGCGCCGCCCCAGTCGTGGCCGACGAGGACGACGTCGTCCAGGCCGAGCGCGTCGAACCAGGCGTCGAGGTGGTCGGCGTGGTCGGCGAAGGTGTAGGCGATGTCCGGCTTCGGCGACCGGCCCATGCCGATCAGGTCGGGAGCCAGCAGCCGCCCGGCGCCGACGTGCGGGAGGATGTGGCGCCAGCTGTGCGACGACGAGGGATTGCCGTGCAGGAAGACGATCGGGGTGCCGGTGCCGGTTTCTTCGTGGTGCAGCATGGAAGTCCTTTCAGGACTCGAGCGGGGTGTCGAGGAGGAGGGTGAGCTCGCGCGCCAGCGCCGCGGTGCGCTCGCCGGTCCGCCCGCCGAGCGGGGCGAGGAGCCGGTCGAGCAGTTCGGCCACGGTGGCGATCGCCGGCTCGGTCACCTCCCGCCCGCGGGTGGTGAGGCGCAGCCGGACGGTCCGGGTGTCGGCCGGGTCGCGGGTGCGTTCGACGAGCCCTTCGGCGTCGAGTGCGCGGGCGAGTTTGGAGACGTAGAGCGCTTCCAGGCCGGTGTGGTCGGCCAGCTCGCGCTGGCTCGGCCTCGCCCCGGCGCGCTCCAGCCCGGAGAGCGAGGACAGGAAGACGTACTGCGCGTGCGTCAGCCCGATCGGGGCGAGGGCGCGATCCACCGCGACCCGCCACTTCGTGGAAAGCCGCCAGACGAGGTGACCGGGAGTGCTCATGCCAGAAACTGTACATGGCTACTAAGTACATGGCTACTATTTATCGTGTGGACCGGCCGGACCGGCTCGGTGCCCGTCAGCCGGCGAGTTCGCGGATGCGGTCCATCGCCCGCCGGACCTCGGCGAAGCCGGTGGTGAGCGGGCTCAGCCCGATGCGGATGCCGTCGGGACGGCGGAAGTCGATGAGCACGCCGTGTTCGATGAGGACGCGGGAAAGCCGTTCGGCGTCCGGGTGGCGGAGGGTGACGTGGCCGCCGCGGCGGTCGTCGTCACGCGGGGAGGCGATCGTGAACCCGAGCGGGACGAGCCACGCGTCGGCGAGGGCGAGCACCCACCGGCCCAGCGCGACGGCCTTGGCCCGCACGCGGTCGATCCCCGCTTCCGCCAGCAGTGCCACGCCTTCCTGGACGCCCACCATGCCGAGCACCGGCGGCGTGCCGGAAAGCGCCCGCCGGATGCCGGGCGCGGGCACGTACTTCTCGGCCATGCCGAAGGTGTCGGCCGCGCCCATCCAGCCGGTGACGGGCTGGCCGAACTCCGCGTGGTGGCGGGCGTTGACGTAGAGGAACGCGGGCGCGCCGGGCCCGGCGTTGAGGAACTTGTAGGTGCAGCCGACGGCGAAGTCGGCGCCCGCCGCGTCCAGCTCGACGGGGAGCGAGCCCACGCTGTGGCAGAGGTCCCAGACGACGAGGCCGCCGCGCTCGTGCACCACCCGCGTGACGGCGGCCAGGTCGGTGATCGCCGCCGTCCGGTAGTCCACATGGGACAGCACGACCGCCGCGGTTCGCGGCCCGGTGACCGCGGCGACGGCTCCGGGGTGGACGTCGCCGGTCTCGATCCACCGGACGGTGCGCCCGAGTTCGGCGGCGACGCTCTCGACGAGGAACCGGTCGGTGGGGAAGTTCGCGGTGTCGGTGACGATCTCGTCCCGCTCCGGCCGCAGCGCGACGGCCGCTCGCAGCGTCTTGTAGAGGCAGACGGACGTCGAGTCGGCGACGATGGTCTGCCCGGGCGCGGCCCCGAGCGCGACGCGGCCCAGCTCGTCCCCGAGTTGTTCGGGGAGGGCGAGCCAGCGCTCCTCCCAGGCCCGGATGAGCCGCCCGCCCCACTCGTGCTCGACGAGCTCCCGCAGCCGTTCGGCGGTGGCCCGCAGCGGCCGCCCGAGCGAGTTCCCGTCGAGGTAGGCCACGACACCGGGATCGGTGATCGGCACGAACCGCTCGCGGAAGGCGGCGAGTTCGTCTTCGGCGTCGAGGCGGTCCGCTCGCTCGGGCGAAACGTCGGTCGTCATGTCCTCGTGGCCCGGCTCAGCTCTTGTTTTCCTTCACCCGCACCGTTTCCTTCCGCACCTCGGCCTGGGTGGCGCGCTCCCGCACCAGCCAGTCGGGGCTTTCCGCCTTGAGCGCGTCGATCTGTTCGGTGGTCAGCGGCTCGGTGATGCCGCCGCGGGTGAGGCCGCCGATGGAGACGCCCAGCTTCGCCGCGACCACCGGCCGCGGGTGGGGGCCCGTGCGGCGCAGTTCGCGCAGCCACTCCGGCGGGTCGGCCTGCAGCGCGTTCAGCTCGTCGCGCGTCACGACGCCCTCCCGGAACTCCGCGGGGGTGGCTTCGAGGTACACGCCCAGCTTCTTCGCCGCGGTCGCGGGCTTCATCGTCTGGGCGGTCTTGTGCGACGTCATGCCGTCCAGGGTAGCCAGCGTCACTCCCGGTAACCTGACCCGGTGACCTCTTTCAAGCTCGCGTACGTCCCGGGAGCGACCCCCGCCAAGTGGGTGCGGACCTGGGGCGAGCGGGTCCCGGAGGTGCCGCTGACCCTCGTCCCGGTCGCCGCCGCGGACGCCGCGGCGCTGCTGCGCGCTCGCGACGCCGACGCGGCCTTGCTGCGCTCCCCGATCGACCGGGACGGCCTGCACGCGATCCCGCTCTACACCGAGACGACGGTCGTGGTGGTGCCCAAGGACCACCTGATCGCGGCGGCGGACGAAGTGTCCACCGGCGACCTGGCGGACGAGGTCGTGCTGCACCCGCTCGACGACACGCTGGAGTGGCCGGCGCTGCCGGGCCGCCCGGCGGTTTCGCGGCCCGAGACCACGGCCGACGCGATTGAGCTGGTCGCGGCCGGCGTGGGCGTGCTCGTCGTCCCGCAGTCGATCGCCCGGCTGCACCACCGCCGTGACCTCACCTACCGGCCGGTGGAGGACGCGCCGCAGTCGAGCGTCGCGCTGTCGTGGCCGGAAGAGGAGACGACGGACCTGATGGAGCAGTTCATCGGGATCGTTCGCGGCCGGACGGTGAACAGCACGCGCGGGCGCCCGGCGGCACCGGCCGAACGTCAGCGGCTTGAGCGCAAGCCCGCCGCGGCGAAAGCGGCCAAGGCGGCGAAACCGGCCCGGCGGAACACGGGCGGGGGCGCGGGGAAGCGCCGCCGCCGGGCCTGAGCTGCCGGCGCTGTCAGGAGGTCGCGCAGACGCAGTTGCCGTCGGCGCGGTCGGGCAGGTCGGGGTCGTCGAACCAGTGCCCGTCCTCACCGAGGTAGCGGAAGTGCAGGACCGTGCCCGGCGCCACGTCGACCGACGCCGACCGGCGGCCGTTGGACCGCGGCGTGAGGTGGTGGCGGCCGGGGGTCCAGTCGTTGAACGTGCCCACGACGCTCACCCGGCCGGGCGGCGCGCCGATCGGGAGGCTGAAGGTGACGCGCGGGGTGCCGGCCCGGCTCTTGCTGATCTTGATCACGGGTGTTCGGGGCCTTTCGCGGGGAGGGGCGAGGGGATGTGCTCGGCACTGAGCGCCGACATGATCGCACACCTGTGACGATTCGGTCACGCCCAGTGCCCGATCGGGTTACGGCGCCGCTCAACGGTCCGCCACCGACCGGGTGGTCCTCGGGTGAACCATGATCATCTTGGGGTTGCCCGCGGGTGGCGGTGGGAAACTGACAGCCGTGACCGTCGTCGCTGATCGTCAAGTCAAGGACCCGTGTGCCTGGCTCAGCGCCGTCACCCACGAGCTCGCCGACGCCCCTCCGGCCGACACGCGAGCGGTGCTCTTGACGGTGTGGGACGGGCTGGTAGCCGCCCGGCTGGCCGGGCTGTACGCCGCGGCCGCTTCACCCCGCTGGCGGGCCAGACAGCGTCACGCCGAAGCGGTCGAGTTCGATCTCGCCGTGCAGCTGGCGCGCAACTGCACCATCGGCACCGGCCTGGCCTTCCCGGCCCGGCTGCCGGGCGCCGCGGTCGCCTGGCCGGGGGAGCGGGCCGACGCGGCCGTCGCGGCGGTGGTTTCCTTCTGCGGCACGGCGGAAGCGGTGCTGCGCCGGGCGGGCGAGCTGACGCCGGTGTGGGAGGACAGCCTGCTCGGCCCGGTCGCGCTGGCCCGCTGGCTGGCGGACTGCTGGACGGGCCGCCACACCGGCTGCCCGCTGCGGCTCCCGTCGCCCCCGCCGCCGTGGTGGCGCTGACGCCCGTGTCCGTCAGGGGAAGGCTGGTGCGAGGGGAGAGAGGAGGCCGGGAGTGAGCGACCCCTGTTCGAGACTCCCGGAGGCAACCCGCGCGGCGGTACGCGCGCTCCTGCTGGCCGAGCTGACGGCGGCGGGCCGGCGTGCGACGGCCGCGGGCTGCGCGCCCGAGGTGCTGACGGCGGTGTTCGAGGCCCGGCGCCGTTCGGTCGAGGACGGCTGACCGGGAGTCACGCTCGAGTGCCCCGGTGGACGCGGGAAGAAGGCCCGGTTCCCCTCCCAGGGAACCGGGCCTTCCCGCCCCCGGCGGTGTCGGCTGGTGGTCAGCGTGGTCGAGATGACGTCGTCGGCCCTGTTGGTGTCGGTGCGCGCGGGGCTGCTCGGCTACGGGGCTGCTTGGCCGCGCCGGGCTGCTCAGCCGCGCGGGGATATTCGCTGCGCCGCGCTGTTCGGCCGCGGGGGCTCCTTGGCCGCGTGGTGGCTGCTTGAGCGTGCGGTGCTGCTCCGCCGCGCCGGGCTGCTCCGCCGCGCCGGGCTGCTCGGCTGCGGGGCTGCTTGGCTGCGGGGCTGCTTGGCCGCGCCGGGTTGCTCGGCCGCGTGGGTTTGGTTGGCCGGGTGGGGCTGCTCGAGCGTGCGGTGCTGCGCCGCCGCACGCGGCTGCTTGGCCGCGCCGGGTTGCTGGCCGCGTGGGTTTGGTTGGTTGGCCGGGTGGGGGCTGCTCGAGCGTGCGGTGCTGCGCCGCCGCACGCGGCTGATCGAGCGTGCGGTGCTACTCGGCCGCGCCGGGTTGCCCGGCCGCGCGGGGGCCGCCAGAGCCGCTCGGCCGCCGGGCTCAGCGGTCCAGGATCGCCAGGACCGTGGTCACGATCCCCGCCAGCCGCTCTTGGTTCGCCAGCGCCGCCGCCAGCCAATCGTCGCGGGCGGTGGTGTCCGGGGCGCGGCCGCCGAACACCGTCCTGACCACCGTCGTCACCGCCGCCGCCGGGGCTTCTCCCCGGTTCAGCCGGGTCTCGATCGCCCGCAACGCCTGCTCGGCCAAGCCCGCGAGCCGGGCGTCCGCCAGTTCGTGCTCGCCGACCAGTTCCAGGGCCGGGAGCTCGGCCGGCGTCGGGGCGACCGGGGCCTGCTTGTGCCCCAGCGGGCGCTCGACGTGCTCCGCGTGCCACGCCGGCCGGGTGCGCATCGCGGTCAGGACCCGGTCGACCTCGCGGTCGAGGGCGTCGCGGGTGGCCGGCGGCTCGCCCGTGACCTCGGCGCGCCTCGCCGCCCAGCCGTCCAGGGGCCACAGCTCGGCGCCCGCCGTGGCCGGCACTCCCACCCAGACCAAGATCTGCACAGCCAGGTCGCACAGCCACGGATCATCCCCGAGCGCGCCGGCCAGCCACGCCGGCAGGCGCGGCCGCTGCAGTGCCCCGATCTCCCCGCGGCGACGCCGGTGCGCGTCGACCGTGGCCGGGGTGAGGCGGGTCGCCAGCCAGCCCTCGAGGTTCTCGATCGGGCTCGTCGCGCGCCGCAGCGCGTGGTCCACCACCGCCTCAACGTCGTCGTGGAAGCGGTCGAGGCAGTCCGGGCGCAGCCATTCGAGCCCGCGGGCGCAGTCCGCGTGCCGGCGCCGGTGTTCCATCGGCTTGGTGATCCGCGTGAAGACCAGCGGCCACGCCACCGTGTAGACCCCGCCGCGCAAGCGGGCGAGTGCGCGGGGCCGGGCCGCCGCCGCCGAGCCGGCGAGCAGGCCGTCGCGGGCCAGCTGCCGGACGCCGGCGACGTCGGCCGGGCCGGTGGTGTCGAGCACCCTTCCTCCCCGATGCCGAACGGAAACCCGACGGGGAAATGGTCGGGCAGCCGCGGATGCGGAAAAGGCCGCGGCCGGGCCGAAATGGCGGGGAACTGGCCAATGCGTGGCCACCACGGAATCACCTGATCGGCGCAGCCGGTGCCGCCGATCGCTCCGAAGTGCGCGTGCCACACTGGAAATCCATGGCACACGAAGACGGGCTGCTCCGGGAACTCACCACCTTACGGCGCGGCTGGGGATTGGAGGCCGAGCGGCTGCGCAGCCGGCTCGGGCCGCTCGTTTCCGGCTGGTGTGAAATCCACCGGACGACGAGCGATCGCGACGCGCGCCGCGTTCTGCGCGAAGCGATTTCTTCCGCGATCGCGGAATTCCCGGCCGACGACAGGCTGGCGGTGAACGTCGCCTTGGGCATCGCCCCCGGCACCCAGCACGCCCTGCTGAGCGACCGGATCGGGGTGCTCGCGGATCAGCTGCGCGTCTCGGAGCGCACGGCCCGGCGCCGCGTCGACCGGTCGTTCGCCCGGCTCGCCGCGGAGATCGAGGCCGGCACACGGCCGGGTGACGGCGTGCCCGACCCGGAGGAGGGCTGGTTCGTCAAGCGGCTCAAGGTGCTCGTCCGGCTCGACACCGCCGAGCCGGAGGTGACCGAGGAACGGCTGATCGTGGCCACCCGCGACGCCCTCAGCCGGATCGCCGCGCAGTTCACGGTGCCCCGCACCGAGGACGGCGACGGCGAGCGCGACGTCGCCGCGGACGCCCGGCACGGCGTCCGGATCAGCGCCGGCGTCCGGGAGGGTCAGCGGCACTTCCGCTGGCTGCTCGACCTGCCGCGGCCGCTGTCCCGCGGCGACAGCCACACGTACTCGCTGGTGTACCGCATCCGGGACGGCCTCCCGATCCGGCCGTCGTACGTGTTCGTGCCGCTGGTGACGTGCGAGTCGTTCGAGGTGCGCGTCCGCTTCGACCCGCGGCGGCCGCCGCGGGTGGTCTGGCGCCTGGACCGCGTCCCGCCCTCGGTGCTCGCCGATCCGCCCCAACCGGGCGAGCCGCTGCCCCTGGACGGCGCGTGCGAGGTGGCGCAGGCCTTCGCAGCGCCTCAGCTGGGGTACGCGCACGGGCTGCGCTGGCTACCCGGCCAAAATATTCCTTGACGTGAATATTCTGCTGTGTGAATACTTGGGCCATGGACGAGATCGCCACCGCACTGGGGGACGCCGCGCGGTGGCGCATCGTCGAACTCCTCGCCGAGCGACCCCGCTCGGTCGGGGAGCTGGCCGAACTGACCGGGCTCCGGCAGCCGCAGACCACCAAGCACCTGCAGACCCTCGCCCGCGCCGGCCTGGTCACCGTCTTCCCCCTCGGCCGTCGGCGCGTCCACGCTCTCGAAGCCGATCCCCTGAAAGCGCTTGCCGCGCGGCTGGGGGAGCTGGCTGACGCCACCGAAGCGCACGCCGGTGAGCGGGCCGCCGTGGCGCGGTACCGCGCCACGATCGAGGCGGACGCGGCGGCCGCGGACCGGGACCGGTGGGCGGACGGGCGCTCGTTCACGTTCGACCGCCTGCTGCCCGCGCCGGTGGGTGCCGTCTGGCGGCACTGGACGGACCCGGACCTGCTCGCGTCCTGGTGGGTGCCGCCGTCGATGACGGTGACCGCGTGCACCCTCGAGTCGTGGCCGGGTGGCCGGGTGGTGCTCGGCTACCGGGACGCCGACGGCGAGTACCACGCCGAAGGCCGGGTGCGCGTCGCCGACGAGCCCGGCCACCTCGGGTTCGACCTGGCGGTGACCGGCCCGGCGTCGTTCACCGGCCACTACGACCTCGAGCTCCTCCCGGACGCGGCCGGCACCCGGCTGCGGCTGGGTCTGCGCATCACCGCGACGACCGTCGGCGCCGTCCCGTTCATCGCCGGGATCGAAACCGGCTGGAGCCACGTGCTCGACCACCTCACCGCCGTGCTTTCCGAGCGAAGGGCCTGACTTCCATGACCGAGCCGACCGGCCGCCGGGTGACGGCGAACCTGAGCCTCACTCTCGACGGGCGCTACCACGGCCCCGCCGGCCCCGCGGACCTGGGCGCGATCCTCCCGTACGCCACGACGGAAACCGCGCGCCGCCACTTGGGCCGGATCTGGGAGGGGGCGACGACGGCGGTCCTCGGTCGCCGCAACGCGGAGGGTTTCCTGGGCTTCTGGCCGACGGTGGCGGCGGACGAGAAGGCGGACCCGCGCGACCGCGCCTACGCGCAATGGCTGGTGGACGCGGAAAAGGTGGTCTTCTCGACAACGTTGCCGAGCGCCCCGTGGGACCACACCCGCCTGGTGAACGCACCGGCCCCGCAAATCATCGCGGAGCTGAAAACCGAACGGGGCGGCGACATCCTCGTCAACAGCAGCGCGAGCGTGATCAAACCACTCCTGGCAGCGGACTTGCTGGACCGCCTCTACTTGATGATCTGCCCCGAAATAGCGGGAGCGGGTCCCCACTTGTTCGAAGACGGCCTACCGCCCTCGAAGTGGCACTTGACCCACCATGAAGCGGGCGCGAAGGGCGAGACGGCAATGGTCTACGACCGAGCGCGCTGACAACGAGAGAATCCACAAAGGCCCGCTCAGACGTCGGCTTCGATGGCGAAGGTGTTGCCATCCGGGTCTTGGAACCAGGCAATCCGTCCACCACCGGCCCGGGCGGTGATCCCCTGCGCATCGTGTTCGAGTTGCTCATACCGGGCGAACTCAACACCGGCCGAAGTGAGCTCGCCGACAACCTTGTCGATATCATCGACGTACCAGGTCGCCAGCGTGGCTGGGCTCTTCCCGGCGGTATCGGACTGGTACACGTTCAGCGCCGGTCCGCCACCGGCTCCGTAGGTCCGGCTGCCTTCGGCGATGTGGGCACTGGGCCCGGACTGCAGAGCCCGCAGCCCGAGCTTCCCTTCGTAGAAGGCAACCGCCCGTCCAATATCGGACACGGCAACAGAAGCTCTGACGTGGTACGCGCTCAAGGTCATGAACCACCTAGCCACCCCATCGCACCCGCACGCAACTCCGAGCATGCCCTCTCGCAACCCAGCGAGCGACACGGTGACCCAGCCGCCCCAAGCTGTCCCGGCAACACGGTGACCCAGCCGACCCCCAACGACACAGTGAGCCAGCCACCCAAGGCGACCCAGACGGGGGTCCGGGGGCAGAGCCCGCCGGGCGGGGTCTGGGGGTTGCACCCCCAGAAGAAAACAACGAAACGAGAGAGCCCGGGTGAGGAAGCGAAGCAACGAGCCCGGGCTCACGAGTGTAGGGCGGGCGGGGCTCGAACCCGCGGCCAAGGGATTATGAGTCCCCTGCTCTAACCAACTGAGCTACCGCCCCCTCGCCTCGGGGTTCCCGAACAACCCGAGGTTTGCATCTGCACAGAACACTCAGTTCGCTTCAAGTTATCACAGCGGCCATCCGGGCAGATCCGGTAGGCCAAACAGGTTGAAGTGGCCGCCGACCGGCGCAGGCTCGTTTAGGTTGCAAGGGCGTCACCGCTGACCGGAACGGCGGGAGGAAGCAATGGGCTCGGCCACCTCGTCCTCTTCCCGGGCCACCCGGCTGGCGTGGCTGAACGCGTTCACCGCGGGGGCCGGTTTGGGCTATCTCGCGCACGAGTACCGGGAGGTCGTCGTGGCGAACCCCGGGGTCATCGGTTTGGCGTTGTTGCTCGTGTTCGCGGCCGGTTATCTGGTGCGGGCGGTCGCGCGTGCGTTGCGGCGCGCGGGTTCTCGTGTCGACGCCATTTTCGCGGAGGAGCTGGGAACCAAGCCTTCGCCCCGTCCGCGTTGACGGAAAGCCTTGGCGGGCAGGGCGAAGACCGCGGATTCCGCTCAGCGGCTGCTGGGTGCCGATGTCGGGAAGGGCGGAGTCGGCTCGAGCGAGGTGCCCGGTGTCGGGTAGTTCGACGTCGGGGTGGGGGAGGTGCCGGGCGTCGAGGTCGGGGTCGGGAGGTCCGACGTCGGCGTGCGGGAGGTGACCGGCGGTGTCGGGGTGCCCGGTACCGACGCCGCGGCGTAGGCCGCGTAGCTGAACCGGATCCGGCCGGACGTCTTCGGTGTGTCCTGGGTGGCCATCGCCCGTACCCGGAACGTGGTGGCGGTGGCGGAGTCCTGGACCGTGCTGAGCAGATACCCGTCGGCCGCGTCCGGCGTGATCGGTGAAACCACGATGGCCTCCGGTACTTCGCCGAGGCCGTGGGACACCGTGCAGTAGCCACCGCTGTCGATCACGCAGGTGGCTTGGCCCGCCTGGACGGCCGGTGCCGGTGCCGGGCCGGCCGCGGCCGACGCGCCCGCGAACGCCACCGCGCCCGCGGTGACCGCCGCGGCGCCGGCGAGTGCGGCGAGCGCGGTTCGTGCTGTGTTCCCCATGGAGATCCTTCCTGAGTGGTGATGCACCGCGCATCGCTGCGCCGGCCGCCGCCGTTACTCGGGATCCCTTTGTACGTCTTGTGTATGCGGCTGTGCTGCTGATCGTCCACAAAGGATTCGCCGGTCAGGCCGGCAGGAGTTCCCGCTCCTGCTCGGCGGCGTACCGGCGGGCCAGGGTGGCGCAGACGATCAGCTGGATCTGGTGGAACAGCATCAGCGGCAGCACGATCAGGCCCACCTGGGCGTGCCCGAACAGCACCGTCGCCATCGGCAGGCCGCTGGCCAGGCTCTTCTTCGACCCGCAGAACACGATCGTGATCCGGTCCGCGCGGGCGAAGCCCAGCAGGCGCGCGCCCAGGCCCGTCGCCGCCAGGACCGCCGCGAGCAGCGCGCAGCACACCACGACCAGCACGAGGAGGTGGCCCAGGTCGAGCCGGTGCCAGATGCCCTCCGTCATGCCGGCGCTGAACGCCGTGTAGACGACCAGAAGGATCGAGCCGCGGTCGACCAGTTTCAGCGGCGCCGCGTGCCGCGTGATCCAGCCGCCGACCCAGCGGCGCGTCAGCTGACCCGCCACGAACGGCGCCAGCAGCTGCAGCACGATCCCGAGCACGGCGGAACCGTCGACGCCCGCGCCGTCGCCGGCCAGCAGCAGGGCCACCAGCAGTGGCGTCAGCACGATGCCGGCCAGGTTGGACAGCGACGCGCTGCAGATCGCCGCCGCGACGTTGCCGCGGGCGATGGACGTGAACGCGATCGAGGACTGCACGGTCGAGGGCAGCACCGCCAGGAACAGCACCCCGGCCGCCAGCTGGGCCGGCAGGATCGACGGCGGCAGGAGGAACAGCGCCAGGCCGAGCAGCGGGAACAGGACGAACGTCGCCGCGAGCACCACCGCGTGCAGCCGCCAGTGCCGCAGCCCGTCGAGGGCTTCCTGCGTCGACAGCCGGGCGCCGTACAGGAAGAACAGCAGGCCGACGGCGATCGTGGTGGCGACGCCGAAGCCGCCGGCCACCGCGCCCGAGGCGGGCAGCAGGGTGGCGACGCCGACGGTGGCGAGGATCGCGAGGACGAACGGGTCGAGGCGTAACCAGGACATGGATCTCCTTCCACGACCATTCTCGGCGACCCGGTGCTCATTCGGAACCCCGATGACCGGACTGACTGTCATCGGGAATCACGATAAGCTCGCCCGGTGCTGGACCCGCGCCTGTGCCGTTCGTTCCTCGCCGTCGCCGAGACGCGCAGCTTCACCGCGGCCGCCCGGCGGCTGGGAGTCGGCCAGCCGACGATCAGCCAGCACGTGCGACGGCTCGAGCGCGACTCCGGCGGCCTGCTGTTCGCCCGCGACACCCACACCGTCGAGCTCACCGCGCGCGGGCAGGCGATGCTCGGGTTCGCGCAGACCGTCGTCGACACCGAAGAGCGCGCGGAGCGGCATTTCCGCGGCGCCGAACTCCGCGGCCGGGTGCGCTTCGGCGTCTCCGAGGACTTCGCGCTGGGCGAGCTACCGGAGATCCTGCACCGGCTGCGCCGCAGCCACCCGCTGGTGGACGTGGAGCTGACCGTCGAGCTGTCGGACGTGCTGACCCAGCGGCTGCGGTCCGGGCAGCTCGACCTGGTGCTGGGCAAACGCCGCCCGGGCGCGCACCACGGCCGGCTGCTCTGGCGGGAGCCGCTGGTCTGGATCGGGTCGGCCGCCACCGTGCTGGAGCCGGGCCAACCGGTGCCGCTGGTGCAGTACCCGATGCCGTCGATCACCCGGCAGCTGGCCGTGGAGTGCCTCGAACGCGCCGGCCTCGAGTGGCGCGCGGCGTGCCAGACGTCGAGCCTCACCGGCCTGCGCGCCGCGGCGGCGGCCGGCCTGGGCGTCACCCTGCACGCGCGCAGCCTGATCCCGGCCGACCTGACCGAGCTCGACGGCCTGCCGGAGCCCGGCGACATCGAGTTCATGCTGCTCGCCCGGGAGTCGATGGAAGGCCCGGCGGCGGCACTGGCCGAGTTCGTCCTGGAGCGCGTCCGGCACTAAGTCTCTTGGCCGGTGAGCAACCGGCGCAGGCGGCCGAGCGCGCGGTGCTGCGCGACCCGCACCGCCCCCGGCGTGGACCCGACCGCCGCGGCCGTCTCTTCGGCCGACAGCCCGACCACCACCCGCAGCACCACGATCTCCCGCTGCTTCGCGGGCAGGATGTCCAGCAGCCGGGCCAGCCGCTCGTTCAGCTCGAACCGCAGCGCCCGCTGCTCGGGCCCGGCCGTCTCGCTGACGCTGTCCGGCACCTCCGGTACCGGGTCGCTGCGGTTGCGGGCCGCGGCGCGGTGGGCGTCGGCCACCTTGTGCTGGGCGATGCCGTAGACGAACGCCAGGAACGGGCGGCCCTGGTCGTGGTACGACGGCAGCGCGGTGAGCACGGCGAGGCAGACCTCCTGGGCGACGTCGTCCGCCGAAGTGAACGAGCGCTCGTGCCGGCCGACGCGCGCGCGGCAGTAGCGGACCACGAGCGGCCGGACGGTGGCGAGCAGGCGTGCGATCGCGGCGTCGTCACCGGCGATCGCGGCGGCGACCGGCTCGTCGTGGCGCCGCCAGTGCGGCGGGAACACCTCGGCGGGCTGCGTCGCGGCGATCTCCCGGACCAGCGCCCGGCTGCGGACGCGCAGCAGGGCTCCCTCCACGTCGAGCCCGGCGCGCAGCGAGTCGTGCAGCGCGGCGTTGGACTCCCGCAGCTGCTCGGTGATCGCCCGATCCCCGTACTCGGTTGCCGGCATTTCGCTCACCTTTTCCTGTCCCGCTGGTCACCGGGCCGAGCGGCCCGGAGTCGCCTGAGGCGTTCCCGCACGTGGCGGAGGGTGGACCGGACCGTCGCGGGGGCGACCCGGAGCGCCTCCGCGATCTGGGACGGCGTGAACCCGTCGAGCGACCACGCCAGCACCATCCGCTGCTTGCCCGGGAGGGCGGCGAGCAGCTCGATGAGCCCCGCGTGCGGTTCGACCAGCCCGGCGAGCTCGTCGTCGTCGTGCGGGTCGCCCGCGAGGGTCCAGTCCGCTCGCGCGTCGCCCGGGGCGTCGATCAGCCGCCCGGCGACCCGGCGCACCCAGGCCCGCGGGTCCTCGACGATCGGCCACGCCTCCAGCGCGTGCAGCATCGCCTCGGCGGCGACGTCGCGGGCCGCCTCGACTTCGAACCCGGCTTTGCAAAGGAACGCCACGAGCGCCGGGAAGTCGGCGCGGAAGAACGCGTCGAACTCGTCGTGACCGCACACGGAAACCCCACCACCCCTCGCCCTCACAAGGACAGGTGCACTGAGGAGCCCGCTACGTGTAACGATCGGATCAAGACTGCTCGGTAGGAGTAATGGACCGCGTTGGCTCGGTGACGGCTCGTGACGAACGGCCGCGGCGGTGGTCGGAGCCTTCCGTGAGCGGTGCCGCCCGGCTCCGCGAACGGCGGGTTCCGGACACGCGGCGGAGATCGTCCCCCGCGACCGCGTTTCGATCACTCCCGACCGGAAACCCGTACCGGACAACGCGGAAGCGGACCGGTGCCGGCCGGCCCGCGACCCCTCGGCGGCCCGCGGACGTCGTCGATCGGGTGACGTGATCGACATCGAGATCCCAGGAAGAAAGGCGTACTCTCATGTGTTGCAGTCTTGGTTGCCCGGAGGGTGAGCCGGGGACCGAAGCCAAAACCCCCTTGACCCAGGCGGATACGCTCGCGCGCCCGCCGCGGTTAAGTCGGTTGACGCGCCCCAACAATGGGAAGCAGTAGAAGAAGCTCAAAGGAGGTGAACGAAGGAAATGGAAGCCACGATGACGGGCTGGGCGGAACTCGCGGCCTGCAAGGACGAGGACCCGGAACTGTTCTTCCCGATCTCCGAGGTCGGCCCCGGCGCCCGGCAGACGGCGCAGGCGAAGGCCGTGTGCGCGCGCTGCCCCGTGCGCGCCGAATGCCTCGGCTACGCGCTCGACAACGGCCTTGACCACGGCGTCTTCGGTGGCATCACCGCGGTCGAACGCCGACGGCTGGTGCGCACCGCGCCCGAGCGGCACCGAGCGGCCTGACGCGCCGCCCGGTGACCTCTTCCCGGCGGCCTCGAGCATAAGCACCGAATCCGGAAGAAAACCATTCCGGCCGCGTGCGCGCCCGGGTGGGTGATTCCCCGCGAATCACCCACCCGGGCTTTTTTGCGCGCAATATCTATGCGTCACTTTGCATCTTTTCCCCGGAGCGGCGGGCACCGTCGCCGGCCGGCCACGTCTCCGGCAGGCCCCACGCCGCCGCTCCGAGCGACTCGAACGCGGCCATCGCCGTGACCACCCCGCCCTCGATCGTGAGGAGCGTGACGCCGAACCACCGATGCTCGCGCTCATCCGGGCGCCGCAGGTAAGTGGCCACCGCGGGCTGGCGGTTGGCGCGCACGGGCAGCATCCGGAACCGCCCGATGCAGTCGGGCGACGCCGGGTCCATCGAGAGCGACAGCGCCCGGATGATCGCGGCGCGACTGCCGAACCACAGCGTGTACGGCGGCATGATCGCCTGCGCGTCTTCGTGCAGCAGCCGGGCGACCGCGGCCGGGTCGCCGGCCTCGTACGCGGCGATGAACCGCTTGAGCAGCGCCGTTTCCTCGGCCGTCGGGTCGCCGGCCGTCCACTCCGCACGCCGCGCGGGCAACCGCTCACGCAACGTCGCGCGAGCCCGCTGGAGCGCGCTGTTCGCCGACGCCACGCTCGTCTCCAGCAGTGCCGCCGTCTCCTTCGCCGACCAGCCGAGCACGTCCCGCAGGATCAGCGTCGCCCGCTGCCGCGGCGGCAGGTACTGGACGGCGGCGAGGTAGGCCAGCTCGATGGTCTCCCGCTCGACCACGGCGGCACCGGGGTCGCCGGGGTTGCCGGGAGCCGCGCCGTCGAGCAGCCGGTCCGGGTACGGCTCGAGCCACGGCAGGTCGGCGGCCGCGATCGGCCCGGCGGGCTCCCCGGCCGGGCCGAGCTGGTCGGGCAGCACCCGCCGCGGACGGCGGGCGAGGACGTCGAGGCACGCGTTCGTCGCGATCCGGTAGAGCCAGGTGCGCACGCTCGCCCGGCCCTCGAACCCGTCGCGGCCCTTCCACGCGCGCAGGAACGTCTCCTGCGCGAGGTCTTCGGCGTCGGCCAGGGAGCCGAGCATCCGGTAGCAGTGCACCTGGATCTCCCGGCGGTGCCGTTCGACGAGCGTCTCGAAATCCGGAGCGTGACCCACCCCGGCACGCTAGCGCACCCGGACTGGGAGAATGCGGCGGTGAGCGGAACGGTGCTGGTACTGGGCGGACGCAGCGAAATCGGGTTGGCCGTGGCGAAACGCCTGGTCAGCGGAGACGCTCGGCGGTTCGTGCTGGCCGCGCGGCCGGGTGGCGATCTGACCGCCGAGGTCGCCGCGCTGCGCGAGGCCGGCGCCGAGACGGTGGAGACGGCCGAGTTCGACGCCGACGACCTCGCCGCGCACGGTCCCTTCCTGGAGAAGGTGGCGGCCGGGCACGGGCCGCTCGAGACCGTCGTGCTCGCCTTCGGCGTCCTCGGCGACCAGGCGCTTGCCGAACGGGACAGCGCCCACGCCGCCGCGATCGTGCACACTGACTACGTCGCCCAGGTCGGCGTGCTGACCCACGCGGCGAACCTGCTGCGCGCACAGGGGCACGGCCGGCTCGTCGTGTTCTCCTCGGTGGCCGGGGTGCGGGTGCGGCGCGCGAACTACGTCTACGGCTCGGCCAAAGCCGGCCTCGACGGCTTCGCGAGCGGCCTCGCCGACGCCTTGCACGGCTCGGGCGTCCACCTCTTGCTCGTCCGCCCCGGCTTCGTCATCGGCCGGATGACCGAAGGCATGACGCCGGCGCCGTTCTCCAGCACCCCGGATCAGGTGGCCGAGGCGACGGTCGCGGCGCTGGCCCGCGGCCGCGGGGTCGTCTGGGTGCCCGGATTGCTCCGTCCGGTCTTCTTCGTGATGCGCCTGCTGCCGCGCGCGATCTGGCGCAAACTGCCGCGGTGACGCGATAGCGTGGGCCACTGTGGCCGGTGCCACAGCACATCGGCGTACGCACACCCCTACCGTGCGTGGCAAAACCGGTCCAGGGCCCGGATCCGGCTCGGCCGATCGGGCAGCGTCACAGCTTTCCGACAACTTTCTCAGCTGATTCCCAGCTAACACGGTGATCCTCGAAGAAGGGGAACACGAGCGGGAAGCAAGGGGAAAGACGTGCTGCTGTCGTCGCGGGGGCGCCGGATCGGCGGCCGGGTCGCGCTCGGCGTCGTCTCGACGGTGGTGCTCGGCGCCACCGGCTACCTGTGGACGCAGCTGAGTTCCCTGGACGCCGGCATCGTCACCGCCGACGTCATCCCGCCCGCGGCGCAGGTCGACACCGACGACACCCCGCCGGGCGAGCCGTTGAAGGTCGCCCAGAACCTCCTGCTCGTCGGGATCGACGCGCGGACCGACACCTACGGCAACCCGTTGCCACAGAACGTGCTCGACGCGCTCCACGCCGGCGGTGGCGACGACGGCGGTGACACCACCGACACGATCATCGTGGTCCACATCCCGGCGGGCGGCGCCGCGGCCACCGCGATCTCGATCCCGCGTGATTCCTATGTGGACATCGCGGGCGGGTACGGCAAGCACAAGATCAACTCGGCCTACAGCCGCGGCAAGAACGCCGCGATGTCCGGGTTGCGCACCCAAGGGCTCTCCGGCGCGCAGCTGGAGGTGGCGGCGAACGAGGCGGGCGCGAGGACGACGATCCAGACCGTGGAGAAGTTCACCGGGCTGACGATCAACCACTACGCGGCGATCAACCTCGCCGGCTTCGACGCGCTGTCGCAGGCCGTCGGCGGTGTCGAGGTCTGCCTCAAGGCGCCGGTGCACGACCGCTACTCCGGCGCGGACTTCGCGGCCGGCCCGCAGACGCTGTCCGGGGCGCAGGCGCTCGCCTTCGTCCGGCAGCGCCACGGGTTGACCAGCGACCTCGACCGGATCGCGCGGCAGCAGGCGTTCCTGTCCGGGATGGCGAAGAAGGTGCTGAGCGCGGGCACGTTCACCGACCCGTCGAAGCTGAACTCGCTCGTCGCCGCGGTGCACGGCTCGGTGGTGCTGGACAAGGACTGGGACATCCTGAGCTTCGCGCAGCAGCTGCGGGGGATGACCTCGGGCGCGATCGCCTTCGCCACCATCCCGGTGCAGAGCCTGTCGCTGGCGACGCCGTCCGACGGTGACGCGGTCAAGGTCGACCCGGCGCAGGTCCAGCAGTTCGTCACCACGGCGATCAGCACCGCGGCGGTCCAGGCCGCCGGTGACGACCCGGGCGGCGACGTGAAGCCGGTGGCCGCCACCGGCACGAAGGCGCCGGCGCCGGGCCCTTCTCCGGACACGGAACAGCCGGCGGCCAGTGCGGCCGCCGGCTGCGTGAGCTAGCCCGTTACACGAACGCGGACTGCCCGGTGATCGCCTTGCCGACGATCAGGGTGTTCATCTCGCGCGTGCCCTCGAAGGAGTAGATCGCCTCGGCGTCGGCGAAGAACCGCGCGACGTCGTAGTCGAGCACGATCCCGTTGCCGCCGAAGATCTCCCGGCTCCAGGCGACGACCTCGCGCATCCGCGAGGTGACGAACGCCTTGGCCAGCGAGGAGTGCTCGTCCTGGAAGATCCCCGCGTCCTGCAGGCGGGCGAGCTGCACCAGCATGCCCCAGGAGGCGGTGATGTTGCCGAGGCTCTTCACGAGCAGGTCCTGCACCAGCTGGAAGCGGGCGATGGGCCGGCCGAACTGGGTGCGCTCCTTGGCGTAGTCCAGCGCGAGCTCGTAGGCGCCGATCATCACGCCCAGCGCCTGCCAGGCCACGCCGCCGCGGGTGGCGCGCAGGATCTCGGCGACGTCGCGGAAGGAGTCGATGCCCTGCAGGCGGTTCTCCTCCGGCACGCGGACGTCGGTCAGGGTGATTTCGGCGTTTTCGACGATCCGGAACGCCGTCTTGCCCTGGATCTTGTCCGCCACGAAGCCCGGCGTGCCCTTCTCGACGACGAACCCCTTGACGTGGTTGTCATCGAGGTCGCGCGCCCACACCACGACGTAGTCGGCGAAGGTCGCGTTGCCGATCCACTTCTTGGCGCCGTTGAGGACCCAGCTGTCGCCGTCCCGCTTGGCGGTGGTGCGCATGCCGCCGGCGACGTCGGAACCGCCGAGCGGTTCGGTCATCGCGAACGCGCCGATCTTGTCCATCGCGGCCATTTCGGGGAGCCAGCGGTCGCGTTGCTCCTGGCTGCCGCCGCTGTAGATCGAGTACATCGCGAGTCCGTTGTGGACACCGAAGAACGTCGCCACCGAAGCGTCCGTGCGGCTCATCTCCATCGCCATCATGCCGGTGAGGAGGTGGCTGACTTCCGGCTTGTGCTCGCCGTAGCCCTCGTAGGGCAGGCCCGCGAGGCCGGAGTCGCGGAAGAGGCCGATCAGCTCCTTCGGGAAGGTGCCGGCCTCCCAGTTCTCGTTCACCAGCGGCTTGACGTCGGTGCGCATGAACTCGCGCGCCTTGACGAGCAGCTTGCGCTCGTCGTCGCCTAGCAGCGTTTCGAAGTTGTAGAAGTCGGCGGTCAGCTGGCCTTCGAGTGCTTCCATGGTCATGTCAGTTCTCCTCCAATGCGGTCAGGACGGCGAGCTGCTTGCGGTCGCGCGTCTCGGCGAGTTCCGAGTACGTGGAGGAGCCGTAAGCCTTTTCGACAGCTTCGATGAGCTGTTCCTGCTCTTCGGGGCTCTGGCTGGGGTTGCCCAGCCCGGCCCACATCTTCTTCATGGACTTGCCGATGTGCCCGGCCATGTGCCGGTAGCCGCCGGGGCCACCGCCGAGGTGCGAGCCGAGGAACGGCCCGACCGTGGCCCAGCGGATACCGAGCGAATTCGTGATCACCTTGTCGAGGTCCTCGGGGGTGACGACACCCTGCTCGACGAGGTAGATCGCCTCGCGGCTCAGCGCGTTCTGCAGCCGGTTGCCGACGAACCCGGGGATCTCCTTGCGCTCCACGACCGGGGTGCGGCCGAGGAAGGTGTAGAAGTCGACGGCCTTCCGCACGGACTCTTCGCTGGTGCGCTCGCCCGGGACGACCTCGACCAGCGGGATCAGGTGCGGCGGGTTGAACGGGTGCCCGATGAGGATCCGGCTCGCGTCGGCCAGGTCGCCGGTGAACGCCGTCGAGGGGATGGCGCTGGACGAACTCAGCAGCAGCGCGTGCTCCGGCGCTTCCTCGACGAGCTGCTTGAACAGGTCCTTCTTGAACTCGGCGTTCTCGGGACCGTTCTCCTGCACGACATCGGCGTCTTTCACGGCCTCGGCCACGTCGGCGGCGATGATGACCCGGTCGGCGAGTCCGGTGACGTCGAGGCCGCGGGCGGCCAGGTGCGGCGTGAACTCCTCGAGCGCTTTCAGGACGGCGTCGGCGAGGTCGGGGCGGGGGTCGGTGACCCGGACGGTCAGGCCGTGGCCGGCGAACAGCGCCGTCCAGGACAGGCCGATGGTGCCGGCACCGATGACTGCGGCGTTCTTCATGCCCGGTCTCCCCTCAGGTAGTCGAAGACCGGCTTGACCGGAGCGAGCGTCAGGTCGGTGCGGATGTGGCTCGCGGAGACGACCTCCAGCACCGGCAGGTCGGCCAGCGGGGCCAGGACGTGCTGGAACAGCTGCAGCCGGGCCGGGGCGGTGTAGGCCTCCTTGACCACGACGTCGGTGATCTCGGTGCGGACCAGCTCCTGGACGCGCGGGGCGCCGTCGTAGCCGGGGATCGTCTTGAGCATGAACGTCGGGACGGTGATCTGGCGTTCGGCCTCGCGGACGTCCAGCTCGTGGTGCTTGTAGCCCATCGTCGCGGTCGCCACCCGCAGCGTCCCGTAGTCCAGCGTGCCGACGAGAACGCCGTTGTCGACATAGAGCTTCGGGCTGCCGGCGGTCTTCGGGTACGCGCTGACCTCGCGCCCGGACGCGGTGGCCGGGAAGTTGTCGAGGTACATCGCGTGCAGGTACTCGCCGCGCTCGCCGTCGAAGCTGACCTCGATCGCCTGGCCGGACTCGGTGTACGGGCCGTAGCCGGAGACGTCGCCCATCTTCATGACTTCGAAGCGCACCAACGGTTCTTCGACCCGCAGCGGCTCCGGGACGACCGCGCGCAGGGCGTCGGCGTCGGTCCGGTAGACGATGTTGAGGTATTCGCGGTCGGTGAACCTCGGGACCACGGGCGCGAACGCCGGGGCGGTCAGCGGGGTCGTCACGTGCCGGCGGACTTCTTCGATCTTCATGGTTATTCGCCTGTCCACTTCGGAGCGCGGCGCTCGGCGAAGGCGGTCATGCCCTCGCGGACGTCGGCGGACTGCATCAGCTTCTTGGTCTCTTCACGCTGCAGGGCAAAGGCTTCCGCCTCCGAGCCGCGCACGATCTTCTTGACGGCGGCGAGCGCGAGGGGCGCGTTTTCGGCCAGCTTCTCGGCGAGGCCGACGGCGACCGCGGCGGCGTCACCGTCCGCGGTCACGCGGTTGACCAGGCCGAGCTCGCCGGCGCGGCGGCCGGTGACGGGCTCGCCGGTGAGCAGGAACTCCATCGCGAGGTGGTGGGGAATCCGCTTCGGCAGCCGGATCACGCCGCCGCCCGCGGCGATCAGGCCGCGCTTGACTTCCGGAAGCCCGAACCGGGCGTTTTCCGCGGCCACGATCAGGTCGCAGCCCAGCGCGAGTTCGAACCCGCCGCCCATGGCGAACCCTTCGACGGCGGCGATCAGCGGCTTGGTCAGCTCGGCTTCGGTCAGGCCGCCGAACCCGCGGCCGGGGATCTCCGGCGACTCGCCCTTGAGGGCGGCCTTGAGGTCCATCCCGGCGCTGAAGGTGTTCTCGGCGCCGGTCAGGACGCCCGCCCGGAGGGTGGGGTCGCTCTCGAGTTCGTCGAGGGCCGCGGCCAGCCCGGCCGCGACGGCGGCGTTGACCGCGTTGCGGGCCTGGGGCCGGTCGATGGTGATCAGCAGGGTGCTGCCGATCCGTTCGGTGCGTACTTCGGTCATGACTTGCTTCTTTCAGAGTTCCGCGAGGACTTCGGCGGTGTCCTGGCCGGCCAGCGGGGCCAGGCGGCGGATCGAGCCGGGCGTCGCGGAGAACTTCACCGGGATGCCGACCGTGCGGATGGTGCCCTCGCTCGGGTGCTCGACGGTGTCGAGCAGGTGGCCGTCGCGGACGTACGGGTCTTCGTGGGCGTTGTCCAGCTCCAGCACCGGGGCCATCGGGATGCTGTGCTTGGCGCACACCTCGGCCCACTCTTCGGTGGTCAGCGCCGGGGCGCACACCGCGATCTGCGCGCTCAGCCACTCGTTGTCTGCCCGGTTGATGGCGTCGTCGTTCACTCGCGGGTCGGCGGCGAGGTCCGGGCGCCCGGCCGCGGCGAAGAAGTCGCGGAAGTTCTGCGGGTTGTAGGGGATGACGCAGGCGAGGCCGTCCTTGGTGCGGACAGCGGCGTGGCCCTTCGTCATCGACAGCGCGAACCCGGTGGGGCCGGTGGCCGGCTCGTAGGTGTGCCCGGCGAGGTGTTCGACGAGGTTGAACGCGATGAGCGTGTCGGTCATCGGGATCTCGATCTGCTGGCCCTGGCCGGTCTTGTCGCGGTGGACGAGCGCGGCGAGCACGCTGTAGGCGATGGTCAGCGACGAAACCTTGTCGCCGATGATCGTCGGCAGGTAAACCGGCTCGCCGAGCGCGCGGTTGGTCACGTCGACCAGGCCGGAGGAGGCCTGCACGGTCTCGTCGTAGGCGGCGTTCCCGGCCCGGTCGGAGTCGCTGCGGAAGCCCTGTGCGTGGGCGTAGACCAGGCGCGGGTTGCGCGCGGCGACGTCGGCGTAGTTCAGGCCGAGGCGGGCCAGCGCGCCGGGGCGCATGTTGGTGATCAGCACGTCGGCCGTGTCGATCAGCTTGAGGGCCTGCTCGCGCTCGGTCTCGTCCTTGAGGTTGAGGGCCACGCTGCGCTTGTTGCGGTTGACGTTGAGGTTCAGCGCCGTCATGCCCGGCGTGGTGCGGTACTCGCCCACCCGCACGGTGTCCGCGGGGGACTCGATCTTGATCACGTCGGCGCCCAGGTCGCCGAGGATCTGCGCCGCGTACGGGCCCATGACCACGGTCGAGAGGTCGATCACGCGCACGCCGTCCAGAGGTCCGGTCGTGATGTCCGTCATCTTGTCGTCCTTTCGCGCCTTGCTGTTTCGCTCTACTTACGAACGTAGGCGCGTCCGGCGGGAAAGGGAATGATCATGATGCGCACAATGGTATGACTCTGGTGGTCATACTATTCTTCTAGCTGCTGAGCGGCTCGGCGAAGATCTCTTTCGCGGCGTCGACGAGCTCGCGCAGGTCGCCGTCGGTGCGGTCGCGCCGCCAGAGCAGGCCGGTGTCCAGCTGGGGGCGGAAATCCGTGAAGGGCAGGACGGTGACGTTGTCGAGCCGGTAGCCGTGCATCGGGCTCTTGGCGTCGAGCATGGAAATGGAAAAGGCTTCACCGCTGGAGATGATTTCCGACGTCCCGCCGTACCCGGTGTTGCTCAATCGGATGCGTTTCTTGACGCCCAGTTCGCTCAATTGGTGGTCCAGCTGCTCGAAATAGGCCGGGACGATTTCCCCTGGTGAGGCGACGTACGGGAATTCGGTCAGCTCGGCCAGGCTGACCGAGTCCCGGCCGGCGAACAGGTCGGCGGGGACGACGGCGCCGAGCCGTTCGGTCATCACGGGCAGCTGTTCCAGCGCGGGATCGGTGACCGGCAGCCGGGCGAGGGTGAGCGCGAGCTTCCCGTCGTGCACGCCCTGCACGAGGTCGGCGGTGGTGCCGGGCCAGCGCTTGAGCTCGTAGCTTTGTTTCACCCGCTCGGCGAGAGCCTTGACCCGGTCCCGCAGATCGGGGTGCACCCCGGCGGGCATACCGAGGAAAACGGTGCTGCGCTGCGGCTTGGTGGCCTCTTCGAGCTTCCACGGAATGGCGCTGACCTGCTCGAGAACGTCCCGCGCGAGCGGCAGCAGCGCGGTCCCGGCCTCGGTGAGCGTGACGTGGTGGGTACTGCGGTCGAACAACTGCTGCCCGAGCTCGTGTTCGAGGTCCTTGATCCGCTGGCTGAGCGGGGACGCGGCCATGTGCAGCTTCCGCGCGGCCGCGGAAAAGTTCAGCTCCTCGGCGACCGCGACGAAGTAGCGCAGGTGCAGCATCTCCATACCCCGACCCTACGGCCCACCCGTGTTGTCCCCCCAATCACACGTGATGCCCCTCCAGTCACGCGTAATGCCCCTCCGATCACGCGAGTTCCGCGTACCGGACCGGCGAACTCGCGTACCTGGAGGGTCGGTCGCGTGTCCGGAAGGGCTTCACTCGTGATTGGAGAGGCATCTCACGTGATCAGAGGGTCATCACTCGTGATTGGAGGGTCGACACGGTCAGGGACGGGGGAGCGGGACCGTGGCTGTGGACGAGGTCAGGGGGAACGTGATCGTGAACGCCGCGCCGCCTTCGGGGGCGGGACCCGCCGACAACGTTCCGCCCATCCGGGTGACCAAGGCGTGGACCAGGGACAGGCCGATGCCGGAGCCGACCGGACGGCGGTCGCGGTAGCGGGCGTTCAGGACGCCTCGCTCGAACGCCACCGGGTAGTCCTCCGGCGCCAGGCCCGGGCCGCCGTCGCGGACCGCCAGCGAAGCCGACGAATCGGACACCGACAGCGAGAACACCATCGGCGCCCCCGAGGGCGTGACGCGCAGGGCGTTCTCCGCCAGCCCGTCGACGACCTGGCGCAACCGCCGCGCGTCCGCCAGCACCGGGACCGGGGAAGGAGGCGCCGAAACCGACAGCCGGACGTCCTCCCGGCTGCACCGCAGCTGCCACACCTCCGCGCAGTCGCGAACCAGCGAAGCCAGGTCCAGCACCGCGATGTCCAGCCGGAACTCGTCCGCGCCCAGGCGGGCCAGCTCCAGCAGGTCCGTGACCAGCCGCTCGAGCCGCACCGCCTCACGCTGGATCGTCTGCCCGGCCCGCACCGCGTCCGGCCCGGTGGCGACGCCGTCCGCGATCGCCTCCGCGAAGCCCGTCACGGCGGTCAGCGGCGTCCGCAGCTCGTGCGACACCGACAGCAGGAACTCCCGCTGCCGCGCCTCGCTGACGGCCAGCGCGTCGGCCAGCGAGTTCAGCGACCCGGCCACCTCGGCCACCTCGCGGGGCCCCTGCACCGGCACCCGCACGTCGCGCCGCCCCGCCCGCAGCGATCCCGCGGCCAGCGCGGCCCGGCGCAGCGGACGGCCCAGCAGCCGGCCCGAGACGAAGCCCGCGACGGCGGCCACCAGCAGCCCGATCCCGAGCGCCAGCAGGATGTTGCGCACCAGCGCCCGTTGCGTCGCCTGGGCGTTGCGCGCGGGCAGGACCAGCGCGAACGCCGCCCCGCGCGCGCCGACCACCCGCGTCTCGACCAGGTACTGCGACCCCGCCACCGTGACGCGCCCCGAGTGGTCCGCCGCCAGCCCGAGCTTCCCGGCGGCCTGGACCGCGACGGCGTCCCCGAGCGCCTGCCCGCCCGCGCGGCGGACCACCACCGAGATGCCCTGGCCGCGCACCACGTCGGCCACCTTGCCGACGCCCAGCCGGTTGCCGATGCCCGTTTCGTCCAATTGCGACGCGACGACGTCGGCCTGCGCGGCCAGCGTCGACTGCAGCACGTTGTCCGCCGTGGTCCGGATCAGCCGGGACGCGACCAGCGCCGCCACGATCACCGCGATGCCCGCGACGGCCAGGCACACCAGCGTGATCCGCCCGGTCAGCGTTCCCCGGTACTTCACGCCGGGTCCGCCGCGTAACCGATGCCCCGCACCGTCCGAATCGGACTCGACGGCCCGAGTTTCGCCCGCAGCTGAGCCACGTGGACGTCCACCGTGCGCGTCCCCGCCGCCGCGGCGTACCCCCAGACGGCACTCAGCAGCTGGTCGCGCGAAAGCACCTGCCCCGGGTGCCGGAGCAGGTGCGTGAGGAGGTCGAACTCCGTGGAAGTCAGGGAAATTTCGGCGTCACCCGCCCACGCCCGCCGGGAAAGCACGTCGACGCGTGCGCCGCCCACGGCGAACGTCTCCGCGGCCGGCGCCACCCCGGAGGCCCGGCGCAGCACCGTCCGGACCCGGGCCGCCAGCTCGCGCGGGCTGAACGGCTTGGTGAGGTAGTCGTCCGCGCCGATCTCCAGGCCCAGCAGGCGGTCGAGCTCGTCGTCGCGGGCGGTGACGAACAGCACCGGCGTCCAGTCCCCGGCCGCGCGCAACGCCTTGCAGATCTCGATGCCGTCCATTCCGGACAGTCCGATGTCGAGCACGATCGCCACCGGCTTGAGGCGCCGGACGGCGTCCAGAGCCCGGCCGCCGTCGGCCTCGACGTGCACACCGAAACCGTCGCGCTTGAGGTAGAGCGCCGCCAGCTCGGCGATCGCGGCCTCGTCCTCGACCACGAGGACGAGGCCGCGTCCCGGTGACCCCATGCCTGCTCCCGTCTCCGCCGTGTTCAGAGGGGAGACGCTAGCCGGTCAGGGCGAGCCATCGCTGTTCATGTCCGACTCGATACCGTTCAGTGTCGACTCGATCCCGCTCAGCTCGCCGGACGGCGACGAAGACGACACCGACGACGGCGCGGGCGCGTCCCCGGAGGGCGAGCCCATCAGGTTGTCGCGGCAGGCCGAGCAGCCGAGCGCGATGACCGCGGCGGCCCCGACCGCTGCCGCGATCCTCGCGCCCCTCACTTGGCCGGCTTGCAGTGCGCGGACGCGAAGGCGTCCAGCTTCTGCTTGGCCGTGTCCAGCTCGCCGATCCGGCCCTGCCGCTTGGTGGCGCGCTGGTCCAGCTGGTCGGCGCGAGCGGTGTGCCCCGCCGCCCGCTGGTCGGCCGCCCGCGCCTTGAGGTTGGCCACCGAGCCCTTGATCTCGGCGCCGCCGTTGATCCGCTTCTTCAGGTTGTCGGCCCGCTTCTGCAGCTTCGGCACCCAGTCCGAGCAGACCTGCTGCGACTCCTGCAGGCTGAGCGTGATCGGCGCGACCGGCGCCGGCGACGTCGTCTGGGCCGACGCCAGCGGCGCCGCCACCAGCAGGCAGGCCGCGCTCGCGCCGCCCGCCAGCGCCAGCCGCGTCCAGGTGGTTCCTCGCATCGTCTCTCCCTCGTGTCCGTTCCGGAGTGCTCCGGGGTACGAGGAGAACTCTGGCGGGGCGGTGTACGGAGGGCGTCCGCCTAGTGTTCGGGCTTTGTAAGGCCGACGGTGACCGACGTCCGCGCGAGGTCGAACGTCACCGTGTCGCCGAGGCGTGGCAGCGCCGGGTCGAACAGCAGCCCGTCGGTGCCGCCGAGGAGCAGCCCGAGCCGGTGCCCCGCCGGGACGACGTGGTCGAGCGCGGTGAGGTCGAACGTCATCGTGTACGCCCGGCCCGGGACGAGCGGTTCCCCGTGCTCCAGCGACGCGTGGTGGCCGAGGTCGGCCCAGCCGGCGGCGACGATCCGGTGGTCGACGGAGACGACGTCGGCCACTGTGTCGAGGAAGCACGCGCTGTCGGCGTCGCTGCTGACGCCCCAGCACGAGCGCGTGGCCAGGTTCTCGACCCCGCTGCCGTAGGTCGCGGTGTTCCGCAGGCCGGCCGGGCCGTAGTCGACGAGCGCGACGCCGAGCCGGGCGGCGGTCTTGTCCGACGACGCGGTGATCGTCACCGACGGCGATCCGGCGATCCGCACCGGCGCGGGCAGGGGAGCACCGGTGAACCGGGTCGTCCAGTCCTCACGGGTGACGGCGGGGTCGTCGACGACGCTCGCCGAGCCCGACCCGTGCCGGGCCAGCGTGCCGTCGGCCGACGGGCGGAAGGTCGCCGGCACCGTGGCGGGCGGCCAGCTCCGGACGTCGGTCCACCGGTCCGGCGCGGTTTCGAGGTGCACGGCGGGCTCGCGCTCGACGCCGTTGCGCAGGCCGAGCAGCCAGCGGTCGAACCAGCGGTGCAGCGTCTCGACCCACTGCGCGCGCTGCAGGTCGAAGGGGTCGGTGTGCCCGGCCTGGCTCAGCCACGCCTTCCGCGGGAGGCCGGCCCGGCCCAGCGCGTCCCAGTAGCGGGCGAACTGGTTCGGCGCCACGACCCAGTCCCCGAAACCCTGTGCGGTCAGCACGCTCGCCTGCCCGGCCCGCGGGACGTAGTTCACGCTCTGCCAGTAGGCGTTGTAGTCGCCGTTCGTGCCCGCCCGCGCTTTGAGCTCCGCCTCGAACGGCTTGCACAGCTCGGCGGCCCGCTCGTTGTAGGTGAAGGTCGACCCGGTGTTCTCCGGCGTGGCCAGGGGAGCGCCGTTCGCGATGACCTGGGCGTAGTTGTCCGCGACGCCTTCGATCGGCACGATCGTCTTCAGTCCGGCGACGCCCGAAGCGGCCATCCCGATCGCGGTGGCGCCGTCCTGCGACTTGCCGATCGCGCCGACGTCCCCGGTGGCCCAGTCCGCGCGCACCGGACGCCCGCCCTCGGGGGCGTCGAAGGCCTTCGCCCGGCCGCCCAGCCAGTTCACGACCGCGTTGCCGGACCCCACGTCGTCGAAGCACCCGGACGAGCGGTTCGTCCCGCCGACGTCGGCCAGCACGACGGCGTAGCCACGCGGCACGAAGTAGTTGTCGTAGAACAGCGGGAACTGCTGCGGCGTGCCGTCCGGCGCGTACGTCTTCTTCTGCTGTTCGTTGCCGCGGCCGCAGCACGCGTAGTACGGGCTGACGTCGAGGATCACCGGGACGCGCGCCGGCGCGTCGGGCCGGATGACGTCGGCGGCGACGCGGTCGGGCTTCCCGTCGCGATCGTGGTCGGTGCCGGTCTCCACCCACGCCGTCTGGCGGATCGCGTCGGCGTAGGAATAGACCGGCCGGCTTTCCGGTGGTGCGGCGGAAGCCGCGGGCGCGAGCCCCGCCGTCGTGAGCAGTGCGGCCAAGAACCCCGGTAGCAGTCGCATCGAGCCAGAACATCACGGTTTTTCGTACATCGCCAGGAACTTCTCCATGGCGGCGTCGACGGCTTCGCGGTCGCCGGTCGTGACGAGGTCGAGCAGCAGGCCGCGGGCGACGGCGAGCCCGAGGCGGGCGTGGGCGGGCCGGTCGGCCGCCGGGACACCGAGCTGGGCGAGCCGGGCTTCGATGGGGCCGAGCCAGTTTTCGATCACCCCGTCGAGGAACTCGGCCGTGCCCGGGGTGCCGCCGAGTGCCTGGCCGTAGAGCTGGAAGAACAGCTTTTCGTTGGCGCGCAGGTCGTCGTCGGTGAGCCGGCGCCAGAACTCCGCCGGGTCGAGGCCGGCGAGCGCGGCGCGCTGCCGGGCCTCGACCTCCCGCGCCACCGCCGTCAGCAGGCCTTCCTTCGAGCCGAAGTGGTAGATCAGCATGCGGTGGCTGGTGCCGAGGTCCGCGGCCAGTGCCCGCAGGCTCCGGCCGGCCCCGCCGTGGTGCGCGATGTGGTCGATCGCCGCGTCGAGCAGCTTGGCGCGCGGGCTTGCGTCGATCATGTACCAGATGGTACACGTACCAAATGGTACAACGCATTTCGGTCCACGCCCGGACGGCTGCTCCGGCCGACGCCGTCTACGCCCTGCTGCGAGACGGCCGGAGCTGGCCGGCGTGGTCGCCGCTGGGGTCGTTCGAGCTGGTCCGCGCGGGGGAGGGCGAGCCGGAAGGGCTCGGCGCGGTCCGGCTGTTCAAGACGAACGGGGTCCGCTCGTACGAAAAGATCGTCGCGCTCGAGCCCGGCCGCCGGTTCGGCTACGCGCTGGAGCACGGCCTGCCGCTGCGGGACTACGTGGCCTACGTCGACCTCTCGCCCCGCGACGGCGGCACCGACATCCACTGGCACTCGACGTTCACGCCGAAGATCCCCGGCACGGGCTGGTTCTACCGGTGGTTCCTCGGTTCCTTCATCAAGCGGGTGGCCGCCGGGCTGGCCGCCACCGCCTGATCGGCGTGTTACTCTCCCGGGGAGAGTGAGGAGGCGTGCCGTGGAGCCCGATCCGTACGACCGCAACTGCCCGACCCGCCAGCTGCTCGACCGCATCGGCGACCAGTGGACGGTGCTGATCGTCGGCGCCCTTTCCGCCGGCCCGCTGCGGTTCACCGAGATCGGCCGCCGGGTGGACGGGATCTCCCAGAAGGTGCTGACGCAGACCCTGCGCAGCCTGGTCCGCGACGGCATCCTCACCCGCACGGCGTACCCGACGATCCCGCCGAAGGTCGAGTACGAGCTGACCGCGCTGGGGCGCAACCTGTCCGAGCCGCTGGACGTGCTCGACCGCTGGGCCCGGCGGCACATGTCGTCGGTCCAGGAGGCCCGGGACGCCTATGACGCGGAGCACACGCCCGCGTCCGCGTAGTCACCTCGGCTGGACAGCTCCTGGACAATCCGTAGCGTTCCGGGTTCCGCCGTCCCGTCCGCAGGGACACTGTCGCGGTGCTCAACGAGACCGTGCCCACACCGGGCTGGGGAGTCGTTGCGGTCGCCGCGTTGTTCGCCTTCGCGGTGTCGCTGACCTCGGTCGTCACGCCGCCCAGTGGGCGGCGGAGTCTCCTGCGCAACGCCAACGTCCTGGGCACCCTGTTCCACGAAGGCGGCCACGCGCTGGTGATCCTGCTGACCGGCGGTGACGTCGCCCGCGTCGCCATCACCAGCGCCGGCTCCGGCCACGTCGAAGGCAAGCACGACTCGGGGCTCGGCGCCGTGCTGGCCGGGGCGGCCGGGTACGCGATGCCGCCGCTGGCCGGGCTGGGCGCGGCCGTCCTGCTGCACCGCGGGCACGTCCAGGCCGTGCTCGTCCTGACCCTCGCCGCGCTGGCGTTCCTGCTGCTGTTCGCCCGGGACCTGCTCACCGTCGTCCTGATCGTCTTGGTGGGGGCGGTCGTGTATTCGGCCCTGAGCTACGCCCCGGGCTGGCTGCGCACCGGCATCGCGTACACCGAAGCCTGGCTGCTGCTGACCAGTGAGCTCGACGGCGTGCGGATCCTGGCCGTCAACCGCAAGCAAAACGGGTACAAGTCCCAGAAGGACGACGCCGCCGCACTGGCCAAGCGCACCAAGATGCCCTCGCCCCTGTGGATCGGCGGGTGGTTCCTGCTCAACGGCTGGGCGATCTGGCACGCCGCGCCGCTGCTGTTTCGTTAGCGGGCCACCAGCCCGGCCTCGTGGGCCAGCAGCCCGGCCTGGGTCCGGTTCGCGCAGTCCAGCTTCACGAGCATCCGCGAGACGTAGCTCTTCACCGTCGCCTCGGCCAGGTGCAGCCTCGCCGCGATGTCCGCATTGGACAGTCCGGAACCGAGGCAGGCCAAGACGTCCCGCTCCCGTTCCGTCAGCACCGCCGTCCGCCGACGGGCGTCTTCCCCGCGTTCGCGGCTGTCCGACGACAACGCCACCAGGCGGCGCGCGGCCGACGGCGAAAGCACCGTGTGGCCGTCCGCCGCCACCCGGACCAGGCCGATCAGGTCCTCCGGGGGCGTCGACTTCACCAGGAAGCCGGCCGCACCCGCGCGCAGCGCCCGGATCACGTAGGTGTCGGCGTCGAACGTCGTCAGGGCGACCACCGCCGGCGGGTCGGGCAGCGCCGTGATGCGCGCGATCGCCGTCAGCCCGTCCACGCCCGGCATCCGCAGGTCCATCAGCACCACGCGCGGCCGGTGCCGGACCACGGCCTCGACGGCTTCGGCGCCGTCGGCGGCCTGGGCGACCACTTCGATGTCGGCCGCCGAACCCAGGATCGTGCGCAGGTGCGCGCAGACCATCGGCTCGTCATCGACCACGAGCACCGGGATCACAGTGCGTGCCTTCCGCCGTCGGGACGTAGGCGGGCAGTATCGCACCGACCCGGAACCCGCCGCCGGGTCGCGGGCCCGCGTCGAAGCGCCCGCCGACCAGTTCGACGCGCTGCCGCAGCCCGGCCAGCCCCGCGCCGGAACCACTGCCCGCCAGCGCCGGGTCCGGCGGGTGCGCCGCCGCCGTGCTGGCCACCGAGACGTCGAGGCCGCCCGGGTGGTAGCGCAGGGACACCGTCACCGACGCGCCCGGCGCGTGCTTGCGCACGTTCGTCAGCGCCTCCTGCACGAGCCGGTACGCGGTGCGCGCGACGGTCGGCGACACCTGCGCCGGATCGCCGTCCACCACGAGGTCCGTCGCCACCCCGACCGACCGGGACTCCTCGACCAGCCGCGCCGGATCGCCGGGCTCCTCCGGGCTGAGCGTCCGCGGCCCGGTCTCGGCGCCGTTGCGCAGGACGCCGACGAGGTCGCGCAGCTCGTCCAGCGCCAGCGCGCCTTCGCGGCGGATGTCCTCGGCCGCCGTCCGCGCGGCCGGGTCGGCCGACGTCACGCCGAGCGCGCCGGCGTGCAGCACCATCAGGCTGAGCCGGTGCGTGACGACGTCGTGCATCTCGCCCGCGAGCCGCCGCCGTTCCGCCGCCCGGGCCTGCTCGGCGAGCAGGTGCTGCTCGCGCTCGGCGCGTTCCGCCCGGTCGCGCAGCGACTGCAGCAGCTGCCGGCGGGCTTCGAAGTACAGCGAGGCCAGCGCCGGCAGCGCGGTGTTGAGCAGGCCGAACGACGTCGTCGCCCAGTTCGGCGTCCACGGCCGCGCGGCCAGCACGGCCAGGATGCCGGCCACCCACAGCACGGTCCGCTTGTCCAGCACCCGGGCCGCTTGGGACAGGATCACCGGGGTGATCGTCGGCACCGTCGTCAGGGCGAGCGGGTGGAGCGGCACGAGCAGGCCGGGCGCGAAGGTGTCGGCCGCGAGCATCGCGAACGCCGCCGCGGTGACGAACGCGCAGACCGGGCCGGGGAACCGGAACAGCAGCACCAGCGAGAGGTCGCAGGCGAGCTGCAGGACCAGCCCGGCCGCCGGGCCCCATGCGCCGGTCGTCCGGTCGCCGAGGACGTGGAAGAGGACGTTCATCCAGGCGAACGCGAGGGCCGCGAAGATCAGCCAGCAGGCGTCGGAGCGGCTCGGCCAGAGCGGCCGCCGGGCGGTGGTCACGCGGTCACGGTAACGGCTGTCCCGGGCCGTCGCCCCGGATGCGCAACCAAAGTTGCGGCCCGCCCGGGGAGGCGGCAACGTTCGTCGCCGCGATCACCGCCGTCGTCCGGTTCCGCCCGGGCGCCGGAACCGGTGGACTGGGGACCCGACGACGAGGGACGGAACCTGAGATGACCGAGCTGTCCTTGCCCGCCCGGGCGTACCTGCTGGCGTGCGACACCGCGCGGAACCGGTTGCCGGACCGCGAGCGCGTGGCGCTGCTGGTCCGCGCGGCGGCGCTGACGGACCTGGTGCTGCGCGGCCAGGTCGCCGACGACGGCGGCCGGCCGGCGGTGACCGGCGCGGGCGGCACCGGTCACCTGGTGCTCGACGACCTGCTCGCCGAGCTCACCGCCGAACCGCACCGGAAGTGGCGCGCCTGGGTGCGCCGCGGGGCGCGCGGGACGCTGCACTCGCTGGAGGCGCAGCTCGACGCGGCGGGGGTGATCACGCTGCGGACGTCCCGGGTGCTGGGGCTGTTCCCGCGCCGCCGTCCGGAGGTCCGCGAGCCGGCTTCCGCGGCCGCGTTGCGGGACGAGGTCCGGGCGGCGTTGCGCGGTGACGCGCCGGTGTCCGCGGACATCGCGGCCCTGACGTCGCTGGCCGCGGCGGTCGAGCTGGGTGACGTGCTCCCGCGCGCCGAGCGCCGCCGCCACCGCGACCGGCTCGCCCGGCTGGAGGAGCAGGCGGGTGCCGCGGTCCCGGCCCTGCGCAAGGTGATCCGCGAACTCCGCGCCGCCCGCACGGCAGCGATCTCCGCCGCCTCCGGCGGCGGCGGAGGCTGACGTCGTGTCGTCCCTCCGATCACGCGTGTCGACCCCGGGATCACGCGCGTCGACCGTTCCCGCACACGCCGTTCGTGCGCGAAGGGCCGGCACGCGTGATTGAGGAGCCGACACGCGTGATGGCCGGGACGACACGGTCAGGGGGTGAAGAGGCGGCCGAGGTAGTAGTCCACTGTGGAGATCGCCTCGGCCGGGGTGCGGTGCCCCATCAGGATTTCGGTGCCCTGGGAGTCCGCGATCGCCCAGAGCAGGACGGCCTCGGTCGCCGGGTCGGCCGACGCGGCGACGTCGCCCGCCTCCTGGGCCTGGCGGACCTGGTCGGCGAAGAAGTCCAGGAGTTCCGGCATGCCCTCGCCGAAGGCCTTCGCCATCGCCGGGTCCGCCACGGCGCGGATGAAGTACGCGACGCCGATCAGGAAGTCGGCCTCGCTGTCGGGGTCGCGCGGCAGGATCTCCACCAGGCACGCGCGGAGGATCGACCGCGGGGTCGGCGGTCCCTCGGCCAGCACCTTCGCGGTGATCCGCTCGCTGCGGAGCTTGTGGCGGTGCTCGAGGGCGTACCGCAGCATTTCGTCCTTCGTCTTGAAGTAGTGCTGCACCGACCCCATGGACATGCCCGCTTCGGCCGCGACCTGGCGCAGGCTGACGCCTTCCAGCCCGGCGCGCGTGGTCAGCCGCTGCAGCGCCTCGGCGATCTGCGCCCGGCGCTGCTCGTGGTCCACCTGTTTCGGCACGTCCGCTCCCGTTGTCATGCGATCGCATTGCGAAAACCCGGGCTCCGCCGTTACGATGCGATCGCATTGTAAAACAACCTCGGGGGGTTCCGGTGGAGACCGGAGAACTACGGCTGCGGCCACCGCGCCACGCAGTCGACCACCGCGCGATCGCCTGGTGGCGGACCCAGGGCGCGCTGACGTTCGGGCCTGCCGTGCTCGTGCTCGCCGGCCTCGGCCTGCTGATCCCGCCGGCCGCGTTCTGGCTGCTGGTCCCGGCCGCCGTGGTCGCCGTCTTCGGTGCGGCCTGGTGCGCGGTCCTGCCGCGGTGGTGGTTCGGCCTGCACCGCTGGGAGGTGACCGAAACGGCCGTCTACGTGCGCTCGGGGTTCCTGTGGCAGGAGTGGCGGGTGGCCCCGCTGTCGCGCGTGCAGACGGTCGACACCCTGCGCGGCCCGCTCCAGCAGCGGTTCGGCCTGGCGACGGTCACGGTGACAACGGCCTCGGCCCGCGGCGCGGTACGACTGGTCGGCCTCGACGCGCGGCTCGCGGCGGAGGTGGCGGAGCGGCTGACCGAGCGCACGGACGCCACCCCGGGGGACGCGACATGAGCCCCTCGCCCGAGCCCGGCTCCGCCGGCGCCCCGACGCCCGTCCGCGGCAGCGGCACGAGCCCCTCGCCTGAGCCCGGAACGCGCTTCGCAGCTGACCCGGCGCCTGTCGGTGGCAGCGGCGCGGGCCCCTCGCCCGAGCACGCCTCCACGGGTGATCCGACGCCTGTCGGTGGCAGCGGCACGGGCCCCTCGCCTGAGCGAGCCTCCGCGGCCGTCCCGGCGCCTGTCGGTGGCAGCGGTATGGGTCCGGCGCCCGAGTCCGGCTCGGCGGCCGCCCCGGCGCCTGTCCGCAGCAACGGCACGAGCTCCGAGCACGCCTCCGCGGCTGGCCCGACGCCTGTCCCCGGCAGCGGTATGAGCCCCTCGCCCGAGCACGCCTCCGCGGCTGACCCGACACAGGCCGACCGCCGCGACCCGGGCGGCTGGCGCCGGCTCGACCGGCGCACCCTCGGGGTCACCGCGGTCCTTCTGACCGGCGTCGCCGTCTCCGCCGGCACCCCGACCGCCATCGGCACCCGCTCCCTCTGGCTCGTCCCGGCCGCCGCGCTCCTCCTCGCCGGTGCGGGTGTGCTCGCCGAATACGTCCGCTGGCGCCACACCCGGTTCCGCTGCACGGCCGAGCGGCTCGAGATCGAGTTCCGCTTCGCCGTCCACACCCGCAAGTCCCTGCTCCGCGAACGCATCCGCAGCGCCGACCTGACCGCCAACCCGCTGCACCGCGCGTTCGGCGTCGCGGCGCTGGCCATCGGCACCGGGCAGCAGGAGAAGATCATCCTTTCCCCGCTGGCCAGAGCGGACGCCGAAGCCCTGCGCGCCGAGCTCCTGCACCGGCTCCCGGAGCAGACCACGGAGGACGGTCCACTCGCGACACTCGATCCACGCTGGATCCGGTACGCGCCGATGTCTTTCGTGGCGCCGACGCTCGGCCTGGCCGCATTCGGGACCCTCTTCAAGGTCGCGGACTGGTTCGGCGCCGGCGGCGGGCTGCTGAAGTGGCTGCTGCACCTCTTCGGCGATCTTCCGCTGACCGTGAGCATCCTGCTCCTGCCGGCCCTGGCGAACGTCGCCGGCGTGGCCGGCGCCGTGGGCCTGTTCGCCGAGATGTGGTGGCACTACCGGCTGGACCGCGAACCCGGCGGAACCCTGCGCGTCCGCCGCGGGCTGCTCACCACCCGATCCACCACCGTCGAAGAACGGCGCCTGCGCGGCGTCGAACTGGTCGAGCCGCTCGGGGCCCGGCTCGCCGGGGCCGCCCGGGTGGACGCCGTCGCCACCGGCATGAAGCGTGCCGACGACGAGACGGAGTCCAAGACGCTCCTGCCCGCGGCGCCGCGGGCCGTGGCGCACGACGTCGCCGCGAAGGTCCTGGGCGAGCGCATCGACGCGGTCGCGCTGGTGCCGCACCCGCCGGCGGCGCGCGGACGGCGGCTGCGCTGGGCGTCGGCGGCCGTGCTCGCGCCGGTGCTCGTCCTGCTGCTGCTCGGCACGGTGCTCACCGGCGTCCTGCTCGTGCTCGGCGGGGTGCTCGCCGTCGTCGCGCTGCCGGTGGCCGTCCTGCTGGCCCTGGACGCCTACCGCGGCCTCGGGCACGGCACGCGCGGCCGCTACCTGGTGACGCGTGCGGGCTCGGTCCGGCGGAGCACCGCCGTGCTGACCCGGGACGGGGTGATCGGCTGGACCGTGAAGCAGTCGGTGTTCCAGCGCCGTCGCGGGCTGGCGACGTTCACCGCGACCACCGCGGCGGGCGCCGGTGCCTACGCGATCCGCGACGCCGATGCCGCCGAGGGGCTCGCCTTCGCGGCCGGGGTCGTTCCGGGGCTGCTGGCGCAGTTCGCTTCGGCGCCCGCCGAAGCGACGCGGGCCTAGGTTCGGGGCATGGACGAATTCCGTGCCCTGCACGTCCCCGGTTCCCCGCTGCTGCTGCCGAACGCGTGGGAGTTCGGCGTCGGCGCCTTCCTCGCCGCGCAAGGCTTCCGCGCCCTGGGTACGACCAGCCTGGGCGTCTCGGCCGCGGCGGGGGAGCCGGACGGGGCGCCGTCGACGCGCGACGCCACCGTCGCCCTCGCCGCCCGCCTGGCGCGGCTGGACGCGCTCGTCAGTGTCGACATCGCCGACGGCTTCAGCGCGGACCCGGCCGCGGTCGCGGATCTCGCGGCCGAGCTGGCCGGCGCGGGCGTCGTCGGCGTCAACCTCGAAGACGGCCGGATCGACGGCTCGCTCGCCCCGGTCGAGGTCCAGTGCGCCCTGGTCACGGCGGTCAAGGAGCGCGCACCCGGCCTGTTCGTCAACGCCCGGACCGACACGCACTGGGCGGGCGACCGCTCGCTCGCCGAGGCCGAGCGGCGGGTGCGGGCGTACGCGGCGGCGGGTGCGGACGGCGTCTTCGTGCCCGGCCTCGCCGAGCCGGCCGACGTCGAGCGCATCGTCGGCGCCGGCCTGCCGCTCAACCTCCTGTTCCTGCCCGGCAAGGTCACCGTGGCCGGGCTGGCGGAGCTGGGCGTCGCGCGGGTCAGCCTCGGTTCGCTGCCGTACCGGATGGCGCTCGCCGCCGCGGCCGAAACGGCGCTGGCCGTGCGCGACGGCCGTGACCTGCCGCTGAGCCCGCCGGCCTACGCCGACGTCACCGCGCTGCTGCCGTAAATTCGGGTGAGCCGGCCCGGCCCGGTCTGCTTGGCTCGGGGGTATGCGTGCCTTCGGAACCGACTTCGCCGCCCCGCCCGGATACCTGAACACGCCCAGCATCGGCATCCCGCCCGCGCCGGTGGCCGAGGCCGTGGCCGAATCGGTGGAACGGTGGCGGACCGGCGCGGTCCGGCCGGACGATTTCGACGAGTACGTCACGCGGGCGCGGGCCGGGTTCGCCCGGCTGGTCGGCGTCGAGCCCGGGCGCGTCGCGAGCGGCGCGTCGGTCTCGCAGCTCATCGCCAACGTCACCGCGGCGCTGCCCGCCGGCACCCGCGTGCTCGTCGCCGAGGGCGACTTCACCAGCGTGACGTTCCCCTTCGCGGTGCACCCCGGCGTCACGGTGACCGAGGTGCCCCTGGCCGAACTGCCCGCGCGGGTCGAGGGCCACGACGTCGTCGCGGTGAGCGTCGTCCAGTCCGCCGACGGCCGGATCGTGGACCTCCCGGCGCTGCGGGCCGCGGCCGAGGCCGCCGGGGCGGCGGTGCTGCTGGACGCCACGCAGGCGGTCGGCTGGCTGCCGCTGGAGCTCGCCTGGGCGGACTGGGTGGCCGGGACGGCCTACAAGTGGCTCGGCTCGCCGCGCGGCAGCGCGTGGCTCGCGGTCCGGCCGGACGCGCAGGAGCGCACCCACGCGGTCGCGGCGAACTGGTACGCGGGGGAGGACCCCTGGGCCACGGTCTACGGCCTCCCGCTGCGCCTGGCCGGCGACGCCCGCGCGTTCGACCTCTCGCCCGCCTGGCTGGCCCAGGTCGGCTCGGCGGTGGCGCTGGAGTACTTCGCCGGCCTCGACCTCGCCCAGGTCCGGGCGCACAACACCGGCCTCGCGGACACGCTGCTGGAGAAGCTGGGCCGGCCGCCGCGCGGCACCGCGATCGTGTCGCTCGAGGGCGACCCGGCCCGGGTCGCCGAGGCGGGCGTCGTGTCGAGCGTCCGCGGCGGCCGGGTGCGGGTCGGTTTCCACCTCTACAACACCCTTGACGACGTCGAACGCGTCTTACCCGCATTCGAGTGAACCTCGGAACACGGGTGAACTACCGTATGACCCCGTGGTTGGTGCGCATTTCACCCCAGGCCCGTCCGACACGGCCCCGCTGGGCGCGGTACCCCCGCAGCCCCGCCCGCCCGTGCCGGGACCGCCGGCTCGCGACACCCGGTCCCTGCTGCTCAGGGGCGCCGGGCTGGTCGCGATCGCCGTCGTCTCCGGGCTGCTGTGGTTCCTGATCCGGCACGACTCGACGCCGGACGGGCCGGTCGCGCAGCCACCGGCGCAGAACACCGGGCAGTTCAAGTTCACCAAGGTCGCCGGGCCGGAGAAGTCCGACGACTGCGTCGCGAAGTCCTACACCAAGACCAAGGAGTTCTTCCAGGACAACCCGTGCCGATCGCTGGTCCGTGCGCTGTACACGACGGAGTCGGGCGGGGCGAAGGCGCTGGTGTCCGTGGTGGTGGTCGGCATGCCGGACTCGGCGAAGGCGAAGGCCCTCAAGGCGCTGACCGAGAAGGACGGCACCGGCAACGTCACCGACATGGTCCGCGACAAGACGTTCGCCGCCCCCGGCACCCCGAGCGTGAGCAGCGATGACGCGGCGTACGCGTCGAAGGTGGAAGGCACGAACACGACGATCGTGCTGGCCGACTTCTACGCCAAGCACAAGGACAAGGACCTGATCGAGAGCATCGCCGACGACGCCCTCCGCCTCTCGGCCGACCTCCACCCCTGACCGTCACCCCGGCCCCCAGCGCCCCAATGTGGCCTTGGGTGCGTCCAACGCACCGAAGGCCACATTGGGTGCGTTGAGCGCACCGAAGGCCACATTGGGGCGCTCACGATGGGGTCAGCCGGTCTGGCCGGGCATGGCGATCGCCACCGGCTTCTCGCCCGCCTCGGATCGCCACGGCGTGCCTCGTCGTGAGGCCGCCACCAGGGCGTGCAGCGCCGTCGTGCGCAGGCCGGCGTCGTCGGTGTGGTCGATCACCGCGAGCCACGCCGCCGCGCAGTCCGCTTCGGCCGTCGCCACCACCTGGGACGCCGACTTCGCGTCCGTCACCGGGGTCTTCGGCACGTACGCCGCCTCCGGGGCCACCGGGGTCGCCCCGGCCGCCGAGAGGGTCGTCTGCAGGTAGTCGCGGCGCAGGGCGTGCTCCGCCGTGCCACTCTTCTGCGCGTCGCCGAATTCGCCCGGCAGGAACGCGCTGACCAGCCCGTACACCCACATCGCCGCGTGCTCGGCCGCCAGTGCCACCTGCAGCGGGTCGACCGCTTCCGGGGGCACCGCGCCGGCCGGGGCCGTCCCCACCTTCGGGGCGTCCTCGCCCGGGCCCAGCGCGGGGGCGGTGCGCTGCAGCGCCGCGCAGCCCGCCGCCACCGCCGCGACCAGCCCGGCGCGGTAGCGCGGCAGCCCGCCGACGAGGTCTTCGGCTTGCTTGCGGGCGGCCGCCAGCCGGTCTTTCAAGCCGCCCAGCGCCGCGGGGGCCGGTGGGGCCGCGGACGGCGACGGCTTGGGCCGGTTCAGCCGGTCCACTTCGGACTTCAACGCGGCCGCGTGGGCCGCGCGCGCATCGGCCAGCTGGCCGGCGGCGTCGGCGTCCGCGCCCTTGGCCAGCGCCCGCGCGGCGTCGGCGTCGGCCTGGGCGGCGGCCAGCAGCGGCTGCAACGGGTCGGGGCTTTCGTCGTAGCCGGGCCCGCAGGCGGCGAGGGGCACGGCCAATGCGGCCAGCGCCCCCGCACGGAGGGCGCCGCGGCGGGTCAGCTCGGTCGGTCTTCCGGTCACGCCGCCCCATCCTGCCAGGCCCGGGGCGGCCCCGCCGCTCGCGCGGGCCGAGCGGGCGACCGGATAAGCTGGTCCACCACCGACCCGCGCAACCCCGGTCCGAACCAAGGAGAGCCCCACGTGCCAGGAGAACTCGCCAGCCGGCTTCAGCCGATAGTGGCCGAAGCCGTCACCGCCGCGGGTTTCGACCTCGATTCGTTCGAGGTGCAGCAGGCCGGCCGGCGCCAGCTGGTCAAGGTCGTCGTCGATTCCGACGACGGGGTCGGGCTGGACGAGATCGCCGAGATCAGCCGCACGGTCTCGGCGACGCTCGACGAGAACGAGCACGTGCTCGCGAGCGCGTACACGCTGGAGGTCACCTCGCCGGGCCTCGACCGGCCGCTGACCCAGCCGCGGCACTGGCGGCGCGCGAAATTCCGCCTGGTGAAGGTCAGCCCGGCGGAGGGCGCGCCCTTCGTCGGCCGGGTCGGTCACGCGGGCGAGGACGCCGCCCGCGTCCTGGCCGGCGGCAAGCTCCGCGACGTCCGCTACGCCGACGTGGCGAAGGCGGTCGTGGAGATCGAGTTCAAGCAGCCGCCCGCCGAGGACCTGAAACTGCTCGAAGACGACGCGTCCGGCATGATCGCTGCCGGTCAGGCCGAGACGGAGAAGGGGTCGAAGTGAACGTCGACATCGCCGCGTTGCGGGCGATCGAACGGGACAAGGACATCCCCTTCGAAACGGTGATCGAGGCCATCGAGACGGCCTTGCTCACCGCTTACAAGCACACCGAGGGCCACCAGTCGCACGCCCGCATCGACATCGACCGCAAGACGGGCCTGGTGCGCGTGCTCGCGCACACGCTGACCCACGACGGCGAGGTCGACGAGGAGTGGGACGACACCCCCGAGGGGTTCGGCCGGATCGCCGCCACCACCGCGCGCCAGGTCATCCTGCAGCGGCTGCGTGACGCCGAGCACGAGAAGACCTTCGGCGAGTTCTCCACCAAGGAGGGCGAGATCGTCGCCGGCGTCATCCAGCGCGACGCCCGCGCCAACGCGCGCGGCATGGTCGTGGTCCAGGTGGGTGACACCGAGGGCGTGCTGCCCTCCGGCGAGCAGGTCGCCGGGGAGTCCTACGAGCACGGCAGCCGGATCAAGGCGTACGTGGTCACCGTGTCGCGCAGCAACCGCGGCCCGCAGATCACGCTCTCGCGCTCGCACCCCAACCTGGTGCGCAAGCTGTTCGCGCTGGAGGTGCCCGAGATCGCCGACGGGACGGTCGAGATCGCCGCCGTGGCGCGCGAGCCGGGACACCGCACGAAGATCGCGGTCAAGTCCACCGTGGCGGGCGTCAACGCCAAGGGCGCCTGCATCGGCCCGGTCGGCGCGCGCGTGCGCAACGTGATGAGCGAGCTGGCCGGCGAGAAGATCGACATCATCGACTTCTCCGAGGATCCCGCCCGCTTCGTCGGGAATGCGCTGTCGCCCGCCAAGGTTGTTTCGGTACGAGTCGTGGACGAGCGGGCGAAGACCGCCCGGGTCGTGGTGCCGGACTTCCAGCTGTCGCTGGCGATCGGCAAGGAGGGCCAGAACGCCCGCCTCGCCGCCCGTCTGACCGGCTGGCGGATCGACATCCGCAGCGACGCCGCACCGGTGGACGACGAGGGTGATCAAGACCACGCCCGTCCGCCGCGGCCCGCCGCGACAACCGGTTCGGCTGAGTGAAGGTCGAAGCGCTAGACTCAGGAGTGGTTCGAAGCCCGCGGCGGGTAGCCGAGCACCAGCCCCACCGGATTTCCCCGGTGCGGACTTGTGTCGGCTGCAAGCGGCGGGCGTTGATCGGTGAGCTGCTGCGCGTGGTCGCAGTGGCCGGGCGGGTGGTCGTCGACGAGCGTCGGCGGCTGCCGGGCCGGGGAGCGTGGCTGCACTCCGACCCGGACTGCCTGGCCAAGGCCGAACGGCGGCGAGCCTTCCCGAGAGCCTTGCGGGCTCTCGGGGCGCTCGATGCCCGCGAGGTCCGCGAGCACGTCGGGCGCACCACCCCGCACCACGAGCCCGGGACATCCCCGGGGTCGCGAGGATTCAAGGAAGCAGGTCGACCCGTCATGAGTCAGCCGTGAAGCTGAAGCCATGAGCGTCAGACAATAAGGACGAGGTCAGCGGGTTTTCCGCCTGGCCTCCCCTAGATGAGGAGAGTTGTGCCAGGCAAGGCCCGCGTACACGAGCTCGCGAAAGAGCTCGGCATCACCAGCAAGGACGTGCTCGCGAAGTTGAAGGAACAGGGCGAGTTCGTCAAGTCCGCGTCGTCCACGGTCGAGGCGCCCGTCGCCCGCCGTCTTCGCGACGCGTATGCGCCCAAGGGCGCCAAGAAGCCCACCCCCGGTCCGTCGGCGCGCCCCGGCCCGCCGGCCGCCAAGCCCGGTGCGCCCGCCGCCCCGAAGCCCCCCGCGCCTGCCCAGCAGGCTCCGGCGGCCAAGGCGGCTCCGGCCCCGGCCGCGGCTCAGGCCGCACCCCAGCAGCAGGCGCCCGCGGCGTCGAAGCCGGCTTCCCCGGGGCAGCGCCCCGGCCCCCGGCCCGGCCCGCGTCAGCAGCCCGCCGCGCCCGCACCCCAGGAGCAGGTCCCGGCCGCGAAAGCGGACGCGCCCGCCGCTCCCAAGCAGGACACCCCGGCCACGCCCCCCGCGGGCGGCACCGGTTCGGTCGTCCCGCCGAAGCCGCAGGGCCCCAAGCCCGGCGGTCCCAAGCCCGGCCCGCGCACCCCGCGTGTCGGCAACAACCCGTTCGGCGTCGGTTCCGGCGCCCCGCCGCGTCCGCAGGGCCCGCGCCCCGGTGGCGGCCAGGGCGGCGACAACCGGCCCCCGCGTCCCGGCGGTGGCGCCGGCGGTGACCGTCCGGCCCCGCGGCCGGGTGGTGGCGCCGGTGGCAACCGGCCGAGCCCGGGCAACATGCCCCCGCGGCCGAACCCCGGCATGATGCCGGGCCGCACGCAGCGTCCCGCCGGTCCCGGTGGCGGCGCCCGCGGTGGTCCCGGTGGCGGTGCCCGTGGCGGTCCCGGTGGCGGCGCTCGTGGCGGTCCCGGTGGCGGTGGCGGCGGCGGTTTCCGCGGCGGTCCCGGTGGCGGTGGCGGCGGTGGCGGCTTCCGTCCCGGTGGCGGCGGCGGTGGCGGCGGCGGCTTCCGTCCGGGTGGCGGCGGTCCCGGTGGCGGCGGCGGTGCCCCGGCCGGTGGCGGCGGCTTCCGCGGTGGCGGCGGCGGTCGTGGCGGCCCCGGTGGCCGTGGCGGTACCGCGGGTGCCTTCGGGCGTCCCGGTGGTCCCTCGCGCAAGGGCCGCAAGTCGAAGCGGCAGAAGCGCCAGGAGTACATGGACAACATGCAGGCGCCCAGCGTCGGCGGCGTCCGCCTGCCCAAGGGCCAGGGCGAGACGATCCGGCTGCCGCGTGGTGCCTCGCTGACCGACTTCGCCGAGAAGATCGACGCCAACCCGGCTTCGCTGGTGCAGGTGCTCTTCCACCTCGGCGAGATGGTCACCGCGACGCAGTCCGTGTCGGACGACATCCTCGAGCTGCTCGGCGGCGAAATGAACTACCACGTTCAGGTCGTCAGCCCCGAGGAGGAGGACCGCGAACTGCTGGGGACCTTCGACATCACCTACGGCGACGACGCGGGTGGCGAAGAGGACCTGCAGGTCAGGCCGCCGGTCGTGACCATCATGGGTCACGTCGACCACGGTAAGACCCGCCTGCTCGACACGATCCGGAAGACGAAGGTCCGCGAGAGCGAGGCCGGCGGCATCACGCAGCACATCGGTGCGTACCAGATCGAGACCGAGCTCGAGGGCAACCCGCGCCTGATCACCTTCATCGACACCCCGGGTCACGAGGCGTTCACCGCCATGCGTGCCCGTGGTGCGAACTCGACCGACATCGCGGTGATCGTGGTGGCGGCCGACGACGGTGTGATGCCGCAGACGGTCGAGGCGATCAACCACGCGCAGGCCGCCAAGGCCCCGATCGTGGTCGCGATCAACAAGATCGACAAGGAAGGCGCGAACCCGGACAAGATCCGGCAGCAGCTGACCGAGTACAACCTGGTGGCCGAGGAGTACGGCGGCGACACGATGTTCGTCGAGATCTCCGCGCGGCAGAACATCAACATCGACGGCCTGCTCGAGGCGATCCTGCTGACCGCCGACGCCGCTCTGGACCTCCGGGCCAACCCGGACATGGAGGCCCAGGGTGTCGCGATCGAGGCGCACCTCGACCGCGGCCGCGGCCCGGTGGCCACCGTCCTGGTCCAGCGCGGCACGCTGCGCGTCGGTGACTCGGTCGTGGCGGGTGACGCCTACGGCCGCGTCCGCCGGATGGTCGACGAGCACAACGTCGACGTCACCGAGGCGCTGCCGTCGCGTCCCGTCCAGGTCATCGGGTTCACCTCGGTGCCGGGTGCGGGTGACACCTTCCTGGTGGTCGACGAGGACCGCGTGGCCCGGCAGATCGCCGAGCGCCGGTCGGCTCGTACGCGGAACGCGCTCAACGCGTCGCGCCGCAAGCGGGTCAGCCTCGAGGACCTCGACTCCGCCTTGAAGGAGACGAACAGCCTCAACCTGATCATCAAGGGTGACAACTCGGGTACGGTCGAGGCCCTCGAAGCCTCGCTGCTCCAGCTGGACGTCGGCGACGAGGTCGAGCTGAACGTGGTCCACCGCGGTGTCGGTGGCGTGACCGAGTCGGACATCGACCTGGCGACCGCGTCCGACGCGATCGTCCTCGGGTTCAACGTCCGCGCCCAGGGCAAGGCGACCGAGCGGGCCACCCGCGAGGGCGTCGACGTCCGGTACTACACGGTCATCTACCAGGCGATCGACGAGATCGAGCAGGCCCTCAAGGGCATGCTCAAGCCGGAGTACGAAGAGGTCGAGCTGGGCCGCGCGGAGGTTCGCGAGGTCTTCAAGTCCTCCAAGATCGGCACGATCGCGGGTTGCCTGGTCATGTCCGGCGAGATCCGGCGCAACGCGCGGGCCCGGCTGCTGCGCGACGGCACTGTCGTCGCGGAGAACCTGCCGGTCAGCTCGCTGCGGCGGTTCAAGGACGACGTGGTCGAGGTCCGCGAGGGCTACGAGTGCGGTCTGACGCTCGGTTCGTACGGCGACCTCAAGGTCGGCGACCTGATCGAGACGTACGAGCAGCGCGAGAAGCCGCGCGCGTAAGGACGATCGACACCGGGTGTGCGTTCTCGCGCACACCCGGTGTCTCCCTACTACACCACCAAAATTTGCCTATGTTCGTCGGAGCTCTTGAGCTCGACATCCTGCTCGGCGAGGTCCATTCGCTGAAGCAGAAGCGATCCGTGGTCCGTCCGGTGCTGGCCGAGGTGCGCAAGCGCTTCGCCGTGTCGGTGGCCGAAGCCGGGCACGCCGACCTGCACCGCCGGACCCTCATCGGGGTGGCCGTGGTCGCCGAAGGTGGCGAGCACGTCCGTGACGTGCTCGACTCGTGTGAGCGGTACGTGGCGAGCCGGCCGGAGTTCGAACTGCTGTCCGCCCGCCGCCGGCTGCTCGGCCCAGATGACTAGATCTTCCTAGGAGAACGACATGGCCGATCCGGCTCGGGCTCGCAAGCTCGCCAAGCGGATCTCGCAGATCGTCGCGTCGGCGATCGAACACGAGGTCAAGGACCCCCGGCTCGACTACGTGACCATCACGGACACGAAGGTCACCGGCGACCTGCACGACGCGACGGTGTACTACACGGTGCTCGGCGAGAAGCTGGACTCCGTCCCGGACTTCGCCGGTGCGGCCGCCGCGCTCGAATCGGCGCGCGGGGTGCTGCGCACGAAGGTCGGGCAGGGCACCGGCGTCCGCTACACGCCGACGCTGACCTTCGTCGCCGACACGATTCCCGAGGAGTCGAAGCGCATCGAGGCCCTGCTGGCGAAGGCCCGTGAGGCCGACGCCGAGGTCGCGCGGCGCGCGGCCGAAGCTCAGCACGCGGGCGAAGCCGACCCGTACAAGGCTCCTCGCGAGACCGAAGGCGCCGAAGACGACGAGCTCGCGGAGGAGGAGAGCCGGGGCTGACCCTCGTGCTCTCCCGCCGCGGTCTGCTCGCCGGCAGCGCACTCGCGCTGCTGGCGGGCTGCTCGTCTCCGCCCGCCGGGCCCCCGCCCGGCCCTCCCGCCGTGCCGGAGCCGGCCCACCCGTCGGCGCTGCGCGACCCGGTGACGGTCCAGCGCATGCACTCGGCGGCCCGCGGGACCGACGTCGACCTGGTGCTCATCACGCCCGAAGGCGTCCCGGCCTCGGGGCTGCCGGTGTGCCTGGCCCTGCACGGCCGAGGCGCCCAGGCACGGACCTTCCTATCGCTCGGCGTGCCCGCGCTGCTGACGGCGGCGGTCCGCGCGGGGACGCCACCGTTCGCCATCGCGGCGATCGACGGTGACCACTACTGGGTGAACGTCGGTTCGGACGACGACCCGCAGCGCATGCTGACCGACGAAGTCCCCGGCTGGCTGGCGAGCCGCGACCTGCGCCCGGCGTCGGCGGTGTTCGGCATTTCGATGGGCGGCTTCGGCGCGTTGCGCTTCGCCCGCGCCCACCCGGACCTGAAGGCGGTGGCCACGGCGAGCGCGGCCCTGTTCGTCAGCTGGCCGGACGCCCGCAGCCGCAAGGTCTTCGCGGACGAGGCGAACTGGCGCGACTCGGAACCGCTGCTGCACCCGGCCGAGCTGCACCCCGGCGCCTTGGGTGTGTGGTGCGGCGAGTCGGACCCGTTCCTGGGGGCGGATCGCCGGTTGGTGAAGGCGGTTTCGCCGGCTGTGTCCCGGTTCTCGCCGGGCGGCCACGATGACGAATACTGGCGGGGCGTACTGCCGGAGATCGTGAAGTTCGTGGGGGAGCGCCTGTCATGACCGACCCGTCCGGCCTGTCCAAGGCGGTGTGGACCGACGCCGACTTCCCGCAGATGGGCTGGCACGACTGCCGCATCCACGCACTCGCCTTCCTCGAGGACGACGACCCGCCACCGGGCCGGCTCCTGCTGGACCTGGACTACATCGTCCGCTGGGTCGAGCCCGCCCGGCGCGAGAAGCACTTCACGTTCTGGATCACCCCCGCGACGTTGGTGTTCGACGAAGCCTGGGACATCACCGGCGACATCGGCCCGCTGCACGGCAGCCTGGAGATCGCGGACCTCCACCCGCCTCGACCCTCCGGACGGCGACGGACGGTACCCGCTGTGGCACCTGGAGGGGCAAGGGTTCGACCTCAAGCTCCGGGCCGGCGGCTTCCGCCAGTACCTGCGCACGCCCCCGCAGCACGTCGACCACCAGGTCTTGACCATGTCCCAACGCGGCGGCCTCGGCTTCGCCGAGCAGGCGTTCGCTTGACGAACACGCCGAACCGGCGGAAAACCCCGATCTGCGCGGGGCAGCGAGAGTCATCAACACTATTTCGCAGCGAACAAAATCGCCTGTGGCACCTCGGCCCCGGGACGCAGCAGCCATTCGGCTTCCACGGTGAACCCGGCGTCCCGCACCCGCCGGGCCAGCCACCACGGCTGCCGGAGGTGGATGTTGACGCGCATCGGGTGCCCGCCGTAGCCCTCGGTCTTCAGCCGGGTGCCCGCGCCGACGTGGTAGCCGATCATCAGCAGCCCGCCCGGCCGCAGCACGCGGTGGAAGTGACTCAGCGTCACCGGCACCGACTCGTCCGGGACGTGGATCAGCGACCAGGACGCCAGCACGCCCGCGACCGACGCGTCGGGCAGCGCGAGGTCCGTCATCGACCCCACCTCGAACCACAGCCCGGGGTGCGACCGGCGCGCGAGGTCGACCATCCCCGGTGACAGGTCGATGCCGGACACGTCGACGCCCAGCGAAGCCAGGTACGCCGTAAAGTGCCCCGGACCGCAGCCCACGTCCACCGCCGGGCCGTCGACCCGGGACGCGAACAGCGTCAGCGCCGCCTTGAGGTACGGCTGTTCCTCGAGCGCGCCGGAAACGAACTCGGCGTAGCTCGACGCCACCGTGTCGTACGAGGTGGCGGTGTCCGCGAGCCAGGTCATCGCGCGCGCAGGCCGTCGAGGACCATGCCGAGCGCGCGCCGCCAGTCCGGGGTGGCGGTCGCCGCGGCGAACACGATCGCGAGGTCGGGCCCGCGGAAGTCCGGCCGCAACGCGCCCGCTTCCTGGGCGCGCGAGATGAGCCGGTTCATCCGGGAACCGTTGGCCTGCTTGGCTTTCTCCAGCCCCGACGCCGGGTCGAAGGTCCGCGAGCACACTTCGGTGAAGCCGCGGTCGGAGACCTGCATCAGCACCGAACGCTCGAGGAACAGGACGAAACCCTCCCAGGGGTCTTCGCACGCGAGGGCTTCTTCCAACACGGCCTGAGCCTCTTCCAGCGTCGGCAGGAAGGCGGCTTCGACGAGGTCCGCCCGCGTCGGGAACCGGTTGTAGAGGGTGCCGATCGCGACCTCGGCGCGCCGCGCGATTTCGTCGAGCGGGGCGTCGACCCCCTTGGCGCCGAAGACTTCCCGCGCCGCCGCGACCAGGGCTTCCCGGTTGCGGCGGGCGTCCGCGCGCAGGGGACGTTGCTCGACGGTCACGGTCCGCGAGTATAACCGTGTACGCCTGAGCGGCCCGCCTGGTTGCCTTCTGATCGGAACCTCACAGTGCCCACCTCGGGGGCCGGCCGGGAGCACAATGGTGTCAGCGGGGGTGAACCCGCACCGAGACGGCCACCGAGGGGAGGTCGGCACCATGCACTCCGACCTTTCCCCGTCCGGCCGCACCGGAGTCCTCCTGGTCGGCACCCGCGGGCAGCGGGGCCCCGGGGAGGTGCTGATCAGGATCAGGGGTGGCTTGGAAACCTTCCTGGCCTGGTCCGACACGGAGCTGCCGAAGGGCACGACCGTCCTGGTCGTGGAAACCCGGGGCCGGCGCACGGTCGACGTCGTGGCGTGGGACGCCTCGGATCCCGCTTCCTAGTGCTCGCAGAAGGAAAATCGATGTTCGGTTATCGCGTGCCGGCCCCCAACGAGGCGATGCTGATCTCCGGGGGCAACAGCAAGAGCGCGGCGCCGTTCCGGGTCGTCACCGGCCACGGCGCGTTCGTCATGCCGGTCTTCCGGAAAGTCCGGTTCCTCACCCTCGCCATGTGCGAGGCCGAAGTGACCGAAGTGTGCGTCACCAAGCAGGCCATCGCCCTCACGGTCCGGGCGGTGATCGCGTTCAAGGTCGGCAACGACACCGAGAGCATCGTCAACGCCGGCCAGCGGTTCCTCTCCGACCAGGACCAGATGTCCGTGCTGACCGGCCGGATCTTCGCCGGGCACCTGCGGTCCATCATCGGCTCGATGACCGTCGAGGAGATCATCACCGAGCGGCAGAAGCTCGCCACCGAGGTGCTGGACGGCTCGGCCGTGGAGATGGCGAAGATCGGGCTCACCGTCGACGCCCTGCAGATCCAGTCGATCGACGACATGAAGCTCGGCTACATCGCCGCCATGGCCGCGCCGCACAACGCCGCCATCCAGCGGGACGCCCAAATCGCCCAAGCGGTGGCGAACAAGACCGCGGCGGAGGCCGAGCAGGAATCGCAGCGGACGCAGGCGGAGTACGCCCGGCAGACGTCGATCGTGCAGGCGAAGTACCGGGCCGAAGTCGAGGCGGCTCAGGCCCAGGCGTCCCAGGCCGGGCCGCTGGCGCAGGCGAAGGCGCAGCAGGAGGTCATCGACGCGCGCACCGAGCTGGCCCAGCGCGAAGCCGAGCTGCGGCAGCAGCAGCTGGTCGCCGAGGTCATCAAGCCCGCCGACGCCGAGGCCGAGCGGATCCGCATCCTGGCGCTCGCCGAAGCGGAGAAGATGCGCGTGCAGGCGGAGGCGGCCGCGTCGAACAACCGGGTCGCGCTCGACCGGATGCTCATCGACCAGCTGCCGCAGATCGTCAAGGAAGCCGGCCGGGGCCTGTCGGGAGCGAACGTCAACATCCTCAACGGCGCCGACGGCCTCGGCGAGATGGCCGCGGGCCTCGTCGGCCAGGGACTGTCCATCTTGGACTCGGTGAAGCGCGGCCTGAGCACCTCGCCCGCGCCCGCGCCCGCCGCCTCGCCGGAAGCGAACGGGCAGCTGCCCAAGCCGGGCGAGCTCACCGCGTCCTGAAAGCGCTTTGTCGACTCAGGAAGCGGGTTTCGCCGCGACGACCAGGTCACGCAGGATGGCCTGGTCGACGCGGTGGGCGAACTCGTCCCACGGCCCGCCCTCGCGGACGTCGAGGCCGGCCTTCCGGAGCACCTCGACGAGCTCTTCGCGCGGCAGCACGGTCGTGTTCCACGCAATCCCTAGCGCCCCGCCGGGTTTCAGCACCCGCGTCCACACCGGGACGGCCGCGGCGAGCAGGTCGCGCGGGCTGCGCTGCAGGCCCGCCTCGCGGTGGCTGCCGTGCTGGACGCCGTACGGCGCGTCGGCGACGATCACGTCGCAGGAGTTCGCGCGCAGCACCTCGTCGGTGGTCAGGGTGTCGGCGTTGAAGTAGGTCAGTTTGCGTGTGTCGCCCGCTTTGTACGCTTCCTTGTCCAGTGCGTACTCGATGTCGAGCCGCCGGCCGAGCCGGACCTTGTTGCGCCGCAGCTGTCCCGACTCGGCGGTGTGCTTGACGCGCTTGTTCCGCAGCCACGTCTTGATGAACGCCTCGTAGGCCTCGAAGTCCTTGGCGTCGACGTCCAGGCCGGTCGCGTGCAGGCCGTACATCATCGCCTGGTTCAGCGTGGTCCCGCGGCCGCACAGCGGGTCGAGCAGGTACTTCGGCCGGTCCGAGAACGGGTCCGCCGTCGCCAGCAGCGTCACGTTCACCAGCAGCTTGGTGAACAGCTCGTTCGTCTTGCCCGCGTACTTCTGGATGGTCAGCAGGTCCGAGTCGGCCTTCGCCAGCGGTGTCACGGGCACCGGACGGAGGACGCCGTCACCCAGCTCGAACAGTGCGTACAGCGACGAGACGTTCGACAGGAGCGCGAGATCGCTCTCGCCGAGGGGCGCCGAGCTGGTGAAGCGCACGTAGCCGACGCCGCCCAGCTCGACCTCGTCGATCGCGGACAGCTCGGCCGCCAGGCGCGCGCCGAACACCGCCAGCTCGGCGCGCAGCAGCGCGGGGGAGGAGGCGGCGTAGACCCGGTTGGCTGAGGGGTAGACCAGCATCGCGTACTCAGGCATCCCGCAGAGCGTAGCGTGACGCACCGTGACCTCTACTTCGGCGCAGGACATCCGGGACGCGGCGGCGCTGCTCGCCCCGGCCACCGACGTGACGATCCTCGGCCACGTGCGGCCGGACGCGGACGCGCTGGGCAGCGCGCTGGCCCTCGGCCGCGCCCTGCGGCAGCGCGGCGCCCGCGTGCGCGTCTCCTTCGGCGAGCCCGACGAGGCCCCGGAGACGCTGCGCTGGCTCGACGAGGACGGCCTGCTCACCCACCCGGACGACCTCCCGGACGCCGAGGAGCTGCTCGTCTGCGTCGACACGCCGACGCCGAAGCGGCTCGGCCGGCTCGCCGGGCGCGTCGAGCTCGCCGGCGCGGTGCTGGTGATCGACCACCACGCGACCAACACGTTCTACGGCACCTGCCACGTGGTCGACGAGAGCGCCGAGGCCAGCGCGGTCCTCGTGTTCCGCGTCCTGGAGGCGCTGGGCGCCGAGCTGGACGAGCCGATCGCGCGCGGGCTCTACGCCGGGATCGTCACCGACACCAGCGGGTTCCGCCGGGCGAGCCCGGAGACGCACCGGATGGCGGCCCGGCTGCTCGAAGCGGGGGCCGATCCGGAAGCGATCGTGCGCCGGATCGTCGACGAGCGCCCGTTCGCCTGGCTGCCGATGCTCTCGTCGGTGCTCCGCGAGGCGCGGCTGGAGCCGGAAGCCGCGCAGGGCCGGGGTTTCGTGCACGCGGTGGTCGGCGTCGACGCGGCCCGCACGGTGCGCGCCGAAGAGGTCGAGTCGGTCATCGACGTCGTCCGCTCGGTGCGCGAAGCGGCCGTCGCGGCGGTGCTCAAACAGGACCCGGCGCACCCGGGGCAGTGGCAGATTTCGCTGCGTTCGATCGGGATCGACGTCTCGGCGGTGGCGGCCGAGTTCGGCGGCGGCGGGCACCGGCAGGCCGCGGGCTGCACGATCGCGGGCTCCGCCGACGAGGTCGTCGCGGGCCTGCGCGCGGCGTTGGAGCGGGCGCCGCTGCTGTAGCGCGTCGGCCGGCGGGGCCGGAAAGTTCCCGGGTTCCCGCCGGTCAGGACGGTCGGTGGCGGCGGTTAGAGTCCGGTTCGTGGTGAACGTGGAGGAGATCGAGCGGGTCCCGGCGAAGCGCGTGCTCGGCCTGGCCGTGCCCGCGCTCGGGGTGCTGGCCGCCGAGCCGCTGTACGTGCTGGTCGACACCGCCGTGGTCGGTCACCTCGACGCGCTGTCGCTGGCCGGGCTCGCGCTCGGCGGCGTCGTGCTGGCCCAGGTGTCGAGCCAGCTGACGTTCCTGTCCTACGGCACGACGTCCCGCACCGCCCGGCTGCACGGCGCGGGCCGCCGGGCCGACGCGGTCCGCGAAGGCGTCCAGGCGACGTGGCTGGCGGTGTTCGTCGGGCTCGTCGTGCTGGCCGCGGGGCAGCTGCTGGCCTGGCCGATCGCGCGGGTCCTTTCGGGGAGCGACGAGATCGCGTCCGCCGCCGTGTCGTGGCTGCGGATCGCGTTGTTCGGGGCGCCGCTGATCCTGGTCACCATGGCCGGCAACGGCTGGATGCGCGGGGTGCAGGACGCCGCGAAGCCGTTGCGGTACGTGCTGGCGGGCAACGGGATTTCGGCCGTGCTGTGCCCGGTCCTCGTCTACTGGGCGGGGCTGGGGCTGGAAGGTTCGGCGATCGCGAACGTCGTCGCGCAGGTCATTTCGGCGTCGCTGTTCTTCGTGGCGCTCGCGCGGGAGAAGGTCGGGCTCCGGCCGGACTTCAAGGTGATGCGCGCGCAGCTCGGTCTCGGCCGCGACCTGGTGCTGCGCAGCCTGGCGTTCCAGGCGTGCTTCGTCTCGGCGGCGGCCGTGGCGGCCCGGACGTCGACCGAGGCCGTCGGGGCGCACCAGGTGGTGCTGCAGCTGTGGACGTTCCTGGCGCTGGTGCTCGACTCGGTGGCGATCGCCGCGCAGTCGCTGGTCGGGGCGGCACTGGGGGCGAACGCGGCCCGGCAGGCGCGCGGGGTCGCGTCGCAGATCACCGGGTACGGGCTGCTGATGGGCTGCTTCCTCGGCGTGCTGTTCGCGGCGTTGTCGGGGGTGCTGCCGCACGCGTTCACGTCCGACCCGGGCGTGCTGGCGGAGATCCCGCACGCGTGGTGGTTCTTCGTGGCCCTCCAGCCGATCGCGGGAGTGGTCTTCGCCCTGGACGGCGTCCTCCTGGGCGCGGGCGACGCGGCCTTCCTCCGCAACGCGACACTCGGCAGCGCGGCGCTGGGCTTCCTCCCCCTGATCTGGGCCTCCCTCGGCTTCGGCTGGGGCCTCACGGGCATCTGGACCGGCCTCTCGCTGTTCATGCTCCTCCGCCTGGCCGCGGTCCTGGTCCGCTGGCGCTCCGGAAACTGGGCGGTGACCGGCGCCACCCGCCCCACCTGACCCGTACCCGGACGGTCGGCCTGCGTACCCAGGCGGTCGGCTCGCGCACCTAGAGGGTCGGCTGGTGAACCGACCCTCCAGGTACGCCATCCGACCCTCCAGGTCCGCGAGCCGACCGTTCAGGTACGCGAGCCGACCCTCTGAGCACGGGTGATGGCCGTTACCTGTGGGGAAAACCACCCGGGTCGTGGCTATGGTTCGCGGTTGCTTAGGCGATACAAGTAGTGGGGACGGCAGCGCAGGCGTCCGGACGAACGAACGCCGAAACCCTGGAGGAACTTGTGCCCGCCACCGGCCGTGCCACCGCCCGGTCCTGGCTGATCTGGCTCGCCGCTGTCACCGTCTACCTCCTCGCCGTCTTCCACCGGACGTCCTTCGGGGTCGCCGGGCTGCAGGCCGCCGAGCGCTTCGGCGTCGGCGCGGCCGCGCTCGGCACCTTCACCGTCCTGCAGGTCGGCGTCTACGCCGCGATGCAGATCCCGACCGGCGTCCTGGTCGACCGCTACGGCCCCCGCCGCGTCCTCACCGTCGCCGTGCTGGTCCTCGGGGCCGGTCAGCTGCTGCTCGGCGTCGCCCATTCCTACGGCCTCGGCCTGCTCGCCCGCGGGGTGCTCGGCCTCGGCGACGCGCTCACCTTCGTCAGCGTCCTGCGCCTGGTCGCGGCCCACTTCCCGGGCCGCCAGTACGCCCTGCTGACGTCGTTCACCGCGGCCGTCGGCTACATCGGCAACCTCGCCGCCACCGTCCCGCTCTCGCTGGTGCTCGACAGCGCCGGCTGGACCCCCACCTTCCTGGCCGCCGGCGCCGTCACGGTCCTCTACACCGTCGTCGTGGCCCTCCGGGTCCGCGACGTCCCGGCGGGCGAACAGCCGCCCGTCCGCGAAGACGTCCGTCCGCGCGAGCTCGCCGGCCGGGTCGCCGAAGCCTGGCGGACGCCGGGGACGCGCCTGGGCTTCTGGGTCCACTTCAGCACGATGTTCGCCCCGAACGCCCTGACGCTGCTGTGGGGCGTCCCCTGGCTGGTGCAGGGCCAAGGGCAGTCGAAGGCGACGGCGAGCGCGCTGCTCACCGTGTTCGTCTTCGGCTCGATGGCGGGCGGCCCGCTGCTGGGCGGGCTGATCGGACGCCGCCCATCGCTGCGGATGCCGCTGGTCGGCGGCTACATCGGCGGGGCCGTGCTGGTCTGGGCGGTGCTGCTGGGCTGGCCGGGCCAGGTGCCGCTGCCGGTACTGGTGCCCGCGTTCGCCTTCCTCGCCCTCGGCGGCCCGGCGTCGATGATCGGCTTCGCCCTCGCCCGCGACTACAACCCGCTCAGCCGCGTCGGCACGGCCACCGGCGTGGTCAACGTCGGCGGTTTCGTGGCGACGACGATCGCCGCCCTCGCCGTCGGCGTGCTCCTGCAGGTGACCGGCGGCAACTTCCGGTGGTCGCTGCTGGCGCTGGTCGCGGTGCTGGCCTTCGGCACGGTCCGGATGCTCGTGTGGTGGCGCCGGACCCGCACCCACCTGTTCCTCGCCGAGGCCCGCGGCGAGGAGCTGCCGGTGCGCATCACCCGCCGCCGCTGGGACGCCGCTCTCCCCGAGACGCCGATCGTCGCGGCCTGATCACCCGCGCCGGGGGACCAGCCAGCACAGGCAGAAGGGGTGCCCGGCAGGGTCGGCGTACACCTGGAAGTCGTCCCCGGACGTGCTGCCGGCCGCGGGCTTCAGCACCGTGGCGCCGAGCGCCATGACCTCTTCGTGTGCTTCGGCGAAGTCCTCGACCCACAGGTCGAGGTGGATCTGCTGCTTCGCCGGGCCGTCCGGCCACTGCGGCGGCGTGTGGTCGGGCGCGAGCTGGACGCCGATCCGCGGCGCGCCGGCCACCAGGACCATGTGCCAGTCGCCGTCCTCGCTCACCTCCCCGCCGAGGACCCCGGCCCAGAAGCGGCTTTCGGCGGCGAGGTCGGCCGCGTCGAAGGTGACGACCTGGTGGTTGATCCGCATGACCCCCAGTCTGCCGGAACCACCGCCTGCAGCAGCTGGGGCGCGACCGCGAACCCGCGCCGCCGGTAGGCGGGCACGGCCCGCGACGACGAGTGCACGGTGACCCGTTCCAGCCCCAGCTCCCCGGCCAGCCGCAGGACGCCGTCGATCAGCCGGCCGCCGAGGCCGCCGTCGCGCGCTTCCGGGACGACGTACACGCTCTGCACGTCACCGCAGGCCCGCGAGAACGCCGCCGGGGTCGGCACGCGCGCGGTGACCGCCAGGAACGCCATCCCGAGCACCCGCCCCTCGCGCACGACGACGAGGCAGTGGTGGGTGGCCGCGTTCTCCCGCACCCACGCGGCGAACTCGCGCACGAACGCGGCGCGGCCGTCGCCGGGGAGGCCGTCCTGCTCCGCCACCCAGCGCCACCGGAGTCCGGCGACCGTTTCCAGTTCGGCGGGCCGGGCGGCCCGGACTTCGATCTCCGTCACGCCTCCATCGTGGCGCCCGAGGCGTCCTCCGTTCCACAGCGAGCGGCCGCTAGGGTTTGCCGCGTGTCCAGCCCGAAACCGCCCCGCCGTCCCGCCCCGCCTCCCGGCCTCGTCATCGTCGACAAGCCCGCCGGCATGACGTCGCACGACGTCGTCGCGCGCGCCCGCCGGATCATGGGCACCCGCAAGGTCGGGCACGCCGGCACGCTCGACCCGATGGCGACCGGCGTGCTGGTGCTCGGCATCGAGCGCGCCACCAAGCTGCTCGGCCACCTGGCCCTGGACCGCAAGACCTACCTGGCCACCCTGAACCTCGGCAGCAGCACCACGACCGACGACGCCGAGGGCGAAGTCCTCACGCGGGCCGGCACCGCGGGCGTGCGAGACGAAGACATCGCGGCCGGGGTCGCCAAGCTGACCGGTGACCTGCAGCAGGTGCCCAGCGCGGTCAGCGCGGTCAAGATCGACGGCAAGCGCGCCTACGCCCGCGTCCGCGCCGGCGAGGACGTCGTCATCCCGGCCCGCCCGGTCACCGTCTACCGCTTCGACGTCCTCGCCGTCCGCCACGAGGAGGACCACGTCGAGGTCGACGCCGTCGTCGAGTGCTCGTCCGGCACCTACGTCCGCGCGCTGGCCCGTGACCTGGGCGCGGACCTCGGCGTCGGCGGCCACCTGCAGGCCCTCCGGCGCACCACGGTCGGCCCCTTCACCCTCGCCAAGGCGAGGACCCTCGACCAGCTCGAAGAGCAGCCCGAACTGAGCCTCGACCTCGACGCCGCCGTCGCCGCCGCGTTCCCGCGGCGCGACCTCGACGCCGCCACGGCGAAAGCGGTCCGCCACGGCCAGCGCATCCCGGCGGCCGGCGTCGAAGGCACCTACGGGCTCTTCGGTCCCGACGGCCGGGTGCTCGCCCTGGCCGCCGACGAACAGGGTGTGTCCCGCGCGGTGGTCGTGTTGCTGCCAGCCTAGGGTGGGCTCGAGAGACGGGAGTGTGACGTGCTGCGGTGGCGTGGACTGGGGGACCTTCCCGGCAGCTGGGGCCGGTGCGTGGTCACCATCGGCGTGTTCGACGGTGTCCACCGCGGGCACCAAGAGCTGATCAGCCGGACGGTGACGGCGGCGGCCGAGCGCGGCCTGCCGAGCGTCATGCTGACGTTCGACCCGCACCCGTCGGAGGTGCTGCGCCCGGGCAGCCACCCGGCGCAGCTGACGACGTTGCGGCGCAAGGCCGAGATCGTCGAGGGCCTCGGTGTCGACGTCTTCTGCGTGCTGCCGTTCACCCTCGAGCTGTCCCGGCTGCTGCCGGAGGAGTTCGTGCACGAGGTGCTGGTCGACCGGCTGCACGCGGCCACGGTGATCGTCGGCGACAACTTCACCTTCGGCGCCAAGGCGGCCGGCGACGTCGCCCTGCTCCGCACCTTGGGCCGCCGGTTCGGCTTCGCCGCGTTCGGCGCCGAGCTGCAGGGCAAGGAACTGTCCGAAGAGGACCAATCGGCGATCACGTTCTCGAGCACCTACGTCCGGTCCTGCATCGACGCCGGTGACGTGGTCGCCGCCGCCGAAGCGCTCGGCCGCCCGCACCGCCTGGAGGGGATCGTCGTCCGCGGCGACGGCCGGGGCCACGAGCTCGGCTACCCGACGGCGAACCTGTCGACCCCGCGCTTCGCCGCGGTCCCGGCCGACGGCGTCTACAGCGCGTGGTTCACCCGTTCGGCCGACCCGGCGCGCCGGCTGCGGGCCGCGGTCTCGGTGGGCACCAACCCGACGTTCTCCGGGCGCGAGCGGACCGTGGAGGCGTTCGTCCTCGACGTCGACGAGGACTTCTACGGCCAGCACGTGGCCATCGACTTCGTGACGCGGCTGCGTGATCAGGTGCGGTTCGCCGACTCGGCCGGGCTGGTCGCGCAGATCGACGACGACGTGGTCGAGACGAGAAAGGCACTCGAACTGCCCCCGGGCGCCCTGACCGGGGACGAATAGGGGATTCCGCGTCCACGCACGTGACCGCGATGGCAAGATGCTCACGGACGGTGTGCGCGCAGTGAAACAGGGGAGCGGGAGACTGGTGGAGGACCACAAGATCGTCCAGCGGAACATCGCGTTGCAGCGCGAGTGGTACGGGGAGCCGCTCGGTGACCGCGTGCGCCGGCTCGTGGTCGCGTTCGACGTTTCGCAGGCGTTCCTGGCCGAGGTCCTCGGGATCAGCGCCCCCATGCTCAGCCAGGTGATGAGCGGGCGGCGGGCGAAGATCGGCAACCCGGTCGTGCTGGCCAGGATGATCATGCTCGAGCGCAAGATCCTGGTGCCCGAGGTCGCCGCCGGCAACCGCGACGCGATGCTGGCCGCGATGGAGGACGTCCGCGACTCCCGCCCCACCGTCGGGCGCGACAACATCCCGGTGGTCAACGACGATCAGAAGGTCCTCGCCTACCTGCGCGACCTGGCCGAGGACGAGGACCTCGGCGAAGCCGCCAAGCGTCTCGACGACGACTTCCCGGCCATCGCCGACCTGCTCCGCCGGGCGGGCAACGGCGCCTGATGCCGGTCCTGTTCAGCGCGCTGCTCCCGCCGGACGACGTCGTCGAGGCCATCGCCGAGGTGCTCGGGGAACCCGGCGACGGCCTGCGCTGGGAGCCGCCGGAGCGCTGGCACGTCACCCTCGCCTACTACGGGCCGGACGACGTCGAAACCCGCGCCGCCTGGCTGGGCGAGCGGCTGGCCGGGCGCCCGGCGGTCGACGTCCGGCTGGAAAAGGCCGCGACGTTCCCCGGAGTGCTGTGGTTGACTGCCGCCGGAAGCGAGCTGACGCCGCTCGCGCTCGACGCGGGGGGCCGGTGCCGAGGCGAGGCCGTACGTGCCCCACCTCACGCTGGCGCGGTTCCCCCGGGAAGAACCCGGGCTCGCCGCGCGTTGGACCAAGTGCTTCGGTGGTTTCACGAGCCGGTGGTGGCAGGCCGCGGAAGTGGTCCTGATGGCCAGCGAGCGCGAGCCGGGTGGCCCCCGGTACCGCGTGGCCCGTGCCTTCGAGCTGGACCGCGGCTGAACGCACGCACCTGAAGGCGCTGTTCAGCGGGCTGGTAACCTCAACGTTCGGGTCCGGCTGCAGTCCGTGGCGGCCGTGACCGTCTTCCCGGCGTGCATCCACGCCCGGGGCCGCACGGCACTGATTATTTCGAGGAGCAACACAAGTGGCGCTGTCCACCGAAGAGAAGAAGTCGATCCTGGCCGAGTACGGCGTGCACGACTCGGACACGGGATCCCCCGAGGCCCAGGTCGCGCTGCTGACCAAGCGGATCGTCGGCCTCACCGAGCACCTCAAGGCTCACAAGCACGACCACCACTCGCGTCGCGGGCTCCTGCTGCTGGTCGGCCGCCGCCGCCGGCTGCTGAACTACGTGATGAAGGTGGACATCGAGCGTTACCGTGCGCTGATCCAGCGCCTCGGCCTGCGCCGATAGCTCGAACCCAGGGGGGAGTGGCCGCCGGTCGCTCCCCCCTGGTCTAGGCAAACCGAAGAAACGGCGCGAGCGCGCACGAGGGTCCGTCCGCCGGTCCTCGGTAGTGGTTCCCGGGAAGCGTCCCGGGGGCTTCGATCGAAGACCGGCCTCATTCCTCGAGCGTCCTCAGGCGAAATGGGTCCCAGGGTGGGAGACTCGCGTCGTACGAAGGAACCAAAGAGGAGAACAATCTATGACCGACTCCACCGGAGTCACCGTGCACGAGACCGAAGCCGTGATCGACAACGGCCGGTTCGGCACCCGCACCGTCCGCTTCGAGACGGGCCGCCTGGCCAAGCAGGCCGCCGGCGCCGTCGTCGCGTACCTCGACGAAGAGACCATGCTGCTCTCGGCGACGACCGCGTCGAAGCACCCGAAGGACCACTTCGACTTCTTCCCCCTGACGGTGGACGTCGAGGAGCGCATGTACGCGGCCGGCCGCATCCCCGGCGCGTTCTTCCGCCGCGAGGGCCGCCCGTCGACCGACGCGATCCTGACCTGCCGCCTGATCGACCGGCCGCTGCGCCCGTCGTTCACCGACGGTCTCCGCAACGAGATCCAGGTCGTCATCACCGTCCAGAGCCTCAACCCGGACGACCCGTACGACGTGCTGGCCATCAACGCCGCGTCGGCGTCGACCCAGATCGCCGGCCTGCCGTTCTCCGGCCCGGTCGGCGGCGTGCGCGTCGCGCTGGTCGAGGACCAGTGGGTCGCGTTCCCGACCTGGTCGCAGCTGGAGAAGGCGACCTTCAACATGGTCGTCGCCGGCCGCATCGTCGGTGAAGACGTCGCGATCATGATGGTCGAGGCCGAGGGCACCGAGCACACGCTCGACCTGATCGCCGCCGGCGGCAAGGCGCCGGACGAGGCCGCGGTCGCCGCGGGCCTCGAAGCCGCGAAGCCGTTCATCAAGGTGCTGTGCGAGGCCCAGCAGAAGCTGGCCGACGTCGCCGCCAAGCCGACCGGCGAGTTCCCGGTCTTCCTGGCCTACGAGCAGGACGTCTACGAGGCCGTCGCGGCGATCGCCACCGACGACCTGGCCCGCGCGCTGCAGATCCCGGGCAAGCAGGATCGCGACGCCGCGACCGACGAGGTCAAGGCCGCCGTCCTGGCGAAGGTCGGCCTGGGCGAAGGCGAAGCCTTCGAGGGCCGCGACAAGGAGATCGGCGGGGCGTTCAAGGCCCTGACGAAGAAGATCATGCGCCAGCGCGTCCTCACGGAGAAGATCCGCATGGACGGCCGTGGCCTCACCGACATCCGGTCGCTCTCGGCCGAGGTTGCCGTGATCCCGCGGGCGCACGGTTCGGCGCTGTTCGAGCGCGGCGAGACCCAGATCCTGGGCGTCACCACGCTGAACATGCTGCGCCTGGAGCAGCAGATCGACTCGCTGTCGCCGGAGACGCACAAGCGCTACATGCACCACTACAACTTCCCGCCGTTCTCCACCGGCGAGACCGGGCGCGTCGGTTCGCCGAAGCGCCGCGAGATCGGCCACGGCATGCTCGCCGAGCGTGCCCTGGTGCCGGTGCTGCCGAAGCGGGACGAGTTCCCGTACGCGATCCGCCAGGTCTCCGAGGCGCTGGGCTCCAACGGCTCGACCTCGATGGGCTCGGTCTGCGCGTCCACCATGGCGCTGTACAACGCCGGTGTGCCGCTGAAGGCGCCGGTCGCGGGCATCGCGATGGGCCTGGTCTCCGACGAGGTCGACGGCGAGACGCGCTACGTCGCGCTCACCGACATCCTCGGTGCCGAGGACGCCCTGGGCGACATGGACTTCAAGGTCGCCGGCACCAAGGACATCATCACCGCGCTGCAGCTGGACACGAAGCTCGACGGCATCCCGTCGGAGGTCCTCGCGGCCGCGCTGAAGCAGGCGAAGGACGCCCGGCTCACCATCCTGGAGGTCATCGCCGAGGCGATCGACAGCCCGGACGAGATGAGCCCGTACTCGCCGCGCGTCACCTCGGTGAAGATCCCGGTCGACAAGATCGGCGAGGTCATCGGCCCGAAGGGCAAGATGATCAACTCGATCACCGAGCAGACCGGTGCCGACATCTCCATCGAGGACGACGGCACGATCTACGTGGGCGCGGCCGACGGCCCGTCGGCGGAGGCGGCGATCGACCTGATCAACGCCATCGCCAACCCGCAGCTGCCCAAGGTCGGCGAGCGCTTCCTCGGCACCGTGGTGAAGACGGCCGCGTTCGGCGCGTTCGTCTCGCTGCTGCCGGGCAAGGACGGCCTGGTGCACATCTCCAAGCTGGGCAACGGCAAGCGGATCAACAAGGTCGAAGACGTGGTCAACGTGGGCGACAAGCTCCGCGTCGAGATCGCCGACATCGACAACCGCGGCAAGATCAGCCTGATCGTCGTCAAGGAAGACGAGCCCGCGAAGCCCGCCGACGCTGAGGCTCCCGCCGCCGACGCCGAGAAGGCCGACGCCAAGTAAGGCCGCAGTTCTGCGAAATATCGGTCCGTGAAGGCCACCTCGGGGGACTCCCGAGGTGGCCTTCACGGCAAGGTGAGTAAGGAACCCATGGCACGGCAGGTTTCCGGGCACGAGCAGCCCGTCGGCACCACCCGCACGCTCGAGTCCACTCCGGACGGTGCGGTCGTCAAGCGCAGTGTCCTGCCCGGCGGCCTGCGCGTGATCACCGAGCACGTTCCCGCGTCCCGCTCGGCCACGGTCGGGCTGTGGGTCGGCATCGGCTCCCGCGACGAGCCCGCCGCCGTCGCCGGCGCCGCGCACTACCTCGAGCACCTGCTGTTCAAGGGCACCAAGCACCGCGACGCCACGCAGATCGCCGAGGAGATCGACGCCGTCGGCGGTGAGTTCAACGCCTTCACGGCGAAGGAGCACACCTGCTACTACGCGCAGGTGCTCGACGCCGACCTCCCGCTCGCCGTGGACCTGGTCACCGACGTCGTGTTCGAGGCGCTGTGCACCGACCGCGACATGGACATGGAGCGCAGCGTCGTCCTCGAAGAGATCTCGATGCGCGACGACGACCCCGAGGACCTGCTGCACGAGACGTTCGTGACGGCGATCCTCGGCGAGCACGCGCTCGGCCGCCCGGTGCTCGGCACCGAGAAGTCGATCGTGGAGATGTCGCCCGCGGCGCTGCGGAACTTCTACAAGCGCCGGTACACGCTGCCGCGGATGGTCCTCTCCGTGGCCGGCAACATCGACCACAGCCAGGTGCTGCGGCTGGTCCGCAAGGCACTCGGCGAGCGCCTGAACGGGACCGCGTCGCCGATCGCGCCGCGTGAGGGCCGCGCCCGGATCAAGACCGTGCCGAAGCTGGCCCTGCACACCGACGACACCGAGCAGGCGCACGTCATGCTCGGCCTGCGCTCGCTGTCGCGCCACGACGACCGTCGCTTCGCGCTGTCGGTGCTCAACGCAGCCCTCGGCGGCGGGATGTCCTCGCGGCTGTTCCAGGAGATCCGGGAGCAGCGCGGCCTGGCCTACCAGGTGTACTCGTCGGTGGCGAGCTACGCCGACACCGGGCACATGGCCGTGTACGCGGGTTGCCAGCCGGAGAAGCTCGGCGACGTCGCCGGCGTCATCCGCGAGGTGCTCGACAAGGTCGGCGTCGACGGCCTCACCGACGCCGAGGTGGCCCGCGCCAAGGGCCAGCTGCGCGGCGGCCTGGTGCTGGGCCTGGAGGACACGTCGTCGCGGATGTCGCGGATCGGCAAGAACGAGCTCAACTACGGCCACTACCTGGGCGTCGACGACACGATCGCCCGCATCGACGCGGTGACCACCGACGACGTGTGTGCGCTCGCTCGCACTTTGTTCGCGCGGCCGGGCGGGGTCTCGGCGGCGGCGGTCGTCGGGCCGTACGCTCACGCGGACGACCTTCCTGACGACCTGCACGAGGTGATCGCTTCATGACCATCAACGTCGGTGTGCTCGGCGCGCGCGGCCGGATGGGCGCGACGGTGGTGAACGCCGTCGAAGGCGCTTCGGACCTGAAGCTCGTGGCCGCGCTGGACGCGGGCGACGACTTCGCCCCGCTGGCCGACGCCCAGGTGGTCGTCGACTTCACCCACCCCGACGCCGTCATGGGCAACCTGGAGTACCTGGTCGAGCACGACATCCACGCGGTCGTCGGCACCACGGGCTTCAGCGAGGAGCGCCTTTCCCAGCTGCGCGCCCTGCTCGAGCCGAAGCCGTCGCTGGGCGTGCTGATCGCGCCGAACTTCGCCCTGGGCGCGGTTCTGGCCATGCGGTTCGCGGCCCAGGCGGCGAAGTTCTACGCCTCGGCCGAGATCATCGAGCTGCACCACAACCGCAAGGCCGACGCCCCTTCGGGCACCGCGGCGCACACCGCCCGGATGATCGCCGCGGCCCGTGCGGAAGCGGGCGTGACGCCGGGCCCGGACGCGACGACGGCGGAGCTGGACGGCGCCCGCGGCGCCTCGGTCGAGGAGGTCCGGGTGCACTCGGTCCGCCTGCCGGGCCTGGTCGCGCACGAGGAGATCCTGTTCGGCGGCGAGGGCGAGACCCTGACGATCCGGCACGACTCCCTCGACCGGACGTCGTTCATGCCGGGCGTGCTGCTCGGCGTGCGTGAGGTGCTGAACCGCCCCGGCCTGACGGTCGGCCTGGAAAACGTCCTCGACCTGTGAAGGCTCGCAATGTGGCGCTGCTGCTGACGGCGGCGCTGATCGTCTACCTGTTCCTGCTGGCGGATCGGGCGTTCGCCCTGTTCAAGACGGGCACGGGCGTCGGGATCGCCCTCGGCGCGGGCGTGCTGCTGCTGCCCGTCCTGGGTATCTGGGTCGTCGTCGTGACCTGGCGCAACGGCCTGCAGGTCCAGCGCCTGTCCCGGCAGCTGGACGCCGAGGGGGCGCTCCCCGACGTCGCCGACCTTCCGCGTCGCCCGTCGGGCCGGGTGGATCGCGAGGCGGCCGACGCGTGGTTCGGACAGCGCCGCGCGGAGCTCGAGGCCGACCAGGAGAACTGGCGGGCCTGGTACAAGCTCGCGTACGCGTACGACATCGCGGGCGACCGCCGCCGGGCGCGCGAGACGATGAAGAAGGCGATCGAGCTGGAAGCCGCCGAACGCTCACGTGCCGAGTAGTTCCGGCGCGAAGATCTCTTCGATCCGCCACCGGCGTGCCGACAAGCCCTGTTCGTGGTGGTACCGCAGGTACGTGTCCAGGGTGGCGCGGTTGGCGGAAATCCCGTAGGGCCACCAGTCTTCGCCGAACTCGTCGAGCGTTTCGTCGACCAGCGCGTTCGTCCACGGCAGCATGGTCTGGACCTGGTAGAGCCGCCGGCCGCGGCGGTAGCGCTCGGCGGCGGCGTCCTTCGCGGCTTCGAACATCGTGTAGACGCGGCGGGCCAGGCCGGGATCGTCCCGCAGGAGGTCCCGCCGGACGACGACGGTGTGCATGATCGGGAAGATCCCGGTGCGGCGGTGGTAGTCGCGTTCCCGCGCGACGAAGTCCGGGAAGAGCCGGGCGACGTCCGGGTGCCCGTCGAGCGCGCACTGCGGGACGTTGGCGGAGAACAGCACGTCGATCTCGCCGGTGGCGAGCATCGCGCTCAGCGTCTTTCCCCCTCCGGCCGTGGTGACGTCGACGGCGGCCGGGTGCGGGTGGGGGATGAAGCCGAAGGGTTCGGAAGGGTGTTCGAGGCCGCCGATCACCCAGCGGTTCGTCTCCGGCCGGAATCCGTGCTCGTCCATCAGGATGCCCTTGGCCCAGACGCCGGAGTCCTGCCCGTAGGTCCCGAACTCGCCGATCGTCCGGCCGGTGAGGTCGCCGGGACCGGTGATCCCCGACCGCGTGTTGATGAAGACGCACGAGTGCCGGAAGACGCGGTTGGGGAAGATCGGCAGTGCCACGAAGGGCGTGCCTGCTTCGAGGAGCCGGAGGTAGAACGTCAGGCCGAGTTCGGCGACGTCGAATTCGCCGCGGACCGCCCGTTCGAAGATCTCGGGCAGCGTGGCGGCGGTTTCCACGGTGGCGGCCAGGTCCCGGGTCGTGTCGTAGGTGAAGGTGCCGATGCGCATGGTCCGATCATCGGCGCGCGGGGACGAGGGCGTCCAAGACCGGTTGCGGCAACTCGATACCGTGGGGGTATGGACTTGCGGGTGCTCCGGTACTTCGTCGCGGTGGCCGAGGAGCGGCACATCGGCCGCGCGGCGAGCCGCCTGCACATGGCGCAGCCGCCGCTGAGCCGGGCGGTGCGCGGGCTGGAGGACGAGCTGGGCGCGACGCTGTTCGAGCGCACGCCCAAGGGCGTCGCGCTCACCGCCGCGGGAACGGCCCTGTTCGACGAGGCCGTCGCGCTGCTGGCCCAGGCGGGCCGCATCCGCGACCGGGTGACCGCGGCGGCGGGCGCGGCGACCCTGACGATCGGCACCCTGGCCGACGCGGCGGAGCAGGTCGGCGCCCGGCTGGTCCCGCTGTTCCGCGAGCAGTACCCGCACGTGGACGTCCGGGTGCACGAAACGGACCTGGCCGATCCGACGGCGGGCTTGCGCGCCGGCCTGGTCGACGTGACGCTGACCCGGACGCCGTTCGCCAGCGCGGGACTCGGCGTCCACGTGCTGCGCCAGGTACGGGTGGGCGTGGTGCTGCGCGACGACGACCCCCTGGCCGACCGGCCCGAGGTGTCGACGGCGGAGTTGACGGGCCGCCGCTGGGTCCGGCTCCCGGACAGCGCCGACGCCCGCTGGACGGCCTACTGGACGGGCGGCCCGCCCGGTGCCGACGCCCCGGTCCTGCGGACGATCCAGGAGTGCCTGCAGGCGGTGCTGTGGAACGGCATCGCCGCCCTCGCCCCGGTCGACCAGCCGGTGTCGCCCGGACTGCGGATCGTGCCGGTGGCCGATCGCCCGCCGAGCGAGCTGGTGGTGGCGTGGCCGAAAGCGGCGAGCAGCCCGCTGGTGCGCGGTTTCGTGCGCATCGCGGCGGCGGCGAACCGGTGACGCTGCTGCTGAAGCTCGTCCTGGCGCCGTTGCTGGTGGTCGGCTCGTCGCTGGCCGGACGGCGCTGGGGCGCGGGCGTGACGGGTCTGCTGGTGGCGATGCCCGTGGTCGCGGGCCCGATCCTGCTGATCACGTACCTGGAGCACGGGGCGGCGTTCGTCGCGCGGGCGGCGTCGGCGTCGTTGCTGGGGCTGGTGTCGCTGGCCGCGTTCGCGGTGGTGTTCGCGCGGGTGTCCCGGGCCCGGGGCTGGCTCGGCACCCTGCTGGCCGGCTGGCTCGTGTGCCTGGCGCTGGATCTGGCCCTGGATCTGGCGCTGTCGTATGCGCCGGTGCCGGTGTGGGTGGCGCTCGGGCTGGCGCTGGCGGCGGCTTGGGCGGGTAGCCGGTTGCTGCCGGAGCCGGGGGAAGCCGGGCCGGTGACGCTGCCGTGGTGGGACCTGCCCGCCCGCGCGGCGGCAACGGCCGGGCTCGTGGTGGCCCTGACGGCGGCGGCCGGACGCCTCGGCCCCGACCTGACGGGCGTGCTGGCCCCCTTCCCGACCGGGACGAGCGTGGTGGCGGTGTTCGCGCACGCGCAAGGCGGCCCGCCGGCGGCCGCGGCGACGGTGCGGGGTGTGCTGCGCGGGCTCGGCGGGTTTTCGGCGTTTTGTTTTCTGACGGTGGTGCTGGTGGAGCCGATCGGAGGGTGGGCTTTCGTCGTTGCGGTCGCCGGGACGGTGGTGTGGCAATTCGCTGACAGTTGTCGTTCATTCGGGAAATGAGGGGGCTTCGTACTATCGCCCGCATGAAACCGACTTCGTCTTCTCCTGGTTCACGGGCGTTGTCCGCGTCGCTGCGCGAAGTGCGTGAAGCGCGGAAGTTCGGGTTGCGCGAGCTCGCGCGGGCACTCGAGGTTGATCCGCGGTTGCTGTCCCAGTGGGAGCTGGGGATCCGGGTGCCGCCGATCGAGGAGGTGGCCCGGATTCTGGGGTACCTCCGGGTGGATCGGGTGGTGACCAACCGGATTCTGGCCCTGGTGCAGCACGTGAGGAACCCCAACTGGCTGGACTCCAACCCGTCGGATCTCCCCGCGGCGCTCACCGGGGTGGTGCAGTGCGAACGGTCGGCCAGCTTGATCACCAACTGGTCCCCGCAGATCATTCCCGGGCTGCTGCAGACTCCCGACTATGCCCGCACTCTTCTGTCCGCCGCCGAGACCAAGGCGGAGGTGGTCGATGAGCGGCTGGTGGCCCGGCTGAAACGCCAGCGGATCCTCTCCGGGTATGAGCCGGTTCGACTCAAGGCCATCATCTCCGAACTGGCGATTCGTGAGGTGGTCGGAGAAGCAGGCACCATGTCCGATCAGATCGACCACCTGCTCGCCTTAGCTGTTACATCTAACATTTCAGTGCGCATCGTGCCCGCGGATGTGGGTTACCACCCCGGCAAGATCGGCATGTTCGCTCTCTACGACTTCCCCAGCGATCCGTCGATCGTGTTCCTCGAGCACCACCACGCCAGCGCCTTCGTCAACGAGTTGGAGGCTATCGCGAGCTACCGCAAGCTCGTTAAAGTCTTGCTGGACAAGGCATTGTCCGAAGATGTCTCGCGAGAACTGCTTCGGGAGGCAGCGCGATAGGTCGGAGGCAGCGTGTCGACGTGGCGGAAGTCGAGCTATACGGCAAACATCGAATGCGTCGAGGTTCTCCTCGCCGAGACTGTTGGCGTGCGGGACACGAAAGCCCGTCACCTCGGCCAGCTCACCGTCTCGCGCTCTGCGTGGACCGCGTTGCTCTCAGTGGTGCAGCCAGCCCGCGAACACCGCGGGTGAAGCCGCAATCAGACTGAAGCGGATCCACCTTCCGGCGAGCCCCGTCGTCAGGAAGGTCGCGAGCCGCATCCGCACCAGGCCGGCCAGCACGCTCGTCGCCATGAACGGGGGCAGGCCGACCAGGGAACTCACGCCGTACGTCCCGGCCATCCAGTGCGGGTGCCGGTGGCAGCGCTCGCGCAGCCCGTCGACCCACCCGCGGATCCGCTTGGTCCGCAGCTGCCAGCGCACGCGCCGGGGCGTCATCGGGCGCTCGCGGTGCAGCCGGTCGTGCAATGGCTTCGGGAGCTTGATCGTCCCGCGCGCGGCCAGGTAGTACAGCGTCTTCCCGGCGATCTGCCCGACGGCCACCGCCGCCCCGAGCCACAGCCAGTGCAGCCCCGGCTGGCTCGCGCACAGCCCGAGCAGGAAGACCTCGGCGTTGATCAGCGGCACGATGGCCGAACCGAACGCGACGCCCAGCGTCAGCAGGATCCAGCTCATCGTGTCACCTCCTGAAAACCGCTCGCGTTCTTCCAAGTTATCAGTTCGAAATCTCCGCGCACGGGGGTTAGCCCCCGTCTTCGGCCGGTGGTCCGCACCAGAAGATCACCTGCCGGACGGCTTCCCGTCACTCTCCGCCGGAACACTGACGAGGTGGCCGCCGAGCAACCCCGTACGCCCGCTGACCGATTCGGCGCCCTGTGTCGGGCCGTCGTGCGTGTGCTGCCCTTGGGTCTGTCGCGGATCGTGGCGCCGACGTTTCTCGGGTTCTGCCTGATCAACGGGTTCACGTTCGGTGTCGACCTCACGCTGCTGACCGTCTTCCACGGCGTGCTCGGCTGGCCGGTGTGGCTGGCGATCACGCTGGCGTACGTCTGCGCCTTCGGGCTGAGCTTCGCGCTGAACCGGACGTTCAACTTCCATTCCCACGCCGCCGTCGGAATCCAACTGGCGCTTTACATAGGTGCGATTGTTGTCAATTATGCGGCGTTCCTGCTGGGTGTGGGCGCGGGGCTGACGGCGCTGGGCGTCGAATACCACGTCTCGCGGGTGCTCGCGGGCGTCGGCGAGGGCGTGTTCATGTACGCCGTGATGCGGTGGGTGATCTTCCGCGACTCAGCTGAGACCGAGGTCGAGGGTGCCGGTGAGCCGGACCTCGCGGAGGGTGCGCTCGCCGGTGTCGAGGGTGCGGACGGTGCCGTCGGGGTTCCAGCCGGCCCGGCGGTAGAAGCCGAGGGTGGCGTGGTCGCCCTGGGCGACCCAGGCGATGCCCCGGGAGGCGCCGTCGGCCCGCAGGCCCGCGGCGGCCGTCGCGAGTAGCCGTCCGGCGTGCCCGCGGCGTCCCCAGCGCGGCTCGACGAGCAGGGTGGCGATCAGCCCGGTGGTCGCGGCGTCCTCGGGCAGGCTGCCGTCCGCGGCGGCGACCTCGTCTTCGGGGGCCTGGCCGGCGACGCAGAAGCCGACGGTGAACTCGCCCTCGGTGGCGACGTAGACGAGGCTGCCGGGGTAGTCGATGGTCTCGGTCCAGGTGCCGGCGAGGTCGGTGGCGTCCAGCTGCGCGAGGGCCTGCTTGCCGAGCAGGTCCTCGTAGGCGGCGTGCCAGGTTTCGCGCTGGATGCGGGCGATCTCCGCGGCGTCGGACAGATCGGCGGGACGGACGGCGGCGTCGCTCATGGGCCGAAGATACTGGGGCGCCGGTTTTTGTCGGTGGTGGGTGGCACCATGAGCACACCATGCAAACGATCAGCGTCTCGACGGCCCGGAAGACGTTCCTGGCCGCACAGGGCTTCACCGACCCGCGTCCGTCCGGCGTGCCTTCGCGGCAGCACCTGAAACGGGTGTTGTCGAGAGTTCAGCTGCTGCAGCTGGACTCGGTGAACGTCGCGGTCCGGGCGCACTACATGCCGGTGTTCTCGCGGCTGGGCGCGTACGACCCGGCGTTGCTCGACGAAGCGGCGTGGGCGCACTCGGCGCGTCGCCCGCGGATGCTGGTGGAGACGTGGGCGCACGAGGCGAGCCTGCTCCCGATCGAGGACTGGCCCTTGATCCGCTCGGGCGCCAAGCGCGACGGCTGGTGGCGGCACTACGGGCCGTTGATCGAGAAGTCGCCGGGCCTGGTCGAGGAGATCCTGTCGGTGGTGAAGGAGCTGGGCCCGATCGGCGCGGGCGGCATCGAGCGCGCGGTGGAAGCGGACGCCCAGCGCCGCGGCCCGGGCTCGTGGTGGGAGCGCTCGGAGGTCAAGCGCGTCTGCGAGTACCTGTTCGGCATCGGCCAGCTGACCACGGGCACGCGCCGGTCGTTCGAGCGGCTCTACGACCTGACCGAGCGAGTGGTCCCGCCGGAGATCCTGGCCCGTTCGGTGTCCGCGGAGGAGGGCGCACGGGGCTTGATTTCGCGTTCGGCGCGGGCGCTGGGGGTGGCAACGGAGACGGACCTGCGCGACTACTACCGCCTCGGCCCGGCCCCGGCCCGCCAGGCGGTGGCGGAGCTGGTGGAGTCGGGAGAGCTGGAGCCCCTCGCGGTCCGCGGCTGGAAGCAAGTCGCGTACCGCCATGCTTCGGCTCGGACACCGCGGAACGTGGCGGGCCGGGCGTTGCTGTGCCCGTTCGACCCGCTGATCTGGGAGCGAGCCCGCACCGAGCGCTTGTTCGGCTTCCATTACCGGATCGAGATCTACGTCCCGGAGCCGAAGAGGGTGTACGGGTATTACGTGTTCCCGTTCCTCCTGGACGGTTCGCTGGTCGCCCGGGTGGACCTGAAGGCCGACCGCGCGGCGGGGGTGCTGCGGGTCCAAGGAGCGTTCGCGGAGGAGGGTGCGGACGTGGCTCGCGTGCTGCCGGAGCTGGCGGCGGAGTTGCGTCACATGGCGGAGTGGCTGGGTTTGTCGGGAGTGGCAGTGGGCGCGCGGGGAGAGTTGGCGGCCCCGCTGGCGAAGCTGCTCCGCTAGTGTCGCGCGTCCGAAGTTCAGTGACAGCGACCCGGTCCCCGAGCGCCCCAATGTGGCCTTGGTTGCGTTGAACGCACCCAAGGCGGCCTTC
>NZ_JBFAZA010000036.1:0-123158 GCF_040681595.1 Amycolatopsis sp. NPDC051716 | reverse complement strand
CCTGACAGCGCCGATGGTACTGCAACCGAAGGGTTGTGGGAGAGTAGGACACCGCCGAACTTAATTTGCGAAAGGCCCCGGTCGAGAACCCGAAAAGGTTCTCCCGGGGCCTTTCCGCATGCCCAAAACCCCCACCCGACCCTCCAGACACACAAGCCGACCCCCTGGGCACGCGAACCGACCCTCCAGACACGCGAGTCGACTCCCCAATCACGCAAGCCGACCCTCCAGGCACGCCAGCCGACTTCCTGGGTACGCGAGCCGACCGTCCAGGCACGCTGGCCGACCACCCAGGTCCGCCAGCTCCGGCTCGAATCGCACGAGATCCGGCCCCAGTCACGCGAATCCCGCCCCGGAGCACACCAGCCGCGACCCGGCCCGCACCGTGTCGTCTCCCCAATCACGAGTGATGCCTCCCCAATCACACGTGATGCCCCTCCAGTCACGCATGAAGCCGCCCGGATCACGCGTGATGCCTCACCTCACCCCCGGCCGAGCCGGCGGCCGCCTCCTCAACGGCGATGACAACACCAGTGATGTCGTCGTCTCCCCGTAGCGCTGCACCTTCTCGACCAGCTCCTCCAGCTCCGCCGTATCCCGGCACAGCACCCGCAGGATCCAGCACTCCTCACCCGTCACGTGGTCCGCCGCCACGACCTGCGGCAACGGCAGCACCGCCGTCCGGAACCGGGGTGTGTCCAGACTCCGGACCCGGGCCCGGACCAATGCCTCGATCGGCAGCCCCAGCTTCGTCGTGTCGATGCTCGCCGCGTAGCCCGTGATCACTCTGCGCTCCTCGAGCCGGCGGACGCGCTCCGTCACCGCCGAGCCGGACAGCGATACCCGGCGTCCGAGCTCCGTGAAACTCAGGCGGCCGTCGGCCTGCAGGAGCTCCAGCAGGCGCCAGTCGACGTCGTCGAGGTGGTCCACCGCAACTCTCCCGGGTTCGCAGGGCCAGAACGGGGAAATCCCCGGCCGGCAAGGGCTTCGACGCCGATTCTGCCCTGTCTCGAAGGTCGCAACACCAGCAGGATTTACCTCATGACACGCACGCTCGCCTTCCCCGCCGCGGCACCGGAAGCCGCCGTCGAGTACTTCGGAGCCGAACTCGGCTTCGAGGTCGATCCCGACGATCTCGTCCAGGACCTCGAAGCCGGACGCACCGATGGCTACCGCATCGTCGAGACGCGGGCGCCGGAAGCCTTCGCGCGCGCCCGCATCCCCGGCGCGATCAACCTGCCCTACCGGGACCTGACGGCGGAAAACACGAAACACCTCGACCGGGACCTCGTGTACGTCTGCTACTGCGAAAGCACCGTCTGCAACGCCGCCACGAAGGGCGCGCTCAAGCTCGCCGAGCTCGGCTTCAAGGTCAAACGGCTCTCCGGCGGCATCACCGGCTGGATCGCCGCCGGCTACCCGGTCGAAGGCGACAAAGTCGAAGGCGACAACTTCGAAACCGACATAGTCGAAGGCCACCAAGCCGGAGGAATTCGCTGCGCCTGCTGACCTACCCTGGACAGCGTGACCCGAATCCTGATCATCCAGCCGGACACGTCGGACCCGCTGGGCCCCCTCGGCGACTGGCTGACCGAGGCCGGCGCGGAACTCGACGTCCGTCTGCTGCCGGAGCAGAACCTCCCCGAGCTCGACGGCTACCAGGCCGTCGTCTGCCTCGGCGGCGGCATGGCCGCGGAAGACGACGCCAAGCACCCGTGGCTCACCGACGTCCGGCGGCTGCTGTCCAAGGCGGCGGCGAAGAACCTGCCCACCCTCGGGATCTGCCTCGGCGCCCAGCTGCTGGCCGTCGCGACCGGTGGCCGCGTCGAGGTCGCTCCCGATGGGCCGGAGGTCGGTCCGCACCTCGTCAGCAAGAAGGACGCGGCGTGGACCGACCCGCTGTTCGCCGACCTGCCGCTCGTGCAGGACGTCCTCCAGTTCCACACCGACGCCATCACCCGGCTCCCGCCCGGCGCCGAACTGCTCGCATCCTCGCCGCGCTACGCGCACCAGGCCTACCGGCTCGGGCGTTGTGTCTACGGTGTCCAGTTCCACATCGAGACGACGCCCGAGGTCGTCGAGAGCTGGGCCGCGGAATGCCCCGAAGAAGCCGAATTCGCCCGGCCCGGTTCGCTCGAGCACGAAGCGCTGGTCACCGTGCACGCCGACATCGACGAAACCTGGCGCCCCTTCGCGCACAGGTTCGTCAAACTCGCCGCCGGTGAACTCGCGCCCGCAGTGGCGGGGAACCGCACGTTACCGCTGGCTTAACGACAGAGGTCACAACCAGCAACGTCGTGTTAACGCCAGGCGTACCCGTCAGGTACCTTGCGGGAGAAGTCCCCACAAGGGTGCGGAGGTCGGGGTGCAACCCTCGTTGCTGGTCGTGGTCGTCGTCGTCACGGCCCTCATTTTTGATTTCACGAACGGGTTCCACGACACCGCGAACTCGATGGCGACGTCGATCGCCACCGGGGCCATCAAGCCTCGCGTGGCCGTCGCGATCTCCGCGGTGTTGAACCTGGTCGGCGCGTTCCTGTCGGTGGAGGTCGCCAAGACGATCTCCAGCGGCCTGGTGGACGACACGAAGATCGGCCCGGCGATCGTCTTCGGCGGCCTGATCGGCGCCATCGTCTGGAACCTCGTGACGTGGTTCGTCGGCCTCCCGTCGAGTTCGTCGCACGCGTTGTTCGGCGGCCTGATCGGCGCCACCTGGATCTCCGCGGGCGCCGACTCGGTCCACTTCGGAAAGATCGTCGAGAAGGTCCTCGTCCCCGCCGCGGCCAGCCCGGTCATCGCCGGCCTCGTCGCGATGGGCGCCACCTACCTGGTCTACCGCTTCCTGGTGCGGGGCCGGCCGGCCACGCGCGGGTTCAAGGTCGGCCAGATCGTCTCGGCCTCCCTGGTCTCGCTCGCGCACGGCACCAACGATGCGCAGAAGACGATGGGCGTCATCACGCTCACGCTCGTCACCGCCGGCAGCCTCCCGGCGGGCGCGTCGCCACCCGTCTGGGTGATCATCAGCGCCGCGTGTGCACTCGCCCTCGGCACCTACCTCGGTGGCTGGCGCATCACCCACACCCTGGGCAAGGGCCTGACCGACATCGAAGGCCCGCAGGGCTTCGCCGCGCAGACGAGCTCGGCGCTGGTCATCCTGGTCTCGTCGCGGCTGGGCTTCCCGCTGTCGACGACGCACGTCTGCTCCGGCGGCATCATCGGCTCCGGCGTCGGCCGCCGCGACGCGCCGGTGCGCTGGCGGATGGCCGGCCGGATGGTCGTCGCGTGGCTGTTCACCCTGCCCGCGGCCGCGATCGTCGGCGCGATTTCCGGCAAGGTCGCGTCGCTGGGCAGCGCGGGCACGATCGCCGTCGGTGTCGTCGGGATTGGCGTGGGTCTCGGCATCTACCTCCTCTCGCGACGCCACCCCGTCACCGCGCACAGCTTCCAGGTGCCCGAGCCGACACCCGCCGGAACCGAGCCGGGCCGGCTCGCCGCCTGAGCCGGGTTCCCCGGCTACGGTGGTCGGTGATGGCAGACCGCGCGCGGACGACCGCTTCGGCGGCGAGGTACGGCTTCACCGATGCCCGTGCCGAGGGTCAGTTGCGCGCGGCCGGCTGGTGGGCCGACGCCGGCCCGGCCGAGCCGGCCGCCGACGTGCTCGCCGCGTTGTCCCGCACCGCCGACCCCGACCTCGCGCTGCGCGGCCTGGACCGGATCCGCGAGGCCGACGCCGCCGAGTGGTCCGAGCTCGAACAGCTGCTCCGCACCCACCGGACGTTCCGCGGCCGCTTCCTCAGCGTGCTCGGGACGTCGAGCGCGCTCGCCGACTTCCTCGCCGCCAACCCGGACCAGTGGCGCTCGCTCACCGGGGACAAGTGCACCGACTCCGCCTGCTACCGCGAGACCTTGCGCACCGCGCTGCTGGCCGCGGACGGTTCGATGCTCACCGGGCGCAAAGCCGAACACGCCCTCAAGGTCGCCTACCGCAGCCAGCTGCTCGGCATCGCCGCCGCCGACCTCGGGCACGTCGTCGAGGCCGGGCTCGAGCACCCGAGCTACGCCGAGGTCGCGGCGCAGCTGACCGAGCTCGCCGAAGCCGCGCTCGCCGCCGGGCTGCTCGTCGCCGAGGCCGAAGCCGGCGCCTCCGCCGAGGGCACCTTGGCGATCATCGCGATGGGCAAGTGCGGCGGCCGGGAGCTCAACTACGTCAGCGACGTCGACGTCATCTTCGTCGGGGAGGGCGACCTCGGCCTCGCGACACGGCTGGCGAGCACGATGATGCGCGTTGTCGACAAAGCGTGCTTCGAGGTCGACGCGGCGCTGCGCCCCGAGGGCAAGGCCGGCGCGCTCGTCCGCACCCTGGACGGCCACCACGGCTACTACCAGAAGTGGGCCAAGACCTGGGAGTTCCAGGCGCTGCTCAAGGCGCGTCCGGTGGCGGGCGACGCCGAGCTCGGCCGCCAGTACGCCGAGATGGTGGCGCCACTGGTGTGGTCGGCGGCCGACCGGGACAACTTCGTCGGTGAGGTGCAGCAGATGCGCCGCCGGGTCGAGGGCCACGTGCCGTCCGAGCACGCCGAACGCGAGCTGAAGCTGGGCCGCGGCGGCTTGCGTGACGTCGAATTCGCGGTGCAGCTGCTGCAGCTCGTGCACGGCCGGGTCGACGCGGACCTGCGCTCACCGTCCACTATGGACGCGCTCGCCGCCCTCGGCGAAGGCGGCTACGTCGGTCGTCAGGACGCCGCCGAGCTGGGCGCGTCGTACGAGTTCCTGCGGATGATCGAGCACCGGCTGCAGCTGCGGCGGATGCGCCGCACGCACCTGTTCCCCGCCTCGTCGGACACCGCCGAGCTGCGCATCATCGCCAGGGCGAGCGGGATCAAGGCGGCCGGCGGCAAGAGCCAGGGCGAGTCGCTGCTCGCGGAGTTCCGGCGGCACGGCAAGGGAATCCGACGCCTGCACGAAAAGATCTTCTACCGGCCGCTGCTGCAGTCCGTCGCGAACGTGCCGGCCGAGGCGCTGCGCCTGACGACCAAGCAAGCCGCCAGCCGCCTGGCCGCGCTCGGCTACACCGCGCCCGACGGCGCGCTCCAGCACATCAAGGCCCTCACCGCGGGCGTCTCGCGGCGCGCCGCGATCCAGCAGGCGCTGCTGCCGGTGCTGCTCGACCTCTTCGCCGACACGCCCGATCCCGACGGCGGCCTGCTGTCGTACCGGAAGGTGTCCGAGGCGCTCGAAGACACCCCGTGGTACCTGCGGGTGCTGCGCGACGAGGGCACGGTCGTGGAGAACCTGGCCTTCCTGCTGGGCACGTCGCGGCTGGTGCCCGACCTGCTGGTCCGCGCGCCGGAGGTGCTGCAGCTGCTCGGCGACCCGGCGCGGCTGCTGGGCCGCACGCCCGCCGACGTGGCGACGTCGCTGCGGGCCACCGTCCGGCGTCAGCCGGGGTTGAACGCCGCCGTCGCCGCCGCGCGTTCGCTGCGGCGGCACGAACTCCTGCGCATCGCCTGCGCGGATCTGCTCGGGCTGCTCGACGTGCCCGCGGTCTGCGAAGCGCTTTCGAGCGTCTGGGTGGCCGTGCTGCAGGGCGCGCTGGCCGCGGCGTTTCGCCAGCGGCAGGCCGAACTCGGCCGGACGCCGGCGCGCATCGCCGTCATCGGGATGGGCCGGCTCGGCGGCGCCGAACTCGGCTACGGCTCCGACGCGGACGTGCTCTTCGTCTGCGAGCCGTCCGAAGGGGTTTCGGACGCCGACGCCGTCAAGTTCGCTTCGTCGGTCGCGGAAACCGTCCGGAAGATGCTGGGCGCGCCGAGTTCGGACCCAGCCCTGGAGGTCGACGCCGATCTGCGGCCGGAGGGCCGGAGCGGGCCGCTGGTCCGGACGCTGGAGTCGTACCGCGCCTACTACGCGCGGTGGGGCGAGGTGTGGGAGGCGCAGGCCCTGCTGCGGGCCCGGTTCGTCGCCGGCGACGACGACCTCGGCGAGCGGTTCATCGCGATGATCGACCCGATCCGCTACCCGGAGAACGGCCTGGACGGCACGCAGGCGCGGGAAATTCGCCGCATCAAAGCCCGCGTCGAGACGGAGCGGATGCCACGCGGCGCCGACGCGACCCTGCACACGAAGCTCGGCCGCGGCGGCCTCGCCGACGTCGAGTGGACGGTGCAGCTGCTGCAGCTCCAGCACGCGCACGTGGTTCCCGGGCTCCGGACGACGTCGACGCTCGACGCGCTGGCGGTGCTGCCGGAAGCGGGCCTGGCCGAGCGGCCGGAAGCGGACTCGCTGGCCGAGGCGTGGCTGCTGGCGACCCGGGTGCGCAACGCGGGGATGCTGGTGCGCGGCAAGGCGGTCGACCAGGTGCCGGGCTCGGGCCGCGACCTGACCGCGGTGGCCCGCGTCCTCGGCCAGTCGGCGGGCGACGACCCGGGCGAGTTCCTCGACACGTATCGCCGCATCACCCGGCGGGCGCACGCGGTGGTGGAGCACCTGTTCTACGAGGCCTGACCTACAGTGGGCCGGTGACCGATCGCGAGCCGTTCCGGACCCGGATCAAGGTCCGGCACTACGAGCTGGACACCCTGGGCCACCTCAACCACGCCGTGTACCACTCGTATGGCGAGGTCTCCCGCTTGGAGCTCCTCGAAGAGTCCGGCGCCCTGAAGGGGCTGCCGGGCGTGGCGGCGGTGCTGCTGGAGACGCACGTGGTGTTCCGCCGCGAGCTGCGCGCGGGCGACGAGGTCGACGTGACGTGCGAGGCCAAGTTCGGCAGCGGCAAGACGTTCAGGATGAATTCGAACATCATCAAGCTGGACGGCACGCTGGCCGCGGAGATCACCTGCACGCTGGGGTTGATGGACCTGGAGCGCCGCAAGCTGGTCGAGGACCCGCGGGGCCGCTTCGAGGCGGCGGGTGCGGACTTGAAGCTGCTGTCGCCATCGGAGTGACATAAGGAACGGGACGGCGGTCGGGGTGTTCCCCGCGACCGCCGTCCCGTGTCTGGTGGGCCGTCAACACGGCCTGGCCGGGCCTTGACCAGTGAAACCCCTGGTCAAAGCCCCGCGCCGATCACACGTCGTAGTACAGGGAGAACTCGTACGGGTGCGGGCGCAGGCGCAGCGGGTCGATCTCGTTCTCGCGCTTGTACGAGATCCACGTCTCGATCACGTCCGGGGTGAACACGCCGCCCTCGAGGAGGTAGTCGTGGTCCGCCTCGAGCGTGTCCAGGACCGTGCCCAGGTCGCCCGGGACCAGCTTGACGTCCTTGGCCTCCTCGGGCGGGAGCTCGTAGAGGTCCTTGTCGATCGGCTCCGGCGGCTCGATCTTGTTCCGGATGCCGTCGAGGCCGGCCATCATCATCGCCGAGAAGGCCAGGTACGGGTTGCCCGACGAGTCCGGGCAGCGGAACTCGGCGCGCTTCGCCTTCGGGTTGTTGCCCGTGATCGGGATGCGCACGCAGGCCGAGCGGTTGCGCTGCGAGTAGACCAGCGAAACCGGCGCCTCGAAGCCCGGGACCAGGCGGTGGTAGGAGTTCACCGTCGGGTTCGTGAAGGCCAGCAGGCTCGGGGCGTGCTTGAGCAGGCCGCCGATGTAGTGGCGCGCGGTGTCCGACAGGCCGGCGTAGCCCGACTCGTCGTGGAACAGCGGCTGGCCGTCCTTCCACAGCGACTGGTGGCAGTGCATGCCCGAGCCGTTGTCGCCGGCGAGGGGCTTCGGCATGAACGTCGCCGTCTTGCCCGCGGCGAACACCGTGTTCTTCACGATGTACTTGAACAGCTGCAGGTCGTCCGCGGCGTGCAGCAGCGTGTTGAACTTGTAGTTGATCTCGGTCTGGCCGGCGGTGCCCACCTCGTGGTGCGCGCGCTCGATCTCGAAACCGGAGCCCTGCAGGTTGCGGACGATGTCGTCGCGCAGGTCGGCGAAGTGGTCGACCGGCGGGACCGGGAAGTAGCCGCCCTTGAACTTCGTCTTGTAGCCCTGGTTGCCGCCGACCTCGTCGGCGCCCGTGTTCCACCAGCCCTCGACGGAGTCGATCTCGTGGAAGGAGGCGTGCTCCGCGGAGTCGAAGCGGATCGAGTCGAAGATGTAGAACTCGGCTTCGGGACCGAAGTAGACGTTGTCGGCGACGCCGTACTCCGCGATGTACTGCTCGGCCTTGCGCGCGATGTTGCGCGGGTCGCGGCTGTACGCCTCACGCGTGAACGGGTCGTGCACGAAGAAGTTGAGGGCGAGCGTCTTCGCCTTGCGGAACGGGTCGATCCGCGCGGTCGCCGCGTCCGGCAGCAGCAGCATGTCGGACTCGTGGATGGACTGGAAGCCGCGCACCGAGGAGCCGTCGAACGCGAGACCCTCTTCGTAGGCCTCATCGGTGAAGGCCTTCGCGGGGACCGTGAAGTGCTGCATCACGCCGGGCAGGTCGCAGAACTGGACGTCGATGACCTCGACGTCCTCGTCAGCGATGAGGCGCTGGATGTCGTCTGGAGTAGTGGGCACCCTCGGTGACTCCTTCTCGTTCGAGCTCGTACGGCAGTGCTCTCTTCGGCTCACGCTAAAAGTGCGGTGTTGCCCGACCGTCACCCGTATGTTTCGCCGGTGTTAACGGGTGGTCGATATCGGGTATCCGACCAGGTCGGATGTGTTCCACGCCACCGGCATACCCTAGACGGGTGGCGAGATGGACCGGTGAATGGCTGCCCGGCACCGGCGACGGCGGTCAGGACACTGATCAGCACGGCTCGCGGTGGCCGGGCGAGAAGTTCGGTTTGCCCGAATCGGGCGTCGGCTCGGCGGCGAGCGGGGGCGCGCGGCTGCTCGGGCTGATCGTCGACCTCGTCGTCGCGGCCCTGGTCACGGCCATCTTCCTGCACCCCAGCCTGCGTGACCCGGCCGCGATGCAGCAGTTCAACCTCTGGTCCGGCGGCGTGTGGGCGGTCATCTCGGTCATCTCGGCCGGGTTCTTCGGCTTCACCCCCGGGATGGCCGTCGTCGGCATCCGCGTCGCCCGCCTCGACGGCGCCGCGCTGGTCGGCCCGGTGCGCGCGCTGGTCCGGGCCGCGCTGACGTTCGTGATCATCCCGGCGGCGGTCCGCAACGCCGACGGCCGCAGCTGGCTCGACCGGCTGACCGGCACCGTCGTCATCCGGATGCGCTGAGGCACTTCACGAGAACGGCCCCCGTCCGAATCCGGACGGGGGCCGTTCTGCATGAGCGGGTCAGCGGCGGCGGATCGTCCGCTGGACGTTGCGCATCTTCGCGCCGGCCGGCATGGGGCCCTTGGGGAGCGCCGCGCCGCGGTTGCCGAGCGCCGCCAGCTTCGCCTCGAGCGCGTCGACCTGGGCCGGCTTCAAGTTGCGAGGCAGCTTCATCAGGTAACCCTGGAGCTTCTTCAGCGGAAGCTGGCCGTCTTCGTGGCCGATCGTCACGTCGTAGATCGGGGTGTCGCCGATCAGGCGGGAGACGCGCTTCTTCTCCTGGGCGAGCAGGGTCTTCACGCGGTGCGGCGCCCCTTCGGCGACCAGCACCACGCCCGGGCCACCGAGCACGCGGTGCACGGCGTCGAGCTGGGTCGTCGCCGCGACGGTCGGCGTCACCTTCCACTTGCCGCGAAGGTTTTCCAGCGCCCACGCCGCGGCGCCGGGCTGGCCGTCGGCCTTCGAGTACACCGTCTTCTGGACGCGCCGGCCGAAGATGATCATGGCGAGCAGGGCGCCGAGCACCAGGCCGAGCGGCAGCAGCACCCACTGCGCGCCGAAGAAGAACCCGATCCCGAACGCCAAACCGGCGACGACGACGATCGCCCCGGCCATCCACGGGATGAGCCAGGGGTCTTCCTTGCGCTGCATCTTGAAGGCCTCGAAGAGCTGGCCACGGCGTGCCTTGCTCGCCGCGCGCTTCTCCTTCTTGGCCTGCTTGGCCGCTTCCTTGTCCTGCTTACCCGCCATATGACCAGGATACGGCCGCGTGCCCCTGCCCCGTTTCCCCGTCCCCCTCTGCGAGGATGCCGGACGTGACCGGCGTACTTTCCACCAAGAGCATCAACCGTCTGCTCGAGGGTCTCGACCCCGAGCAGCGCGCCGCCGCCAGTGCCCCCCGGGGGCCGGTCTGCGTGCTCGCCGGCGCCGGCACGGGCAAGACCCGCACGATCACCCACCGGATCGCCCACCTCGTCCGGTCCGGGCACGTTTCCGCCGGTCAGGTCCTCGCCGTCACGTTCACGACGCGGGCCGCGGGGGAGATGCGGACGCGGCTGCGCGGCCTCGGCGTCGAAGCGGCGCAGGCGCTGACGTTCCACGCCGCCGCCCGCCGCCAGCTGCGGTACTTCTGGCCGCGCGTGGTCGGCGACCGGCCGTGGGACCTGCTGGAGAACAAGCTGCGGTACGTCGGCCAGGCCGCGAACCGGGCCAAGGTCGGGACCGAGGTCGAGGTCCTGCGCGACCTGGCGAGCGAGATCGAGTGGGCGAAGGCGTCGCTGATCAGCCCGGACGACTACCCGGCCGTCACCGCGCGCGCCCAGCGCGACATCCCGGCCCCGGCGGCGCAGGTCGCCGAGGTGTACCGGACGTACGAGGAGCTGAAGAACGCCGCGCAGGTGCTCGACTTCGACGACCTCCTGCTGCACACGACCGCGGTGCTCGAGGAGCACGGCGCCGTCGCCGAGGAATTCCGGGAGCGCTACCGCTGCTTCGTCGTCGACGAGTACCAGGACGTCACCCCGCTGCAGCAGCGCCTGCTCGACGCGTGGCTCGGCGGCCGCGACGACCTGACCGTCGTCGGCGACGCCAACCAGACCATCTACTCCTTCGGCGGCGCGTCACCGCGGCCGCTGCTGGAGTTCACCCGGCGCTACCCGGACGCCACCGTCGTCCGCCTCGAGCGCGACTACCGGTCGACGCCCGAGGTCGTCGCGCTGGCCAACCGGGTGATCGGCGCGGCGCGCGGACGGCCGGCGGGCTCGCGGCTGAAGCTGATCGGCCAGCGGCCGCCGGGGCCGGAGCCGCGCTTCGCCGAGTTCGACGACGAGGCGGTCGAGGCCGGGGCCGTCGCCCGCCGGGTGCGCGAGCTGCTCGACGGCGGCGTCCCGGCGAGCGAGATCGCGATCCTCTACCGGGTGAACGCCCAGTCCGAGGCCTACGAGTCGGCGCTGGCCGAGGCCGGCGTCCCGTACCTGGTCCGCGGCGGCGAGCGGTTCTTCAACCGGACGGAGGTCCGGCAGGCGATGTCCGCGCTGCGGATGGCGAGCGGTGACGGCAGCTCCGACCTGGTCACGACGGTGCGTTCGGTGCTCGCCCGGGTCGGCCTGACCGAGTCCCCGCCCGCCGGTGGCGCGGCGAAGGAACGCTGGGACGCGCTCCTGGCGATCGTCGAACTGGCCGAAGAGCTCGCCGCGACGGTCGCGGACGCGGACCTGCCGCGCTTCTGCGCCGAGCTCGACCAGCGCGCCGCGGCCCAGCACCCGCCGACGGTCGAGGGCGTCACGCTGGCGTCGCTGCACGCGGCGAAGGGCCTGGAATGGGACGCGGTGTTCCTCGTCGGGCTCGCCGAGGGCACGATGCCGATCCTCCACGCCGGCGACGACGAAGCGGCGATCGAGGAGGAGCGGCGGCTGTTCTACGTCGGCGTCACCCGGGCCCGCGAGCACCTGTGGCTGTCCTGGGCGCTGGCCCGCACGCCGGGCGGCCGGCGCAACCGGCGGCGCAGCCGGTTCCTCTACGGCCTGGTCCCGGAGGACCACCCGGCCGCCAGGGTCGCGCGGTCCCAGCAGAAGCCGGCGACGCCGGTCAAGACGCGCTGCCGCGTCTGCGGCGGGCCGCTGCTGGAGACCATCGACGTCAAGCTGGGCCGCTGCGGGCGGTGCCCGTCCACAGTGGATGAGGGCCTGCTGGAGCGGCTGAAGACGTGGCGCACTGACCGGGCGCGCGAGCTCAAGGTGCCGACGTTCGTCGTGTTCACGGACGCCACGCTGATGGCCATCGCCGAGCAGCGCCCGACCGACGAAGCGGCGCTGGTGTCGATCTCCGGCATCGGCGCGACGAAGCTCGAACGCTTCGGTGCGGAGATCCTCGGCGTCGTCCGGGCGTCGACGGGGTCTTGACCGCGTCCGGACCATGATCGACGCGGCGAACCCGCTGCTCAGGGGCGATCTTCGTATCTTCGAGGATTTTCCCGTTAATTGAGTTGCCTCGGTGTGGTGCGGAGCAATAACCTGCCAGTACCGAGCCCGAAGGGCTCGACTGGGGATCTACGAGCAGTGTCAACTCAAGACGTGCCGCTCAGCGGCCACGTGTGCAGAGTACAGAAGGAGGTGCCGGTGAAATGACCATCAACCTGACGCTCACGAACCCGGGCACCCGTCTGTCCTGCGCCGCGGAAGTTGCGGCTGCTCAGCGCCCGGGCACCGGTGTGTCCGTGAGCGCTCACGGGATCCGTGGCATGCGGCGCGTCTCGCGTCGTTGGGCCACCGGTGTCGTCGTCTTCGGGACGCAGGGCGTTCTCGCCGCGTACCCGCAGGCTGATCTGCCGACCATCAAGCAGTTCCGTGTTCCGTTGTCGATACGGGAGCGAAGTTCCTGACCTAGTCAGGACACGAGGCTCACGAAGGCCGCGGAACCGGGATACCGGATCCGCGGCCTTCGTGCTTTTTGGCTGCACAACCCAAGAGGAACAGCGTTGCCCAGCTCCAGCACCCACTCGAAATCCCGTACGACACAAGGAGGAACCACCATGTCTTCGGCCGTCGCCTACACCTCCGGTGAGGCAATATTCGCCGACCTGCTCGACCCGATCACCGTCCCCGACGTAGCGCTGCCCTGCCGTTCGGGCGACGCGGACCTGTGGTTCGCGGAGTCCCCGGCCGAGCTCGAGCGTGCGAAGGCCCAGTGCGCCGGCTGCCCGGTCCGTGAGGCCTGCCTGGCCGGCGCCCTGGCCCGTCGCGAGCCGTGGGGCGTCTGGGGCGGCGAGATCTTCGAGCGCGGCGCGGTGATCGCGCGCAAGCGGCCCCGAGGCCGCCCGCGCAAGAACGCAGCTGTCGAGCCCGTCGCCGCCAAGGCCGGCGGCGACCACCGGAGCGCTGCCGCATGAGCGTCGAACCGGTCACCACGAGGGATTACGAAGCCCACCCCCGCAGCGAAGAGCTGCAGCTGACGAAGACCGAGATCGAGGAGATCAGCGAGATGTTGCTTTACGAAGAACTGTCCAGAGCCCGAATACGGGACCTGGAGGAGGGGGTCCGCGCCCAGCGGGCCCGAGGTGGCGCGCGTGCCGCCCGCCGATGGTCGCGAGTAGCCCGCTGGGCCGCTCGCCGGGCGGAGCGGTACCAGGACCAGAACTGAGCGCAGGCCCCTGCCGCCCGTCCGCGGGCGGTGGGGGCTTTGCGCTTGGGGGATTTGGCGCGCGGTCCGGTGGCGTGGTCGCGCTCGCTGGGCGCGGTTGTGCTGCTGCGCTGCGCGATGGGGTTGGTCCCGCTGGGCGCGCGCGGTTGCCGCTGCGGAGGGCGGTTGTGTTGTGGCGGTGTGCGGTCGGGTTGGTGCCGCTGGGTGTGCGCGGTTGCCGCTGCGGAGGGCGGTTGTGTTGTGGCGGTGTGCGGTCGGGTGGGTGCCACTGCGTGTGCGCGGGCCGACTGTGTCGCCGCCGTGCGCGGTTGCGGCCCGCCGTTGCCGTTGGTGTTCGGGGCGTGTCGCTGAGGTGCGGTTGCGCTGTGGCGGTGCGCGGTCGGTCGGTGCTGCTGGCGTGCGTGGTCGCGCTCGCCGAGCGCGGTCGTGTCGTGCTGGTGCGCGGTGGGGCTGCTGCCGCTGGGTGTGCGCGGGCGGATTAGGCCGCGGCCGTGCGCGGTTGCGGCTCGCCGTTGCCGTTGCCGTTGGCGTTCGGGGTTCTCGGTGCCTCCTTCGGGTGGCCTCCTTTCGGGGCGCTCGGGGGCTGGGCCACTGGTGTTGAATGGGGTGATGTCCGGACACACCCACGGCGACATCGACTGGGCGGATCGGCTGGCCCAGCTGCGCATGGCCGACTCGCTCGATGCCGAGGCGCTCGCCCCCGTTGCCCGGCGGCTCGTCGGGTCGGTGGGGGAGCGGCCGACCGTGGTCGATGTCGGGTGTGGGGCCGGGGGGATGAGCGTGCTGTTCGCGCGCGAACTCGGCCGGCGCGGTGGGGGCACCGTTGTGCTCTTCGATGCCACGCCGGCGCTGCTCGTCGAGGCCGAACAGGCCGTTGCCGAGGTGGCCGGCGAGTCCGTCGAGGTCGTCAGCCTGCTCGGGGACCTCACCGATCCCGCGCTGGCCGTGCCCGCCGCCGACCTCGTGTGGGCGTCCGGCGTCGTGCACCACGTCGGCGATCAGCAGGCCGCGCTGCGCGCCCTTGCCGGCCTGCTGCGGCCGGGCGGGGTGCTGGCCATCTCCGAGGGCGGGCTCGAGATGCGGTGCCTCCCGTGGGAACTGGGTGTCGGGCGCCCCGGGCTGGAGCATCGGCTGCTCGCCGCCCGGGCCTCGTGGTTCGAGCGGATGCGCGCCGGGATTCCGGGCAGCGTCGCCCTGCCCTACGGCTGGCCGCGCGCGCTTCGCGAAGCCGGCCTCGAGGACGTCGAGTCGTTCGGTGCGCTCATCGACCACCCGCTGCCGGGCTCGGACCTCCTTCGTGAGTACGTGGTGCACCGCGTCGGGTGGCTCGCGGAATCGGCCGGTGAGTGGCTCGACGCTAATGACCGGGCCGCGGCCGCCACCTTGACCGACCCGCGGAGCCCGGACTTCCTCGGCCGGCGGGACGACCTGTACCTGCTCGGCGCCAAGGCGATCCACTGTGGACGGCTGCGGTGACCGCGCCGGAACCGGTCGTGTGCACGCGCTGCGGCCGGACTCGCGCCGCCGGCGACGATCCGGCTACGGCGCTCGCCTGGGTTTCCACCCGCGAGCGGGGAGCGCTGCGGTGGCTGTGCCCGGACTGCGCGCGGCAGCACGTGCGGGACATCGAAGGCAAGCTCCCCGACGAGTACTGGTGATCACTTCGCCCTCCTGAGCGTGATGGCGGTCATCAGGCCGCGTCTCCGATGAGCGTCTGCGGAACCGCGCGGACCTTGGGGCGAGGCGTGCGGGACGCTTCGCCGAAGGCCCTGGCCAGCTCCTGCGCCACCTCTCGCGGGACCTGGCGCAGCTGCCTGGCCGTGCAACGGACCAGGACGATGCCCGTCGCCGCCAGCGCCAGGTGACTGAAGCCGCCTCCCGGGCCCGGGGTGCAGCGGTACTGCCAGGCCAGGCCGAACTCGTCCCACCAGGCGTCCGCCGCACCGATGCGGCGGCCGCGGCGGTCGCAGATCATCTGGTCCCAGCTCGGCGGCGGGAGGGGCACCAGGTCCAGGACGCGGGCGGCCAGGCCGTGCGCCTGGATCGGCCCCTCGTCGAGCTCCCGCAGCACCTTGCGGACCACCGCCGTGCCGCGCTGGGGGCCCGACTCGAGGTCCGCCAGTAGCTCCGGCCGCTCACACAGGCCCCAGTAGAGCGGCAACGTCAGCAGGTGCCGGACACGGGCCGGGTCGGATGCGGACCGCGCCATGTCCAGCGTCGCCCTCGCCGGCGGGGCGAACGGAAGGCCGTCGACCTGGACCGGGTCCGGTAACCGGGCCGTGCGCGTCAGGCGGACGCCTTCGCAGGCCACCACCCGGCAGTGGCCGGGCACCAGCAGGTGGATCTCGCCCTCCACCGGGCACTTCACGCCGTGGGCCTGCAGGGCGTCGGCCCCGGTGATCACCACCCCGGGCCCGTAGCGCACCAGCGCGGCGTGCAGCAGGTGCTGCCGCGTCGGGGCGGTGTTGCGCAGCAGGACGACACCGGGGTGCAGGCGGCGCCACGGCCCTCCCGGGCCGCAGAGCCGCCGGGTTCTTCGGTCCGACACCCCTTCCCGGCGCAGCTGTTCGAGGTTCATCACCTCGCAGCCGCCGGGTTCACTGAGGGCGAGCGGGTCAGTGCATTGAGTAGCAGCCATGTTCCGAGCATGGCGGCTCGGCCAACCGGGTGGAACCCCGTCCACCCCAGCTGTGGACAACTCGGCGGAATCCCTCCGTTCGAGGCCCCGCCTGTGGACAACTCAGGCGGCGAACCCCGGCTGCCAGCGCTCCACGATGCCGCGGGCCGGGATTTCCGCGTCGAGCTGACAGAGGATGCCCGTCGACCCCGCCGTCACCCGGTGGATCATCAGGTACTCGGGCGGCAGGTTGAGCGAGCGTCCGACGCGGAAGTCGTTGCCGCGGCTGTCGCCCACCCGCCCGGCCTGCTTCTGCATCCAGCGGCGGGTGAAGTGGAACGTCGGCGCCGCCAGCGGCTCGGTGAACGGCGCGAGGTAGGAGAGCACCTCGTCCGCGGTGAGGTCGCTGTCCGGCCGGATGAACCGGTTCTCCCGCAGCAGGCGCATCAGATCGGCGGACTCGCCGTCGAGCGCCAGCCGCGTCATCTCGCCCAGGTGGCGGGGGATGCCTTCGGGCAGCCGCGCGACGCCGCCGAAGTCGATGACGACCAGCCTGTCGTCCTCGGTGATCATGAAGTTGCCCGGGTGCGGGTCGGAGTGCAGCAGGTGGACGCGCTCCGGCGACGAGTAGTGGAACTCCGCCAGCAGCCGGCCCGCGAGGTTCCGCGTCTCGCGGTCGCCGTCCGCGATCACCTTCGACAACGGTGTGCCGCTCACCCACTCCGTCACGACGACCTTCGGCGCGCTGGCCACCACCCGCGGCACCAGGATGCCGGGATCGCCGTCGAACGCCTTCGCGAAGGCGCGCTGGTGCTGGGCCTCGGCCTGGTAGTCGAGCTCCTCGTTCATCCGCTCCGCGAGCTCGGCCAGCAGCGGCTTGACCTCGGTGCCCGGCACGAACGCCTGGAACAGCCTGCTGAACCGCTGCAGCTGCCGCAGGTCGCTGCGGAGGGCCTCGTCGGCGCCCGGGTACTGCACCTTGACCGCGACCGCGCGGCCGTCGTGCCAGACCGCCCGGTGCACCTGACCGATGCTCGCGGCCGCCGCCGGTTCGTCGTCGAACGAGGCGAACCGGCTGGCCCAGGTGCGGCCTAGCTGCTCGGCGAGCACCCGGTGGGTCTGCCGGACCGACATCGGCGGTGCGGCGGCCTGCAGCTTCGTCAGCGCTTCGCGGTACGGCTTCGCCATGTCGTCCGGCACCGCCGCCTCGAACACGCTCAGCGCCTGGCCGAACTTCATCGCCCCGCCCTTGAGCGTGCCGAGCACCTCGAACAGCTGCTCGGCGGCCTTCGCCGACAGCGTCGCGTTCACCTGTTCCGCGCTCTGGCCCGCGAGCCTCTTGCCCCAGCCGCCGACCGCCCGGCCGGCGATGCCGAGCGGGAGACTGGCGAGCTTGGCGGTACGGGCGGCACCCTTGCGCGGCATCGCGGTGTCACGATCGGCTGGGTCGCGGAAGTCGGTCACAACGGCGATTCTGCCCTGCGGCGACGGCGGCGCGCAGCCTGCGAGCGACGTCTTCGTGGGCTACGTCTCCAGGATCACCTCCTGGGCGCCGCACCGGCACCGTGGGTGCGGCGGCCAGCCCCGGTGGCGGATGCGGCCGTCGAAGGCGTCGATCTCGAGGGTCGCGTTCCACGCCGGCGGGGCCGGCGCGCTCGGGGAAAGCAGCCGCATCGCCTGGGCGACGGCCAGCGACGCGCAGGACTGGACCGCGCCGAGGTCGGGCCGCTGGTGCCGGCCGGCGAGCTGCCCGGCGACGCGCGGCCAGCACGGGTCGAGGTCCGTGCGGTGCAGGTCGGCGCAGCGCAGGCACGAACTGCGGCCCGGCACGACCAGGGGCCCGACGATGCCCGTGCCGTCGCGGACGCGCGCCGCCAGGTGGGGCACGCCGTCGCCCATCAGCTCGGCGACGAGCTCGGGAGCCGGCACGACGGCGTCGGTGAGCAGCGCCAAGTCCGGGTACCGGTCGTGCAGGCGGGTGACCCGGACCTCGGGATCGACCCGGCGGAGCAGGTCGGCGAGGGCCTCCCGCCGGGATCGGCCCAGGTCCGCGGCGGTGAAGCCGGAGCCGAGGTCGTGCTCGGTCACCGTGCCGGACACCCGTGGCTCGACGTGCCCGATGCCGGCGTTGGCCAGCAGCACGGCGGCCGCCACCGCCACCCGGCCGTCGCCGTGCACCGAGACCGCCGCCGCGCGGCGCCGGTCGGCCATGGCCGGCTGGTGGTGCCGGGCCCGCAGCGACCAGAGGCCGGGCTCGCCGCGAAAGCCCGGGCTCTCGGGCCGGCCGGCGTCGGTGACCAGGCCGAGCGCGGTCAGCTGCCGCAGCAGTGTCCGCAGCTGGTCGCGGTGTTCGCTCTCGGCGAGCAGAAGCCGCTCGACGGGCTTGCTGCCGTCGAGAGCGCGCAGCTTCGCGACGAGGTACGGGGAGAGGTTTTCGACGATCACGCCGTGGCGCGGGTCGAGGCCGATCTGGATCTCCCGGGGACCGCGTTCGAGCACGGTGAGGCCCGGGAGCAGGGCAGGGTGGGCCGGCAGGAGGACCGGTGGCATGTCCGCGGTGTCGAGGATCATGTCCGCAGGATCGCACCCGGCGGCGACCGCGAGGCCTCGGAAGGAGCCGGAACGGCCGAGTTGTCCACAAGTGGAACCCCCTGTGGACAACTCAGGTCTGTGACCTCAAGGCGCTCGGAGTTGTCGGTGCCTGGCCTTACCGTTGTCGGGTGGTCGAAGCACGAATGCCCTCACTGAGGAGCCGGGGGGACACGAACCCCCCGTCGGACACACCCGGACACAAGGTCGAAGTGCGGCGCAGCCAGCGCCGGCACCGGACGGTCACCGCGTATTGGAACGACGACACGCTCGTCGTGCTCATCCCCGCGCGGATGACCAGGGCGGAGGAGAAACACTGGGTCGCCGAGATGGAGCGCAAACTGCAGCGCTCGGAACCACGTCGTCCGGCGTCCCCGAAGACGTCGGACGAAGCCCTGCTGGCGCGCTGCGCGCTGCTGTCGGGCAAGTACCTGGGCGGCACCGCGGTGCCGGCGAGCGTCCGCTGGGTGCCGCCGATGCGCACGCGGTGGGCGTCCTGCACGCCGGTCGACGCGACCATCCGGGTCAGCGAACGGCTGCGGAAGGTGCCTCCGTGGGTCCTGGACTACGTGCTGGTGCACGAGCTGGCGCACCTGCGGGAGCCCGGGCACGACGCGGCCTTCTGGGCGCTGGTGCAGCGGTACCCGAAGACGGAACGGGCGATCGGGTACCTGGAGGGGTTGTCGGCCGCCGCCGGGTGGGGGATCTCCACCGAGGATTGAGCGGGTGAGGGTGGCCGGGGTGATCCGCCTTCGGTGGGTTGCCCCGGCTGCTCGTTCCGGCCGCGCTGGTGGCGGGGAGAGGCAGGTGGGAGGGTGGCGGCCGGGGTGCTGGAGGAGTGGCCGGCGGTGGTGGCCGCTCGGTGGATGTCAGCCGGTGCGCCGAGGGTGGCGCGGTGAGTTGCGACCGAGCGCTGCCGGATGGCGACTCGGTGGCGGCCGACGCCTCGGAAAGCGGTGCGGCGATGGCCGGGTGATCGGGCGCCGACGCTGCTGACAGCCAGCAGAGGACAGCGGAACCGGAAAGCAAAAGGCCGGTGACCCGCCATCGCGCTTGGGCGGCGGGGCACCGGCCTTCCGGGACTCAGCTCAGGACTGCTTGCCGTCCTCGTCCGACGGCGGCTCTTCCTTCTCCTGCTCCGAACGCCCGGCGCGTTCAGCGCGTTCGGCCTGCTCCGTGCGCTCCAGCTCGGCCATCGGATCCAGGTCGTCGATCGAGCCCGCCGAACCCACTCGGTCCGCGAAGTCGATCGGCTCGTCCAGATCCTCGGCCGTCGGCATCAGGTCCGGGTGGGACCAGAGGCTGTCGCGCTTTTCCGTGCCGTGGCGCTCGCCTACCAGCGACCACAGGTTCGAAGCGTCCCTCATGCGGCGGGGGCGCAGCTCCAGGCCGACCAGGGTGGCGAACGTCTGCTCGGCCGGGCCGCCCGTCGCGCGGCGGCGGCGCAGCGTCTCGCGCAGGGCGTCCGCTCCCGGGAGGCGGTCGCCCACCGCTTCGGCCACCACCACGTCGACCCAGCCTTCGACCAGAGCCAGCAGCGTCTCCAAGCGCCTCAGCGCCGCCTTCTGCTCCTCCGTCGTCTGGGGCTCCAGCAGTCCCGAGGACATCGCTTCTTCGATGCTCGCCGGGTTCGCCGGGTCGATCTGGCCGGCCAGGGACTCCAGGGCCGACGTGTCCACCGAAATGCCGTGGGCGAACTCTTCGACCGTCGCCAGCAGGCGCTGCCGCAACCAGGGCACGTGCGTGAACAGGCGCTGGTGCGCCGCCTCGCGGGCGGCCAGGAAGACCAGGATCTCGCTGTTCGGCAGCTCCAGGCCCTCGGCGAACTTTTCGATGTTCGCCGGGAGCAGGGCCGAGGTGCCGGCCGGGGCCAGGGGGAGCCCGATCTCCGTCGAGGTCAGCATCTCCGAGGCCAGCTGGGCCAGCGCGTTGCCGAGCTGGGAGCCGAAGGCCATCCCGCCCATCTGCCCCATCATCTGCAGCAGCGGGCCCGCGGCCTGCTTGGCCTCCTCCGGCAGCGCCTCCATCCAGGCGCCCGAGACCCGCTGGGCGACCGGGTCGCACAGCCGCTGCCACGTTGGGAGCGTCTTCTCCACCCAGGAGCGCGGCGACCAGGCGACCGTCGACGTCGCGCCGGCCGGGTACACCGTCGCCGCGTCGAGCCACAGTTCGGCCAGGTGGGCGGCGTCGCGGACCGCGGCGTTCGCGTCGTCGCCGCCGCGGAAGCCGAGCTTGCTCTCCCCGGTGTTGCCCTCGCTGCCGAGGGTCTGCAGGGCGATCTGCTTGGCGAGGTCGTAGTTCACCGGCCCGCTGGAGGTGCCGGCCTGGCTGAGCATCTGGCCCAGCTGGCTCAGCATCTGCCCGAGCTGGTTGAAGGCCTCGGCGCCGGACTGCTGCCCGCCTTCCGAGGGGTCGTTCTCTCCTCGTTTGTCGGGATCGGAAGGTCCGAAGCCGAACGGGGGTTTGCTCATGTGTCCACCGTACGCGGGTCGGCGGCTGCCGAGGGGGTCAACCGGACCCGTGTGCGTGGCCTTCACCGGGAAGCGAACGCGGTCACCGTACGCTGTCGGTCGTGACCAAGTCCTCCGAGGAGACCGCCCCCGCGAAGAGCGCCCCGGAACCGGCGCCGGAGCCGGCCGGCGAGGCCCGCCGGATGACCCGGCGCGGCTGGACACTGGTGGTCAGCGGCTCGCTGTTCCTGATCTTCGTGGTGCTCGGCTCGGTCGTGCCGGTGCCGTTCGTCGCCATCAGCCCGGGCCCGACCTACGACACGCTGGGTCGCGACGCGGCGGGCAACCCGGTCATCCAGGTCACCGGGCACGAGACCCACCCGACCACCGGCGAGCTGCGGATGACGACCGTCTCTCTGCACGACGGCGTCACCCTGTTCCAGGGCCTCGGTTTCTGGGCGAGCGGCCGGTTCGCCCTCGCCCCGCGCGAGGAGTACTTCAAGCCGGGCGAGACGAACGAGCAGGTCAAGCAGGAGAACATCCAGCAGCTGCAGGACTCGCAGACGAACGCCCAGGTCGCCGCCCTGCGCAAGCTGGGCTACCCGATCAAGGTGCTGGCGAAGCAGATCGTCTCCGGCAGCCCGGCCGACCACGTGCTCTCGCCCGGCGACAAGCTGATCACCGTCAACGGCAAGAAGGTCGTCGAGGCCGCCGACGTGCGGGCCGCGCTCGCCGGCACCCTGCCCGGCCAGACCGTCCAGATCACCTTCCAGTCGGACGGCCAGCCCGAGCGGACCGTGCCGCTCACCCTCGCCGCGCGCCCCGACCGCAAGGAGGGCTTCATCGGCCTCACCGCGGTCGACCGCGCCGACGCGCCGTTCACCGTCAACATCTCCCTGCAGGACGTCGGCGGCCCGTCGGCCGGGCTGATGTTCACCCTCGCCATCATCGACCGCCTGCAGTCCGGCGACCTCGCGGGCGGGCGGCACATCGCCGGCACCGGCGAGATCACCGAGACCGGCGAGGTCGACCCGATCGGGGGGATCTCGTTCAAGGTCGTCGGCGCCCGCGAAGCCGGCGCCACCGACTTCCTGGTGCCCGAGCACAACTGCGCCGAGGCCAAGACCGCCGCGCCCGACGGCCTCAACCTCATCAAGGTGTCCACACTGGACGACGCGCTCACCCAGCTCGCCAACCTGAAGGCGGGACGCCCGACGGCCGCCTGCTAGGGCAGCAGCGTGGCCTTCAACGCTTCGAGCAGGTTCGGGGCCAGGTCGGGACTTTCCACGATCTCGTCCATCGCTTCGTCCGTGCCCTCGGCCGTGCCGATCCCGCGCAGCCGCATCACGCAGGAGCCCTCCCCGTCGCGCAGGACGGCCGCCACCAAGCGGGCCTCCGTGCGCTGCGGGTGGTCGGCGGCCGCGCGGCGGAGGCTCTCGGCGTCCGCCTCGGCGACGTCCGGCAGTTCCGACTCCGAGCCCGGCGGCAGCACGATGATCTCCTGGGCCAGCGCGCACCCGATCACGAGGTCCGGCCACGCGATCCGGCCCAGCGCCTCGGCCAGATCGCCCTCCGGCAGCGCTTCCTGCGCCACCGGCGTCAGCGGGTTCGCCCGGTCGAGCTGGCCGGCCAGCTCCGGCTGCTCGTCCAGCAGCGCCGCCGTCGGCACCAGCGCGAACAGCTGCGGCGGCTGGTCCCAGCCACCCGCGGCCATGAACTCCTCGATCTCACGGGCGAGCGCGGCCACGCCGGCCTGTCGCGCTTCGTTCGCTGCCATGCGCACATCGTGTCAGGTCGGCCGGCGCGCCGATGTCGCGAGTCCGGTTTGGGCGGGTCCCGGGAACTTCACCGGGCATCCGTAGAGTTAGGGAATCAGGGGGCGCACGCGCCCCTGCTCGAGTATTGACGAAGACAGGAGCGTGTGCCGTGGCGACTCGGCCCCCGGTGAGCCTGCCGAAGCTGTCCCGGCGGAGCCGGATCCTCCTCATCATCGCCGCGGTGATCGTGCTGGCGCTGTTGCTCGGGGCCCGTCTCCTCGACACGTACGTCGACTGGCTGTGGTTCGGCGAAGTCGGCGCGCGAGAGGTGTTCACCACCCAGGTGGTGACCCGGATCATCCTGTTCTTCGCCGTCGGCCTGGTCGTCGGCGGGGCGCTGGCGGTCAGCCTGATGATCGCCTACCGGAGCCGCCCGGTGTTCGTGCCGATCTCCGGCACCGACGACCCGCTGGCGCGCTACCGCTCGGCGATCGTCGCCCGCATCCGCCTCTTCGGTGTCGGCATCCCGGTGCTCACCGGCCTCATCGCCGGCCTGTCCGCCCAGAGCGACTGGCAGGTCGTGCAGCTGTTCCTCAACGGCACCTCGTTCGGCCAGACCGATCCCGAGTTCGGCAACGACGTCGGCTTCTACGCCTTCGACCTGCCGTTCATCAACTGGCTGCTCGGCTGGCTGTTCATCGTGGTCGTCATCTCCTTCTTCGGCGCGCTGATCTCCCACTACGTCTTCGGCGGGATCCGCCTGGCCGGCAAGGGCGGCCAGCTCGCCGGCCCGACCCGCGCCCAGCTCGCCATCACCGTCGGGCTCTTCGTGCTGCTGAAGGCGGTCGAGTACTTCTTCGACCGGTACAACCTGCTGCTGTCCGACCGCGGGATGCCGCTGTTCGTCGGCGCCACCTACACCGACCTCAACGCGGTGCTGCCCGCCAAGCTGATCCTGCTGTGCATCTCGGTGATCTGCGCGATCGCGTTCTTCGCCGGCGCCTTCCTGCGCAACCTGCAGCTGCCGGCCATCGCCCTGGTGCTGCTGATCCTGTCCAGCATCCTCGTCGGCGTCGCCTGGCCGGCCGTCCTCGACCAGTTCTCGGTGAAGCCGAACGCGAACGAGAGGGAAGCGACGTCCATCCAGCGCAACATGGACGCCACCCGCCGCGCCTACGGCCTCACCGAAGTCCAGTACCAGCCCTACACCGGCAAGTCGGACGCCACCCCGGAGCAGATCAAGGCCGACAACGGGACGATGTCGAACATCCGGCTGCTCGACCCGAACATCCTCTCCGACACCTTCACCCAGCGCGTCGGCCGCGAGAACTTCTACGGCTTCCCGGCCAAGCTGGACATCGACCGCTACACCGTCGGCGGCGTGGCGCAGGACTACATCGTCGCCGCCAAGGAGATCAAGACCGAGGGCCTCACCGGCAACCAGACCAGCTGGATCAACAAGCACCTCGTCTACACCCACGGCAACGGCTTCGTCGTCGCGCCGGCCAACACGATCGACCGCGCGGTCAAGGACGCCAACTCCGACGGCGGCTACCCGATCGCCACCACCAGCGACACGCAGAACCCGTCGGGTGCCGGCTCGTCGGCCCCGGGCCAGCCCGGCATCGAGGTCAAGGAACCGCGCATCTACTACGGCGAGCTGTCCGCCGCGGAATCCGACTACGCCATCGTCGGCGGCACCACCGGCAACGCGCCCGGCGAGTACGACACCGCCACCGACCGCTACAAGTACACGGGCGCCGGCGGCGTCCCGATCGACAACTGGTTCAACCGCCTCGCCTTCGCCGCCGAGTACGGCGAACGGAACATCCTGTTCTCCGACGCCATCGGCGACAACTCCAAGATCATGTACAACCGCGACCCGCGCGACCGCGTCAGCAAGATCGCGCCGTGGCTGACCCTCGACGGCGACCCGTACCCGGCGGTCGTCGACGGCAAGATCCAGTGGATCATCGACGGCTACACCACCCTCAACAACTTCCCGTACGCCCAGCAGACCCAGCTCGGCGCGGCCACGAACGACTCCCTCAACGGCGTCGCCCGCCAGGCCAACAGCTCCATCAACTACATCCGCAACTCCGTCAAGGCCACCGTCGACGCCTTCAACGGCAGCGTGAAGCTCTACTCGATCGACGACAAGGAACCGGTCCTCAACGCCTGGGAGAAGGTCTTCCCCGGACTCGTGAAGCCCAGCGCCGAGATCTCCCCGGACCTGCGCGCCCACTTCCGCTACCCCGAAGACCTCTTCAAGATCCAGCGTGAACTGCTGTCGCGCTACCACGTCAGCAACCCGCAGGAGTTCTACTCGCAGCAGGCCTTCTGGAGCGTCCCGCAGGACCCGACCGCCGAGGGCGGCTCGAACCCGGCCGCGGCCGGCGCGGCCAACCAGCCCGGCTACTACGTCCTCGCCGACACCCCGGGCCAGACCAAACCGACGTTCCAGCTGACCAGCTCGCTCACCGGTCTCCAGCGCCAGTACCTCGCGTCGTGGATGTCGGTGTCCTCCGACCCCGGCGACTACGGCAAGATCCGCGTCCTCCAGCTACCCAGCGCGGCCACCGGAGCCACCCAGGTCGACGGCCCGGTCCAGGTCCAGAACCGGTTCCAGAGCGACTCCCGCGTCGCCCAGGACCGCACCCTGTTCAACAACCCCAACGTCACCCCCATCTACGGCAACCTGATCACGCTCCCGGTCGCCGACGGCTTCCTCTACGTCGAACCCGTCTACATCCGGCAGCGCAACCAGAACAGCTACCCGCAGCTGGCCCGGGTCCTCGTCTCCTACGGACCCAAGGTCGGCTACGGCGCCACCCTCCAGGAAGCCCTCGACCAGGTCTTCGGCTCCGGCACCGGCGAAGCCACCACCACGCCACCCCAAGCCGGCCAGCCGACCTCGCCGACGACACCCACCACCCCGACCACGACACCCCCCAACACCGGCGGCGGCAACGCGGCCCTCGACCGGGCGGTCGCCGACATCCAGTCGGCCATCGCCAAGCTCAAGGCCGCCCAGCAATCCGGCAACTTCACCGACCAAGGCGCCGCCCTCGCCGCCCTCGACGCGGCCGCGCGCGCCTACGAAGCAGCCAAGACCGCAGCCCCCGGCACCAGCACCGCGCCGCCCAGCACGCAGCCCGGAGGGTGACATCGGTTACCCAAGCGGCACCTGCTTTGCACCCCCGCGAAACGAGGGCGTAAGGTAGGTGTCACGACGCGGGGTGGAGCAGCTCGGTAGCTCGCTGGGCTCATAACCCAGAGGTCGCAGGTTCAAATCCTGTCCCCGCTACAGAGGTTGGGAGGGGTGTGTTCGCGGAAAGCGCGAACGCACCCCTCTTTCGCATTTGCTCCTGGGGGTCGAACCCCCAGACCCCCGCCAGGGGGCTTCGCCGCCCCTGGACCCCCCGGTGGGTGGTTGGGTTGTCAGGTTAGCCAGGCTTGTGTTTTGCCTGTTGTGTTTGCTATGTAGCCGTCTGGGCGGACGAGGATCTTTTCCAGGTTCGGCCAGGGGAGGTTGGGGACCTCTGCTACGAGTACCTCTGTGTGGGGCTTTGGGGTTGGGGTTTTTGTCAGCAGGACCCAGTTTCCTTTGTGGAATAAGGTGCTTGCCTGGTTGCCGCTTGGTAGGGGGAAGTCGGGGAGGCGGGTTCCGGTTGCTGGGTGGGTTTCCTCTGTTGCGTAGCGGATGTTGAGGCCTGAGACCATTCCTGATAGGTGGTGCTGGACTTCGGGGAGGGTTGCCAGGTCTCGGAAGAGGGCTCTTAGGGCTAGTTGGTTCGGGGTTGTGGGGATCAGGGCGTTCTGGGCCGCTATGTTGTCCAGGACCTGCTTGGCTACCGTGCGGCGCTCTGACTCGTACGTGTCCAGGAGTCCTGCTGCAGCTCGATTGTGTAGCTCTGCTGCCAGTTTCCAGCCCAGGTTCATTGCGTCCTGGACGCCTAGGTTCAGGCCCTGGCCTCCTGCTGGGAAGTGGGTGTGGGCCGCGTCGCCCGCCAGGAAGACCCGGCCTACCTTGTAGGTTTCTGCCAGGCGGCTGTCGTCCGAGAAACGGGATGCCCAGCGGATCTCCGCTATCTCCACCTCCGTGCCGAAGCGTTCGGTGACTGCTTGGCGGACTTCTTCGTCCGTGACGTCGGCTCGGAGATTTGCTGGGCGGTTCAGGCGGTCGCCGAAGCTGATTCGGTACAAGTTCGGCTCGGCCAACGGGATGACGCCGATGAACTTGCCCGGGCTCCTGGACGTGACCATGTCGGTCATCGAGCGCCACTGCGTCGGTGCGCCCGGCGGGGTCGACTTGAAGAGCACGTCCGCTGCCACGCCGTGGCCCTGGCCCTCGATGCCTTCGAACGACAGGTTCAACGCCTTGCGCACCCCGCTGCGGCCGCCGTCACAGCCCACCAGGTACGCCGCTCGGACGCGCAGGTCTCCCGCGGTGACCGTGACGCCGCCGGCGTCTTGGACGAAGTTCGTGAGCTCGTGCCCTCGCCGCACCTTCACGCCCTGCTCCGCCAGGCGCTCCTCCAACGCCGCTTCGACCTCCGCCTGCGGGATGCCCAGCTGGTACGGGTGGCGGGTGTCCCAGCCCGTGTAGGGCACCGGGATCACCGCGAAGTGTCCGTCCGCGACAGTCGCGAACGAGCGGTCCCGCGCGCGCGGCAGCAAACCCCGCAGATCCAGGACTTCCGCCGTCCGCGGCTGGAGGTTCAGGGCCTTCGACAACCCCGTTCGCTCGTGCATCCGCTCGAGCACCAGAACGTCCACTCCGGCCAGTGCCAGCTCGTTCGCCAGCATCAAGCCCGTCGGGCCCGCGCCGGCGACGACCACCTCCGCCGTCAACTCCTGCATCCCCAGCTCCTTAACAACGTTAAATTGACCTGTCCCCAGGGTGGCCTTAACATCGTTAAATTGTCAAGCCGTGATCCGGAGAGGTGCTGTAAAGATGGCCCTGACCAGGGAGAACATCGCTCGGGCCGGGCTGAAGCTGCTCAACGAAGTGGGACTCAACGGCCTCACACTCCGGCTGATCGCCGCCGACCTCGGCGTCAAGGCGCCCGCGCTCTACTGGCACATGAAGAACAAACAGGAACTGCTCGACGAGATGGCGACGCAGATGTACCGCGACTCCGTGGCCGATCGGCGGCCGCCGGCGTCGGCGGGGGAGTGGGAAGGTGCCGCGCACAGCGCCCGGGCGCTCCGGCGGATGATGCTCGCCTATCGCGACGGCGGAAAGGTTTTCGCTGGTACGTACCTCGGCGACACGAGCCTGGTCGGCGAACACCCGCTGCGCCGGAGCATCGAAGCCGGGCTCGACGAGGGGCGGGCGAGCCGGGCGACGTTCACCGTCTACTGCTTCGTCATCGGCTACGTGATCGAGGAACAGGCCGTGCGGCCCATGCCCGGCGAGTTCGACGAGCGCTACCGCGAGTCGGCCGGCGAGGCGGTGCTGGGGGACGCCGACGCGCGGTTCGAGGACGGGCTGACCATGGTCCTCAGTGGAGCCCAGCAGTGGCTCGAAGCACCGTAAGGCCAGGTCAGCGGCTTTTCGGACCCCGGTGTAAAGCCCCTCGCGACCCCGTGTAATCTATTGAAGTACCAAAACGGCGCGGGGTGGAGCAGCTCGGTAGCTCGCTGGGCTCATAACCCAGAGGTCGCAGGTTCAAATCCTGTCCCCGCTACAGAGGTTAAGAGGGGTGTACGGACGGAAAGCGTCCGTACACCCCTCTTTCGCATTGTATTGGGGGTCGAACCCCCAAACCCCCGCCAAAGGGGCTCCGCCCCCTTGGATCCCCCGTTGTGGTCGCCTTTTGCTACGGATCTCGTGTTTTGGGCGGCGGGCATTGGTGGTTGCGGTGTGTGTTCGGGGTGGGCCAAGCCGGGGAGTGCCGTCCGCCGAACTCACCTGCCTGGAGGTTGCCGGGGTGGTTCGCGTGCGTCTGGTTGGGCCAAAATGCCCTGGGAGCGGTTGCAGAGCGTATCCAGGTCCACAGTGGACCGGGTCGCATTGGGCCGAACGAGGGGATCTCACTAGCCACAATGGACAGATCCGCTGACCACTGTGGACACAGCGGCCGATAAGTGGGAATCTAGGGGGCGTGTCCGAATTGAATGCAACAGCCGCCGCCCTGCTCGGTCTGCTCCACGACGGTCCCGCCACCGGCGGGCAGCTCGTCGCGGGAGCGGGTGAGCGATTCGGCGCCTTCTTCAGCGTCACCCGCAGCCAGGTGTACCGGGAGCTCCCGGCGCTGTCCAAAGAAGGTCTCGTCCGGCTCGGCAAGCAGGGCCCGCGCTCCAGTCAGCAGTACCTGATCACCGCCGCCGGCAAGAAGGCCTTCAAGGCCTGGCTGACCTCCGAAGCCGGCCCCGACCACCTGCGCAGCCCGCTGATCCTGCGGCTCGTGCACGCCGGGTCGCTGACCGCGAAGCAGCGCCAGTCGCTGCTCGAGTCGGCCCGGACGAGCTACAGCCAGCAGCTCGACGACGCCAAGGCGGCCACCAAGGCCGCCGAGGGGCCGTACGAGAAGGCGGTCGCCGAGTTCGCCCAAGCGCAGGCCAAGGCCGCGCTGAAGCTGCTCGACGCCATCCCCGCGGCCTGAGGTTCGCGCGCCCACGACCGGTCCTCGCAACCGGTCGTGGGTTTTGCCGTAACCTTGACAAACGTGAGTGATGAGTTCGACGCGGCACTGAGGGACCTGACCGGCAAGCTGACCCAGATCGAGTCGGTGATGGACCTGGATGCGCTGCGTGCCCAGGTGGCCGACCTGGAACAGCAGGCCTCCAGTCCCAACCTCTGGGACGACCCGGAGGCGGCCCAGAAGGTCACCAGCCAGCTGTCCCACCGGCAGGGCGAGCTGAGGCGCGTCTCCGAGCTGCGCCAGCGGGCCGACGACCTCGGCGTGCTGTACGAGCTCGCCGAGGCCGAAGGCGACTCCGGCAGCATGGCCGAGGCCGAAAGCGAGCTCGCCGACCTCGGCAAGGCCATCGACGGCCTCGAGGTCCGCACCCTGCTCTCGGGCGAATACGACGACCGCAACGCCGTCGTCACCATCCGCTCCGAGGCCGGCGGCGTCGACGCGGCCGACTTCGCCGAGATGCTGCTGCGCATGTACCTGCGCTGGGCGGAGCGCCACGGTTACCCCACCGACGTCTACGACATCTCCTACGCCGAAGAGGCGGGCATCAAGTCGGCGACGTTCAAGGTGACCGCCCCCTACGTCTACGGCACCCTCTCGGTCGAGCAGGGCACCCACCGGCTCGTCCGGATCTCGCCGTTCGACAACCAGAGCCGCCGCCAGACGTCGTTCGCGCACGTCGAGGTGCTGCCGGAGGTCGAAGAGGTCGACCACGTCGACATCGCGGAGAAGGACATCCGGGTCGACGTCTACCGCTCGTCGGGTCCCGGCGGCCAGAGCGTCAACACGACCGACTCCGCGGTGCGCATCACGCACCTGCCGACCGGCATCGTCGTCTCCTGCCAGAACGAGAAGTCGCAGCTGCAGAACAAGGCGGCCGCGCTGAAGGTCCTCCAGGCCCGGCTGATGCTGCGGAAGAAGGAAGAGGAGCGTGCCGAGATGGACGCCCTCAAGGACGGCGGGTCCAGCTGGGGCAACCAGATGCGCTCCTACGTGCTGCACCCGTACCAGATGGTGAAGGACCTGCGGACCGACTACGAGGTCGGCAACCCGTCGGCGGTGCTCGACGGCGAGATCGACGGCTTCCTCGACGCCGGCATCCGCTGGCGTAAGCAGTCGGCCGCCTGATCGGTGCAAGGGGTGTTCGGCCGACCGCTCACCGTGCGCAAACACCCGCTGCTCCACTCGGGTGCACCGGGCAACCGGGGCTTCACGAGACCGGTGGGTAGTATGCCGAATCGTGATCCGGCTCGAAGAGGTTTCCAAGGTCTACAAGACCTCGACGCGGCCCGCGCTCGAGCGGGTGTCCGTCGACATCGAAAAGGGTGAGTTCGTCTTCCTCATCGGTCCTTCGGGATCGGGGAAGTCGACCTTCCTCCGGCTGCTGCTGCGTGAAGAGACGCCCAGCAAGGGCCGCGTGATGGTGTCCAACTTCGACGTCGCCAAGCTGGCCCGCCGCAGGGTCCCGCGCCTGCGGCAGACCATCGGCTGCGTCTTCCAGGACTTCCGCCTGCTCGCGAACAAGACCGTCGCGGAGAACGTCGCGTTCGCCCTCGAGGTCATCGGCAAGCCGGGCCCGACCATCAAGAAGGTCGTGCCCGAGGTGCTGGAGCTCGTCGGCCTCGACGGCAAGGCGGACCGGCTGCCCAACGAGCTCTCCGGTGGTGAGCAGCAGCGCGTCGCCATCGCGCGGGCGTTCGTGAACCGGCCGCTGGTGCTGCTCGCCGACGAACCGACGGGCAACCTGGACCCCGACACCAGCCAGGACATCATGCTGCTGCTGGAGCGGATCAACCGCACCGGCACCACCGTCCTGATGGCCACCCACGACCACTCCATCGTGGACTCCATGCGGCGCCGAGTCGTCGAGCTGCAGCTCGGCCGGGTGATCCGCGACGACGCCCGCGGCGTCTACGGCATCGGTCGCTGACCGCGTTTCCGTAACGACGCAGCCCTTCAACGACCCCGACCCCCCAAGGACCTGCACCCGCCATGCGCGCCAGTTTCGTCTTCAGTGAGGTAGTCACCGGCCTGCGCCGGAACGTCACGATGACCATCGCGATGATGCTGACCACGGCCGTGTCGCTCGCCATGCTCGGCGGCGGCCTCCTCGCCGTGCGGACGATCGACAAGATGAAGTCCAACTTCCTCGCCGACGTCGAGGTTTCCGTCTACCTCACCGAGGACATCAGCGCGACCGACAAGAACTGCACGCAGGCGCTGTGCCAGTCGCTGCGGACCTCGCTGCAGAGCAACAACGGTGTCGAGTCGGTCGTGTTCGAGAACCGCGACCAGGCTTTCGACCGGTTCAAGAAGATCTTCGAGAGCCAGCCGGAGCTGGTCGCGCTCACCGGCCCCGAGTCGCTGCCCGCGTCGCTGCACGTGAAGCTGAAGGACCCGGACCGCAGCGACGCGATCGTGCAGGAGTACGCGAACAAGCCGGGCGTGCGGAAGGTCGACGACCAGAAGAAGTTCCTCGACCGCGTCTTCAACGCCTTCAACGGCGTCCGCAACATGGCCTTCGGCGCCGCGCTAATCATGGCCATCGCCGCGCTGCTGCTGATCGCCAACACGATCCAGGTGTCCGCGTTCACCCGGCGCACCGAGGTCGGCATCATGCGGCTGGTCGGCGCGACGCGGTGGTACACACAGCTGCCGTTCCTCCTGGAGGCGGTGGTCGCCGGCGCGGTCGGTGCGATCCTCGGGATCATCATGCTGGTGCTGACCAAGGTGAGCTTCCTCGACGCGGTGTTCACCGGCGACGTCTTCCCGAAGATCACCACGCTGGAGCTGCTGTTCCCGGTCGCGCCGATCCTGCTCGGGGTGTCCGTGGTGATCTCCGCCATCACCGGTTACGTCACGCTGCGCCTGTACGTCCGGCACTGATTTAACCCGCTGCTCGTCACCGTCGGAATCACGTAGAGTGGTCGTATGCCCAAGGAACGTGGCCAGAAGGTGATCGTGTCGAACCGCAAGGCGCGCCACGATTACTCCATCCTCGACACCTACGAGTGCGGTCTCGTGCTCGTCGGAACCGAGGTCAAGAGCCTGCGCGAGGGCAAGGCGTCCCTGGCGGACGCGTTCGCGACGGTCGACGACGGCGAAGTGTGGCTGCGCAACGTCCACATCCCGGAGTACACGCAGGGCACGTGGACCAACCACATGCCGCGGCGCACCCGGAAGCTGCTGCTGCACCGGCGGGAGATCGAGAAGCTCATCGGCAAGACCAAGGAGAGCGGGCTTTCCTTGGTCCCGCTGTCGATGTACTTCAAGGACGGCAAGGTCAAGGTCGAGATCGCGCTGGCCCAGGGCAAGAAGGCCTACGACAAGCGGCAGACGCTCGCCAAGCGCGACGCGGACCGCGACATCAGGAAGGCCATGGGCCGCGCGCTGAAGGGCCGGTTCACGGAGTGAGGCCCGGCCCGGCTTCCGACGCGGACGTCGCGCGCTGGACGGCGTCGCTGGGCCTGCCGGGCCTGGTCGACCTGCACGTCCACTTCCTGCCGAAGCCGGTGATGGACAAGGTCTGGGCGTACTTCGACCGGGCCTCGACGCACTACGGCACCGAGTGGCCGGTGCACTACCGGACGTCCGAAGAGGAGCGGCTGGACACCCTGCGTGCGCTGGGCGTGACGCGCTTCGCGCCGCTGGTCTACCCGCACAAGCCGGGGATGGCGCAGTGGCTGACGGACTGGGCGCTCGAGTTCGCCGCCCGGGTCCCGGCCGCGGTGCCGACCGGCACGTTCTACCCCGAGCCCGGCGCCGGGTCCGCTGTGGACGATGCGCTGCGCGCCGGCGCCCGGGTGTTCAAGGCGCACGTCCAGGTGGGCGCGTACGACCCGCGCGACGACCTGCTGAAGCCCGTGTGGGGCGCGCTGGCCGACGCGGGCGTCCCGGTCGTCGTCCACTGTGGACACGGACCGTTGCGGGGTGACTTCACCGGGTTGTCGGTGTTCGAAGAGGTCCTCGCCCGGCACCCGCGGCTGACGGCGGTGCTCGCGCACGCGGCGATGCCCGAGTTCGAAACGGCCTTCGAGCTGCTGGCGAAGTACCCGCGGGTGCACCTGGACACCACGATGGTCGGCGTGCCGTTCGCCGAGGCGATGTCGCCGCTGCCGCCGGACTGGACGGCGCGGCTGGCGGAAGTCGCCGATCGCGTCGTGCTCGGCACCGACTTCCCGAACATCCCGTACTCGTACGCGACGCAGCTGCAGGCGATCGCCGGCTGGGCGGCCGACGATCGCCTGGGGGAGCCGTTCCTGCGAGCCGTCCTGCACGACACCCCGCTGCGGCTGCTCAGCGCTTGAGGCCGGGCAGGGTCGCGCGTTCGCTGACGGTGACCGCGCGGCCCAGCAGGTCGACCACCGGGATCTGCTTGCCCGCCAGGAGGAACCCGGCCGTCGCCAGGACCACCCACGGCACCGGGCCGCGTGCGATGCCGTCCGACAGCGGGGCGAACCCGTGCGCCGCCAGGCCGAGCAGGCCACCCGAGACCAGCAGCCCGGCCGCGACCAGCTGCGGCACCCTCGCCGTCGCGATCGCGGTGTCGCGCTGCATTTCGAAGTGGGCGAACAGCCGGAGCAGCCCGAACAGCACCATCCCGCACGCCGCGAACCACGCCGGCGCCATGACCAGCCAGAACACCGTGCCCGGGGCGGGCGTCCGGTAGCCGAGGCCGTACACGGTCACGCCCGCCACCACGATCAGCGCCGGCATGTGCCACAGGTAGACGCTCATGAACCGCGCGCCGAGCCAGCCGAGGGCGTCGCCGATGCCGGGGCGTGCCGCGAGCGCGTTGAGCTGCGGGCGGAAGGCGAGCAGCAGGCCGATCTGGCCGACGGCGAGGAAGGCGAGCAGCACGGTCGGCGGGCTCATGTTCGACACCGGCGCGCCCGGCATGCCGATCATGCTGGCCGGGTACGGCCCGAACGCGACCAGCAGCGCCGTGACGCCGAATCCGGCCGCCGACAGCGTCAGCGCGCCGCGGCGGGTCAGCGAGCCGAGGCGGCCTTCGACGTAGTGGAAGCCCAGCTGGTGCACGGCGACCCAGACGAAGATCGCGTTGGCGTAACCGATGTAGCCGAAGTCGTTGAAGCGCGCGACGTCGACGAGGATGCCCGCCGCGCCCATGACGAGCGGCACCTTCAGGCCCCAGCGCCGGTGCGCGGCGACCATGAGCGGCGTGAGCAGCACGACGAGCACGTACACCGCGAGGAACCACAGCAGCTGCGCGGCGATCGCGCTGCCGACCTGCAACGGCTGCGGCGGGACACCCAGGCCGCGCAGGAAGTCCGGCACGATCAGCCAGACCGCCATCAGCGGCAGCACCGGCACCATCAGGCGCTTGATGCGCCCGGCGAGCCACTGCTGCGTGGACGCCGCGCGGCGGAAGGAGATCAGGTTGGCCGCGCCGCCGGCGAAGAAGACCAAGGGCATCACTTGCGACAACCAGGTCACGACCCACCAGCCCGGCGTCGCCAGGGCGTTGCCGGTGGCGAGGTGCCCGTCGGAGTAGGAGAGCACCGGCATGATCCAGTGCTGGGCGATGACGGCGAGGATGGCCCCCGCCCGGACGACGTCGAGGAACCTGTCGCGGCTCGTGTGCATGCTGCTCAGCCTGGCCGGTTCGACCGGGGAAGACAGCGGTGCTGCCCGGCCTATCGGGGGTCCTGTTCACCCCCGGTGGATACGGGGGTTCTCCCTACTAGCGCAGGCCGTCGGGCTCGGGTTCGTGCTGCGCGGCGGCGAGGCGGTACTCCCAGCCGTGGTCGGTGAGGCCGAGCTCGTAGCGCGTCTCGATCTTCGGGCCGCCGTGCAGGTGGATGTGCCGGATGACGGTGCCGGGAATCGGTTCGGCGTCCCCGAGCTCCTGGACGCGGCCGTCGAGCGGGCCGCCGAAGAAGCGGACGCAGCGGGTCTCGTCGGACATCTGCGGCTCCTCTCGACAGCGGGTCCGCTCATGGTAGGTGAGCGCTCACCCGGGTGCCGCCCGCGGAACGGGTGACCCGTCGCCACCCTACGGGACTTTTGGTCACCGTCCGTCGCCGGCGACGCTAAGCTCGGTGCCATGATCGGATCGCCTCGCCTCCCGGGCCTCACCTTGGCGGACGCCGACCGGCTGGTGGACGCCGCGCTGACGGCCGGGGTGGAGCGCGGGTTCCCGCCGCTGGCCGTGGCCGTGCTCGACGTCACCGGCGAAGTCATCGCGCTGCGCCGAGCCGACGGCGGGATGCCCATGACCAGCCGGATCGCCGTGGCCAAGGCCCGCACCGCGCTGCTCACGCTGACCGCTTCGGGCGGGCTCGAGCTGCCCGGCCCGATCGTCGACGGCATCCAGCACCTCTTCCACGGGGACTACGTCCCCTACGCGGGCGGAATCCTCGTCACGGACGGCGAGATGATCCTCGGCGCCGCCGGGGCGTCCGGTGCGCACGCCCGCGAGGACGAAGAGGCGGTGCGGGTCGCCGTCGAAGGGTGGCGGGCTCAGCGGCCCAGGTAGGTCAGCACCGCCCGGACCCGGCGGTGCTCCTCCGCGCTGGCTTCGAGGCCGAGCTTCGAGAAGATGTTGCCGATGTGCTTCTCCACCGCGCCGTGCGAAACCACCAGGGAGTTCGCGATCGCCGTGTTCGACAAGCCCTGGGCCATCAGGCCCAGGACTTCGGACTCGCGGGCCGTCAGCGCGTCCAGCGGGTTGCGCCGGCCGCGGGCCATCAGCTGGGCGATCACGTCCGGGTCGATCGCCGTGCCGCCGCCCGCCACGCGGCGGACCGCGTCCAGGAAGTCCGCGACGTCCGCCACCCGCTCCTTCAGCAGGTAACCGACGCCGCCCGCGCCGCCCGAGAGCAGCTCCACCGCGTACGACTCCTCGACGTACTGCGACAGCACCAGCACCGGCAGCCCCGGGATCTCCTTGCGCGCCGCCAGCGCCGCGCGCAACCCCTCGTCGGTGAACGTCGGCGGCATCCGGACGTCGACGATCGCCAGGTCAGGGCGATGTTCCTTGAGCGCGCCGAGCAGGTCGTCGCCGTTGTCGACGGCCGCGACCGTCTCGATGCCCTCGTCGGCGAGCAGGCGGGTCACCCCGGCCCGCAGCAGCACGGCGTCCTCGGCGATCACTACCCGCATCCGGCCCCCAAGCTCGTGGATGAACGGGGTCCAGCCTATTCACCACTGGCAGGGGAGGTCAGCCCGGATCACGGTCGGCCCGCCCACCGGGCTCACCACGGTGATCACCCCGTCGATCGTCGCGGCGCGGTCGGCCAGGCCGGCCAGCCCGCCGCCGGGACGCACCTCCGCGCCCCCGTGGCCGTTGTCGGTGATCTCGACGACGACGTGGTCGTCGGTCCGCCACACCTTCACGGTCGCTTCGGTCGCTCCGGCGTGCTTCGCGATGTTCGTCAGCGTCTCGCCGACGATGAAGTACGCCGTCGTCTCCACCGCGGCCGGCGGACGCGGGTCGACGTCCACCGAGACGTCCACCGGGATCGGCGACTTCGCCGCCTGCGCCGACAACGCCGCGTCCAGCCCCCGGTCACCGAGGACGGCCGGGTAGATGCCGCGCGCCAGGTCCCGCAGCTCCGAGACGGCGAGCTTCGCGTCCGAGTGCGCCTCGTCGATCAGCTCCCGCACCGCCTGCGGGTCCTGGTCGAACTTCGACTTCGCGCGCCCCAGGCTCATCGCGACGGCCACCAGCCGCTGCTGCGCGCCGTCGTGCAGGTCACGTTCGATGCGACGGCGTTCGGCTTCGGCCGCGTCGACACCGCGTGCTCGCGACGCCTGCAGCCGCTCGGCCTTCTGCTCCAGCCGCTTCGTGCGGTCCGGCCCCAGCAGCGCCAGCGCCAGCTCGCCGTGCAGCCAGCCCAGCCACGGCGTCACCCAGATCGCCATCGGCAGCAGCACGACCGACGCCAGCGCGATCACCAACTCCGCACACGCCAGCGGGAACGCCACCATCAGGTACGCCAGGTCCCGCCACGTCGTCGGATCGCTCAGCCGGACCATCCACCGCCGCAGCAGCGGCTGCCCCTCTTCGTACGGCCGCCGCTGCACCGGCGGCAGCGGCACCTGCAGCATCGTCCCCAGCCAGCCCCGCTCGCGATCACCGGACCAGCGGATGAAACTCGTCGTCGCCAGCAGGATCGGGAACCCGACCCAGATCACCGCCGTCGAGACGCCCACCCCGATGCCGACCACGATCAGCACGAACTGCACGAGCCGGAAGACGAAACCGGCGATCATGTAGAGGATCGTGCGAGCCGGGTGCGGCCGCGGGTGTTCCAGCTGTTGCGCCTCGGTCATCCCGCCACCAGGTTCTTCTCTTCCGCGTCTTCCCACCAGCGCTCCATCCGGTGGCGCTGCGCCACCGTCGGCCCCAGCAGCGCGGACGCCAGCCGGGCGTGCGTGCCCGCCAGCGCCCTGGTCAGCGCCACCGACAACGCGACGAACAACACCCCGAGCGCTGCCCACGGTAGCGCCTCCACGGTCGAGTCCACGGTCAGCCACGGCACCTCCCAAGCCGGGAAGTGGTACTCCCCGCCCGGCAGCCACCGGAAGTAGACCGGCAGGCCCACGAGCGCCAGGCTCGTCGCCCAGAACGTCGTCACGAGCACGAACTCGACCAGGCCCACCGGGAAGAGGAGCGCGAAGTACGTCAGGTCCCGCCAGGTCGACGGATCCTTCACCCGCCCCTTCCACCGCTCGACCTGCTTCCCGGCGGGCAACGGCAGATACGGGAGGTCGATGTAACGGTCCAGCAACGCGTAGACCCGCGCCCGCTCCAGCCGCGCGGCCCCCCGCACCGCGAGCACGACGGCGGCCAGCAGACCCACCCCGACCCAGACCACCGCCGTCCCCGCCCCGGCCGACAAGAAGACGGTGAGGAACGCGAACGCCACCACCCCCAGCGGCAAGTTCATCAGCAAGAACACCACCGAACCACCGAACGGCGGATCCCGCCTCTCGCTCACCATGACCGCGCTCCCTTCATCGAGTACCAGCATCGCGGTTTCGCGAGGTGGGCGACATGGTGCGAGCGGGCATCCCGGCGGTAGGGCTGGCCCCACCCCACCCGGACCAAACCGATGGCGCCCCGCGTTATGATGGACAGGTTGTGTCCCGACAAGGGGGTGAACGGTTTCGACTTTGGACGTTGATTCAGGAGAAGCGTGCCGGTGCAGGCGAGAGACCACCGTAAGCGTCATCGCAACCAAATAAGCGCCGACTCCAGTCAGCGCGAGTTCGCCCTCGCCGCCTGAGCGAGTGCGACTCTGTCGGCCCGGGTTCGCCTCCGGCCCGGGTACCGGCATCAGCTAGGAGGCTCAGCGACTGTCCCGGCCACGGGGAACAGTCGTGAAGCAAACAGTGGCTGGGCTCGTCACCTCAGCTTGTTCGCGTGATTGAGGGAGCCAAGCAGAGACGTAGCGGACTGCGCACGGAGAAGTCCTGTTGATACGCCAGAGGACCCGGGTTCAATTCCCGGCACCTCCACTACGAGAAGGCCCACGCCCCCTTCGGGGGCTGGGCCTTCTCTCGTTCTCGGGTTTCCTTTGGGGGTCGGACCCCCAAACCCCCGCCAGGGCGGGCTTCGCCCCCCTGGACCCCCCGGGTGGTTGCGTTTGGTGGTGAGCCAGGCTCGGGTGGGTCCTCCGTTGGGTGGTGGTGGGCGCGTGGGTGGTGAGCCAGGCGGGGCTGGTGGGCCTTTGCGGTGGTGAGCCCGGCGGCGGGATGACTTCGGGTGGTGAGCCCGGCCAGCTGGCCTCTGTCGCTGGTGAGTCGGGCCAGGGGGGCCTTCATGGTGGTGAGTCAGGCGCGGTGAGGCCTTCGTGGGTGGCCGAGCCAGGCGACCGGGGCCTTCGTGGGTGGGGGGGGGCAGGCCGGGCGGGTCTCCGTGGGTGAGGCAGGCCAGTGGGCCTTCGTGGTGGTGAGTTAGTCGAGAGGGCCGCCGTAGGTGGTGAGGCAGGCGACCGGGGGCCTGCGTGGGTGAGGGGCGGCGGTGGGGTGGATCGGGTGATGAGGGCGGGGCCTGGGTGCGCGCGGGGTTGTGGTGGGTCGTTCGTCTGGGGGAGTGGGCGGGGGCGCTCACCTGGTGTGTTCGGTTTCGGGTGGGGTGGTTGCTGCTTGTGGTGGGGGCCACTTGTGAGTGAAATTCGTGTCAATGTCATGCTTGGGGTCCGACCAATGACTTCGCACCCGTGGAGTCGGAAGTAGGTGGCCAGATGACCTGGGCCCGGCGTAGTGGCAGCTCCCTTGCCAATGATGAAGACAGCCGGATGGGCGTTATCCGGGCTGAAGAGGCGGTGCGCCTCGGCGAACAGAACGACCGCGCCGTGCTCACCGTGGCCGGACACTCCTCCGACGTCCACGACTGCGCCGAACTGCTGGCCATGCTCGGCCTCGACGCCGGGCGGCGGCAGCGGACCGCCTGACCCCTCACACCAGGTCCGCCACGTGGACCACCTTGTTCCGCCCCGTCGCCTTCGCGTGGTAGAGCGCCGTGTCCGCGGCGTCCAGCAGGCGCTGTAGCGAAGCGCCTGCTGACGGGTAGACCGCGATGCCGATCGAGACCGACAGGCCCGAGATCGCCAGCTGGCCCGCCGGAACCCGCAACGCGCTGATCGCCCGGCGGACCCGCTCCGCCACCGCGCCGATGTCCGGCTGCGCGATCCCCGGCAGCAAGACCACGAACTCCTCACCACCGAACCGGCCCACCGCGTCCCCCCGGCCGCGGACCGCCGAGATGATCGCCTCGGCCACCGCCTTCAGCACCGCGTCACCCGCCAGGTGACCGTACGTGTCGTTCACCTGCTTGAAGTGGTCCAAGTCCAGCATCAGCAGCCCGAACGTGCCCCCTTGGCGAGCAGCGGCCGCCAGCGTCCGCTCCGCCAGCGCGTGCCAGCCGCTCGTGTTGTACAAACCCGTCTTCTCGTCGCGGTGGGCCGCCACTTCCAGCTGCTTCACCAGCACGGTCCGGTGCAACAGCAGCAACGGCGGGAACACCAGCACCACCAGGCCCGGCAAGGTCGCCAGCACCACCGCGTTCAGCGCACCCAGGCACAGCGTCGCCACCTCGAGGCCGTTGTCCGACCACGTGCCGAACAGCGCCTCCGGCGTCCGGCCCACCTCACGGCGAGCCGGCAGCACCAGCAGCGCGTTCACCGCGAAGAACGTCACCCCCGCGGCCGCGATCGCGAACGTCCCCGCCCAGCTGTGCGGCATCGCCGAGCGGACGTCGGAGAAGCCCGAAACCCGCAGCACCGACTGAGCCGCGTAACACGACAGCACGATGATCGCCGCGTTGCTGACCGTGCGGGAGACCGGCACCCGCTGCAGGCGGTACCAGCTGCGGACCGCCAGGTGCGCGTACAGACCCCCGACCAGGACCGCCAGCAGGAGCGGGGGCAGCAGCAGCACGCCGGCGAACGTCCAGACCGACGTCATGTTGATGTGCGGCGTCCCCGACACGCGGCGCCGGATCCGCTCCACGCGCCGGCCCGACTCCGACTGCGCCACCCCCAGGACCAGCAGCACCGCCAGGATCGACAGCGTCCGGCGGTCCACCGCGATCGGGGACGGGCGGAGCGTCAGCACCACCGCCACCACCTCGCTCACCAGGCAGTAGACGATCACCCGCGGACCCTGGCGCCACAGCACCCAGCGTCGCGGTGCCACGAGGACGTCACGAATACGCGGCCCGGAGCGCGCAATCCCGCCCCCGGTCCGCATACTCATGGTGTCCGGCCGGTGACGGAGCCGGTCCGGCTCGAGGCGGTGAAGGGAGGCGCACCATGTGCGGACGCGACAACTGAGGTCATCGGCTCACCACCCCGACCCGGCGCCACGCCCTCGCGATCGGCACGGCCACCGCGGCACCGGCCGCCCCGGCCACGGCGATGGTGTGCGCCGGGCCCAGCACGTCGGCCAGCGCGCCCGCCGCGGCCGCGCCCAGCCCCTGCACGGTGATCAGGCCCGTCGAATTCACCCCGGCACACTGCGCGCGGTGCTCGTCGGGCACCCGCCGCATGAACGAGACCGTGCCCTGGATGTTGTAGCCCGTCGCCACCAGCCCGGACGCCGCCATGAGCACCACCGACGTCACCAGGCCGGGCCGGCAGACGAACACCACCAGCGGCAGCCCGGCCACGATCCCCAGCCAGCCCAGCACGCGGACCTGCACGTGCTCCGGGATCCACTTGCCGAACACGACGCCGCCGAGCACGCTGCCCGCCGGGTCCGCCGCCATCAGCAGCCCCACCAGCGTCGCGCCCGCGCCGATCCCGGCCGCGTACGGCGCGGCCAGCGCCTCCGGCACGACGTAGAACCCGGCCAGCCAGTTGAGCGCCACCAACGTCCGCAACGCCGGGTCGCGCCAGATCAGCCGGATACCCGCACCGGTCGTGGACAGCCAGGCCGGCCGGACCGACTGGGCGATCGCCGCTCGCCGCCGGACGCCGGTGACCAGGAACAACGCCGAAAGCAGGAACGTCGCCGCGTCCAACGCCAGCGCCGCCGACGGCGTGAACGCGGCGATCAGCGCGCCGCCCCCGGCGAACCCGGCCAGCTGCGCGCCCTGCATCGTCACGTTCCGCAGGGCCATCCCGACGAGGTACCGCTCGCCTTCCAGCACCGACGGCAGCAGCGCCTGCTGCGCCGCCTTGAACGGCCCGCCGAGCGCCGTCATCACCGCGACCAGCACGCACAGCACCCACAGCGGGACACCGGGGACGGCGATGACCGCGACCAGCGCGGCCCGCGCCAGGTCGGCCGCGACCATCACGTCCCGCCGCGGCCACCGGTCGCCCGCGCCGGCCAGCAGGATGCCGCCGAGCAGCGAAGGCACGTACGTCAGGGCGTAGGTGAGACCGGTCAGCGCGGCGGAGGACGTGCGCTGGAAGACGAGCACCGCGAGCGCGACCCTGGCGAGCTGGTCACCGCAGACGGAGAGCAGCTCGGCAGCCCACATCGCCCGGAACTCGGCGACGGCGAGCACCGCACCGAAACCGGCCTTCTTCACCCCTGCGTCATCCATCGGTGCCCCTCGAAACCGCAGCCCCCGCTACGGTAATCACCCACCGGAGTGGAATCGAGCCGTTCGGTGACAGTTGCCCCGATCGCACCAGCCACAACCCCCGGACGGCCCGCGACGGCCGTCAGGCCGGGTGGCCGCCGATGCGGGTGGTGAGCTCGGCCGCCATCATCGCTACTTCCGCCGCCAGGTCCGGCCAGGTCTCCGGGCAGGGCTCCGCCGCGCAGTGGTGGCGAAGCGTGACGCTGATCGCCGCCAGGGGGCGGGCGCCGTGGTCGAAGACCGGGCAGGCCACCGAGGCGAAGCCGGCGGTGACGTGGCCGTCCTCGACCGACCAGCCGAGCCGGCGCTCCGCGGTGAGGGTGCGGCGCAGCTCGGCCAGCGTGCGCGGGCCGCGGCCGGTGCGGAGCACGAACGCCGGCGCCGCCGGGAACAACGCCCGGACGTGCGGGGCCGGCAGGTGCCGCAGGATCGCCCGGCCGGACGCAGTCAGCTGCGCAGGCAGCCGGACGCCGACCTCCGTCACCAGCGTCTCGGGCCGGGCCGGGCGTTCCTTGATCAGGTACAGCGACTCGCTGCCGTGCAGGACGCCGAGGTGGGCGGTGTGCCCGACGCGGTCGACGAGCTTGCGCAGCAACGGCCCGGCCAGGCGCTCCAGCGGATCGTGGCGCAGGTAGGCCGAGCCCAGCTCGAACGCCGCGATGCCCAGGCCGTAGCGGCGCTCGGCGGGCAGGTGCACGACGAAACCGGCCGCTTCGAGCTCGCTGAGCAGGTGGTACGTGGTCGAGCGGGGGAGTCCCGCCTCCCGGGCGATGGCGGCCGCGGTGACCGGGCCGGGCCGCGTCGCCAGCAGGCTCAGCACCGCCAGCCCGCGGCGCAGCGCCGGGACCTCACTGCTGTCGCCCATGGCCCGAGCCTAGTGTCTGGGATACCAGACAGAACCACCCGTTGAGGCATCCCACCAGCGGTTCCGAAGGGGTGCAATGGGCCCATGCCGGAAAAAGTGCTCCTGGGCCCGGAGCCCCTGACCGCCGCCCAGGTCGTCGACGTCGTCCGCGGCCACGCGCCGGTCGGGCTCACGGACGCCGCCGAGAAGAACCTCGCCGCGACCCGCCTGCACATCGAGGACCTCGCCCACGCCGTCACGCCCACCTACGGCGTCTCGACCGGCTTCGGCGCGCTCGCCACCCGGCACATCCCGGTCGAGAGCCGGACCGCGCTGCAGCGCAGCCTGATCCGTTCGCACGCCGCCGGTGCCGGGCCCGCCGTCGAACCTGAGGTCGTCCGCGCGCTGATGCTGCTGCGGCTGCGCACCCTCGCCAGCGGCTACACCGGGGTCCGCCCGGGCACCGCGCAAACGCTTGCGGCCCTGCTCAACGCCGATATCACGCCGATCGTCCACGAGTATGGCTCGCTCGGCTGCTCCGGCGACTTGGCGCCCCTGGCCGCCGTCGCGCTGGCGCTGATGGGCGAGGGTGAAGTGATCCACGCCGGTCGGCTGAAGCCCGCCGCGGAGGCGTTGAAGCAGGCCGGGATCGAGCCCGTCGTCCTGGCCGAGAAGGAGGGCCTCGCGCTCACCAACGGCACCGACGGCATGCTCGGCATGCTCCTGCTCGCCGCCGCCGACCTGCACCGGCTCTTCGACATCGCGGACCTCACCGCCGCGATGAGCGTCGAGGCCCTGCTCGGCACCGACCGCGCGTTCGCCGCCGACCTCCAGGCGCTGCGCCCGCACCCCGGGCAGGCGAAGTCCGCGGCCCGGATGTGGCAGGCGCTGCAGGGCTCGAAGATCGTCGAGAGCCACCGCGGCCCGGACTGCAACCGCGTCCAGGACGCCTACTCGCTGCGCTGCGCCCCGCAGGTCCACGGCGCCGCGCGCGACAGCCTCACGCACGCCGAACTCGTCGGCGAGCGCGAGCTGATGTCCGCTGTGGACAATCCCGTCGTCCTGGCGGACGGCCGCGTCGAGTCCAACGGCAACTTCCACGGCGCGCCCGTCGCCTACGTCCTCGACTTCCTGGCCATCCCGGTCGCCGACGTCGCCAGCATCGCCGAGCGCCGCACCGACCGGATGCTCGACAAGGCGCGTTCGCACGGCCTGCCGCCGTTCCTCGCCGACGACCCGGGCGTCGACTCCGGCCACATGATCGCCCAGTACACCCAGGCCGCGATCGTCAGCGAGCTCAAGCGGCTCGCCGTCCCGGCGTCCGTCGACTCCATTCCGAGCAGCGCCATGCAGGAGGACCACGTCTCCATGGGCTGGTCGGCCGCGCGGAAGCTGCGCAAGGCCGTCGACGGCCTGACCACCGTGCTGGCCATCGAGCTGCTGACGGCGGCCCGGGCGCTGGACTTCCGGGCGCCGCTGGAGCCGTCGCCGGTCACCGGCCGCGTCCGGGACCTGCTGCGCACCAAAGTGAACGGTCCCGGTCCCGACCGGCACCTGGCGCCCGAGATCGCGGCTGCCGAAGAACTCGTCCGCTCCGGCGCCGTCCTCGACGCCGCCCGTCTGGAGGTCTGAGAATGTCCCGCGTCGTCCGTGCCGCCCGCGGCACCCAGCTCACCGCGAAGTCGTGGCAGACCGAAGCCGCGCTGCGGATGTTCCACAACAACCTCGACCCCGACGTCGCCGAGCGGCCCGAGGACCTGGTCGTCTACGGCGGCACCGGCAAGGCCGCCCGCAACTGGGCCAGCTTCGACGCCATCACCCGCGAACTGACCACTTTGGACGTCGATGAGACGCTGCTCGTCCAGTCCGGCAAGCCGGTCGGGGTGTTCCGCACGCACGAGTGGGCGCCGCGCGTGCTCATCGCGAACTCGAACCTGGTGGGCGACTGGGCGACCTGGCCGGAGTTCCGCCGCCTGGAGCAGCAGGGCCTCACGATGTACGGCCAGATGACCGCGGGCTCGTGGATCTACATCGGCACCCAGGGCATCCTCCAGGGCACCTACGAGACGTTCGCCGCGGTCGCCAAGAAGAAGTTCGGCGGGACGCTGAAAGGCACCCTCACCGTGACCGCCGGCCTCGGCGGCATGGGTGGCGCGCAGCCGCTCGCCGTGACCATGAACGACGGTGTCGCGCTGGTCATCGAATGCGACCCGCAGCGCGCGCACCGCCGCGTCGAAACCCGCTACCTCGACGAGGTGGCCGACGACCTCGACGACGCCATCGCCCGCGTCACCAAAGCGAAGCAGGAGAAGCGCGCACTGTCGGTCGGCGTCGTCGGCAACGCCGCCGAGGTGCTGCCGGAGCTGCTGCGCCGCGGCGTCGAAGTCGACATCGTCACCGACCAGACGTCGGCGCACGACCCGCTGTCCTACCTGCCCAAGGGTGTCGGCGTCGACGACTGGCACGACTACGCGGCCAAGAAGCCCGACGAGTTCACCGACCGCTCGCGCGAGTCGATGGCCGACCACGTCGAGGCCATGCTCGGCTTCCTGGACAAGGGGGCCGAAGTCTTCGACTACGGGAACTCCCTGCGCGGCGAAGCCAAGCTCGGTGGCTGCGAGCGCGCGTTCGACTTCCCCGGCTTCGTGCCCGCCTACATCCGGCCGCTGTTCTGCGAAGGCAACGGCCCGTTCCGCTGGGCGGCGCTCTCGGGCGACCCGGAGGACATCGCGGCCACCGACCGCGCGATGCTGGAACTGTTCCCGGAGAACGAATCCCTCGCCCGCTGGATCAAGCTGGCCGGCGAGCGCGTGGCGTTCCAGGGCCTGCCCGCCCGGATCTGCTGGCTCGGCTACGGCGAACGCCACCTGGCGGGGCTGCGGTTCAACGAGATGGTCGCCAGCGGCGAGCTCAAGGCGCCGGTCGTCATCGGCCGCGACCACCTCGACTCCGGCAGCGTCGCCTCGCCGTACCGCGAGACCGAGGGCATGGCCGACGGCTCCGACGCGATCGCCGACTGGCCGCTGCTCAACGCCCTGGTCAACACGTCCTCGGGCGCCAGCTGGGTGTCGATCCACCACGGTGGCGGCGTCGGCATGGGCCGGTCCATCCACGCGGGCCAGGTCAGCGTCGCCGACGGGACGCTCCTGGCCGCGCAGAAGCTCGAGCGTGTGCTCACTAACGACCCGGGAATGGGCGTCATCCGGCACGTCGACGCCGGTTACGATCGCGCGGCCGACGTCGCCGACGAGCGGGGCGTGCGGGTGCCGATGCAAGGAGACGCGTGACCGCCTCGACGTTGCTGGCCGAGATCGACGACGTCGGGCGTGACCCGAAGCGCGGCGGCTACTCCCGCCACGCCTTCGACTCGCCCGAGCACGACCTGCGCGAGTGGTTCGTCGAGCGCGCGCTGGGGCTCGGGCTGGACGTCGAGACCGACCGCAACGGCAACATCTGGGCCTGGTGGGGGCCGCCGGGGCGCAACGCCGTCGTCACCGGCAGCCACCTCGACTCGGTGCCGGGCGGCGGCGCGTTCGACGGCCCGCTGGGTGTGGTGAGCGCGCTGGCCGCTGTCGAGGCCTTGCAGGCCAAGGGGTTCCGGGCGCGCCGGCCGCTGGCCGTCGTGGTGTTCGCCGAGGAGGAGGGCGGCCGGTTCGGCGTTCCTTGCCTGGGTTCGCGGCTGCTCACCGGCACCATCGACGCCGACAAGGCCCGCGGCCTGCGGGACGCCGACGGCGTGACGTTCGCCGAGGCGGCCGGGAAGGCGGGCGTCGACCCGGCGCGGATGGGCCGGGACACCGAGCGGCTCGACCGGATCGGGCAGTTCCTCGAGCTGCACGTCGAGCAGGGGCGCGGGCTGATCGACCTCGGTTCGCCGGTGGCCGTGGGCAGCACGGTGATCGCGCACGGACGGTGGCGGTTTTCCTTCGCGGGCCAGGGGAACCACGCCGGGGCGACGCTGCTCGCCGACCGCGTGGACCCGATGCTGCCCGCCGCGGCGACGGTCACGGCCGTGCGGCGGCTGGCCGCGAAGGTGCCGGACGCGCGGGCGACCGTCGGCCGGCTCGTGCCGACCCCCGGCGGGACCAACGTCATCGCGTCCACAGTGGACCTGTGGCTGGACGCGCGGGTGCCCGGCCAGGGCACGCCGGGGCTGGTCGCCGAGGTCAGCCAGGCGGCCTCGGACGTGGCGCGGGAGGAAGGCTGCCGGGTCGAGGTGACGCGCGAGTCGTATTCCGGCGATGTCGTGTTCGACGACGCTTTCCGGCGTGACCTCGGCGAGTGGCTCGGCGCGCCGCCGGAGCTGCCGACCGGCGCCGGGCACGACGCGGCGATCCTGGCCGGGTTCGTCCCGGCCGGGATGCTCTACGTGCGCAATCCGACCGGGATCAGCCATTCGCCGGAGGAGTTCGCCGAGGCCGGCGACGTCGAAGCCGGTGCCGCGGCGCTGGCCACGGCCCTGGAGCGGCTGGCGCAGTGACCCCCAACCCGACCCTCGGCCCGCGGGGGCGCCCCCCGTTTCCAGCCTATCGCGCGGCACCGACAGTTTTCTGGTGCGAACAGGCCTGGCTGCCGGCCGGGATCGCGGCCGGGGTGCGCATCGACGTCGACGGCGGCCGGATCACCGCCGTGACACCGGGCTCGCCGCGGTCCGGCACCGTGCTCACCGGACTGACGTTGCCGGGCTTCGCGAACGGGCATTCGCACGCCTTCCACCGGGCCCTGCGGGGCCGGACGCACCACGAACGCGGCACGTTCTGGACGTGGCGCGAGCGCATGTACACGCTGGCCGCGCGGCTCGACCCCGACACGTACTACCGGCTGGCCCGCGGGGTCTACGCCGAGATGGTGCTCGGCGGGTACACGAGCGTCGGCGAGTTCCACTACCTGCACCACGCGCCCGGCGGGAAGCCCTACGCCGACCCGAACGCGATGGGGGCCGCCCTGCGGCAGGCCGCGGCCGACGCCGGGATCCGGTTGACGCTGCTCGACACGTGCTACCTGGCGGGCGGCATCGGTGTCGAGCCCGACGAGGTCCAGCGGCGGTTCTCCGACGACTCGGCGTCGGCGTGGGCTTCCCGGGTGGCCACGCTGAAGGAAGACGAACTGTTCCGGGTCGGCGCGGCGATCCATTCCGTGCGGGCGGTGCCCGCCGATCAGCTGTCCCTTGTGGACAGTGCACGGGTCGTGCACATCCACTTGTCGGAGCAGCGGGCCGAAAACGAGCAGTGCCGGGCCGCCTACGGCCGCACGCCCACCGAGCTGCTCGACGACCGCGGGGTGCTGACCGAGCGCCTGGTCGCCGTGCACGCCACGCACCTGACGGCGTCGGACATCGACCGGCTGAGCGGAGCGCGGGCGTGCTTCTGCCCGACCACCGAACGCGACCTCGGTGACGGCATCGGGCCGGCCCGCGCCCTGCGCGACGCCGGGGTGCGGCTGAGCATCGGCAGCGACAGCAACGCCGTCGTCGACGCGTTCGAAGAGACCCGGGCGCTGGAGCTGGACGATCGCTTGGCCAGCGAAGAACGCGGGCGGTTCAGCGCCGAAGAGCTCCTCGAAGCGGGCACGGACCACGCGGCGATCGGGTGGGACGAGGTCGGCGCGCTCGCCGAGGGAGCGGGCGCGGACCTCGTCACCGTGGCCCTGGATTCGGTGCGGACGGCCGGGATCGAGCCGTCGGGTGTCGTGTTCGCGGCGTCGGGGGCCGATGTCCGGCACGTCGTCGTCGCCGGCCGCGAGGTCGTGCGGGACGGCGCGCACCTGCTCGTCGACCGACCGGAAATCCTACTGGCGAAGGAGATCGAGGCACTGTGGCGGTCCTGATCACGGGCATCGGCGAGCTCACCACCAACGACCCGGCGCTGGGCCGGCTGACCGACGCCGCCCTGGTCGTCGAGGGCGGGAAGGTCGCCTGGGCCGGGTCCGCCGCGCAGGCCCCGGACGCCGACGAACGCGTCGACGTCGGCGGCCGCGCGGTGCTGCCCGGCTGGGTCGACAGCCACACGCACCTCGTCTTCGCCGGCGACCGCACCGCCGAGTTCGAGGCGCGGATGGCCGGGAAGCCCTACACCGCAGGCGGAATCGCGACGACGGTCGGTGCCACGCGGGCGGCGACGGACGAGCAGCTGGCGGCGAACCTGCGTCACCACGTCGCCGAGGCGGCCCGGCAGGGCACGACGTGCCTGGAGACCAAGACGGGCTATGGGCTCACGGTGGCCGACGAAGCCCGGAGTGCCCGGATCGCCGGTGAAGTGGCCGACGAGGTCACGTTCCTCGGCGCGCACCTCGTGCCGCCCGGTGCCGACGCGGAGTCCTATGTGGACCTGGTCTGCGGCGAGATGCTCGACGCGGTGGCGGAAAGCGTGCGCTGGGCGGACGTGTTCTGCGAGACGGGCGCATTCGACGAGGCCCAGTCCGCGCGAGTGCTGAAGGCCGCCGCCGGGCGCGGGCTCGGCCTGCGGGTGCACGGCAACCAGCTCGGCGAAGGCCCCGGGGTCCGGCTGGCGGTCGAGCTCGGCGCGGCGAGCGTCGACCACTGTACTTATCTCGCGGACGCGGACGTCGAAGCGCTGGCGGCTTCCGAGACGGTCGCGACGTTGCTGCCCGCGTGCGACTTGTCGACCCGCCAGCCGCTGGCCCCGGCTCGGCGGCTGCTCGACGCGGGGGCGACGGTGGCGCTGGCCAGCAACGCCAACCCGGGCAGCTCGTACACGACGTCGATGGCGTTCTGCGTCGCGACGGCGGTGCTGCAGATGCGCATGACGATCGAGGAGGCCGTCTGGGCCGCCACGGCCGGCGGCGCGAAGGCGCTGCGCCGCGAAGACGTGGGTGTGCTGCGCCCGGGCGCCCGGGCGGATGTCCACGTGCTCGACGCGCCTTCGGTGACCCACCTGGCTTACCGGCCCGGCGTGCCGCTGACGAACATGGTGTGGCGTGTCGGGGAGCGTGTGCGCTAACGTCGAAAGCGAGGACGCGCGAAGACACAGTCCGGTATGGGTTAGTCCGGACAGCTCACACAGGCTTACCTGTGCGTCCCTTCCTCATCCGTGACGAAGGGACAGCTGTGTCTGTGATCATCATCGGGGCCGGCCTGGGTGGCCTGAGCCTGGCGCACGGCCTGCGCCGCGCCGGAATCCCCTGCCGGGTCTACGAACGCGACGAGTCGGCGGGCGCGCGCAAGCAGGGGTACCGGCTGCACATCAGCGGCGTCGGCGACGCGGCGTTGCGCGAGGTGCTGCCGCCGGAGCTGCACGAACTCTTCCGCGCCACCGCCGGCCGCGCGTTGCCGCACACGAACGTCTACGACCACCGGTTGCGGCTGCTCACGCGCATGGAGGACGAGGGAACGCACCTCAACATCAACCGCTTCACCCTGCGGCAGATCCTGCTGCACGGCCAGGAAGTCGCCTACGGCAAGCAGTGCACGCACTACGAGACCGGCGCGGACGGCGTGACCGCGCACTTCGCCGACGGGACGACCGCGCGGGGTGACCTGCTCGTCGGCGCCGACGGCATCAACTCCGGCGTGCGGCGGCAGTACCTCCCGCACGCCCCGGTCGTCGACGCCGGGCTGGTGCACCTCTACGGCCGGCTCCCGCTGACGCCGGAAACCCGCGCGCTGTTCGAGCCGGAGATGTTCGCGGTGTTCTCCATGATGCTCGGCCCGGACCGGACGATGGCCGGGTTCGCGCCGGTCGACTACCCCGAACCGGTGGCCGCCGCGTGCGCGCGGCTGGTGCCGGACCTGCGGTTGCGCGACGACCAGCCGTACATGACCTGCTCGGTGGGCGCGCGCTGGGAAATCGCCGGCCACTCCGAAGCCGAGCTCGCCGCGATGGCGCCGGAGGACCTGCAGAAGGTGGCGCTCCGCCTGGTCGACGGCTGGCACCCCCTGGCCCGCGCGATGGTCGAGCACTGGGACGTCCCGGCGACGTTCCCGCAACCCATCCGGACGAGCATCCCGATCGGGCCGTGGGAACCGTCGCGCGTGACGCTCGTCGGCGACGCGATCCACGCGATGAGCCCGGCCGCCGGCGCGGGCGCCAACACCGCGTTGCGCGACGGTGCGGCGTTGGCGTCCGCGCTGGCCGGGGCTCCGCCGCTCGAGGCGGTGGCCGCCTACGAGGCCGCGATGGTGGGCTACGGGTTCGCCGCGGTGCGGGAGTCCGCCGAAAACGGGCGCCGGTACCTCGGGCAGAACCCGCTCACAACGGCAGGGTGAACGGCGTGCACGCCGGCGCGTAGCTCGCGTCGAGCGCGTGCAGGATCAGGCCGGTGACGTTGGGGTCGACCGCCTGGCTCAGGTGCCCGGACGCGTCTCCCGCGCAGAAGTCCTGCAGGACGACGTCCGTGGTGCCGGGTTCACCGAGGATTCCGCTGGTGTAGGGCGTGACGACCTCGTCGTACTTGCTCACGATGCTCGTGTAGGTGGGGCCGGGGACGTGGACGCCACCGCGGGCGAGGTCGTCCAGGAAGGCCGACGGCGCGAGGTACTCGGTGCACGCGCCGCACGCCGTGCGCAGGACCGCGCCGAGCCCGGGCACGGAGGTGAGCAGGGCCTTGGCGAGCGCGTCGAGGCCGCCGAGCGTCGTCCCGCGGTAGTTGGCGCCGAAGCCGACGAAGTGGGCGACCTTGGCGGCCCCGCCGTACTTCAGGTAGTACGCCGGCATCGTGCTGCCTTCGGAGTGCCCGACGATGTCGACCTTCGCCGCTCCGGTCGCGGACCGGACCCGGTCGACGAACCGGCCGAGCTGCGCCGCGCTGTCGCGCATGGACGCGAGCCCGCCGACGCCGGGGCCGAGGATGCCGGTGCCGTACGTCAGCGAGAAGACGCAGTAGCCCTGGGCGGCGATCTTCGGCGCGTGGAAGAACCAGTTGACGGTGTCGTTCGCGCCGAGCCCGTGCACGAGCACGACGGGCTCCGGGTGCGCGGCCGAGGGTCGGCAGACCCAGTCGTTCCAGCCGCTGCTCGGGGCCGCTTCCGCGACCGACGGCGCGACCGCGCCGAGGGTGAGCGCCGCGGCGAGCACGGCCAGGGTTCGCTTGACACCGCCGTTGGTGACCCGCATTCCATTGCCTCCAGTTACCCGTCAGTACGTGACCCAGATCATGATCGGTCACAGACCGCTGGAGACGACCTGGGAAAATGCTCAGAGTTGCCCGGCGGGCGTTGTGACGGGTGACAACGACGGCCTGCGGGTCGCGGTGACGATCCCGGCCAGCGCGACCAGCCCGCAAAGCCAGGCGAACCAGTCGCCGAAGCGGGCGTAGGGAGTCTTCCCCGGCCCGAGCGGGACGTCGGCGACGACCACCGAGAACGGGCGGTCACCGGTGTGGGCGTCGGCCAGCACGTGTCCTTGGGCATCGGCCAGCATCGGCGTGCCGCGCGCGGCGCTCCACGCCACCGAGAAACCGTTCTCGACGCCGCGGATCAGCGCGGTGCGGCTGTGGGCCCAGCCATCGACGTCTTCGTCGGAGGCCGGGATGAGGACCAGGCCCGTGCCGGCTTCGCCGTAGCCGCCGCTGGGGTCGGCGAAGTTGACGTCCATGCACACCATGAGCCCGATCCCGGCGAGGTGCGCGAGCTGGGTGCCGGAGGTGAGGTTCGGCGAATCCCCGTTGTGCCACTTGCGGTACTCCACCGGCGGGCCGGACGGCGGAATCGCCAGCGCGGCGTTGAACCGGCCGTCCGGGGTCGTGTCGATGACGCCGGTGACGACGTCGAGGTTCCGCTTGCGGGCGACGTTCGTGAAGGCCTCGACGAGCCGCGGACGGCTGGCCTGGTCCACCGCGAAGGTGCCCTCGGGAAGCACGGCCACCCGGACGCCGTCCGGCAGCCGGCCGATTTCGTCCACATAGGACTGAAGGCGGGTGCGGCCCTCGAACGTGGCCACGTCGAGCCCCCAGCGGCTCTGTCCCATGGCGAGCAGGGCGATCCGCGTCGGCGGCCCGGTGAGCGGCGGCGTCGTCCAGAAGGCGAGCCCGGCCAGCGCCGCGGCGGTGACGACCAGACCGGCGAGCCGGGCCCGGCCACGGACGCCCGGCGCGAGCGCGGCGGCCACGGCGGCCGGGACGAACAGCACCAGGAACTCCACGCCCCAGCCGCCGGTCACCGTGGCGAGCCGCAGCACGGACGGCCGGTCGGCCTGGGTCGTCATCAGGGTGTCCATCACGCCGGTCGGGTTGAGCAGCGAAACGACGTACAGCGCGGCGGTCCACAACGCGGGTGCGGCGAGCGCCGCCAGGAGGCCGTGCCCGCGCCGGACCAGCACCCGGAACAGCCCGGCGGACAGGGCGAACAGCAGCGCGCTGCCGCCGAGGATCCCGATCGCCGCGGGGCGCGGGATCGAAAGCGAATGCCAGTAGTAACTCCAGCTGCCGGTGCTCCCGGCGAGGTAGGCGGCGAACGCGCAGGCCATCGCGGCGGCGCCGGGGACGCGCGGCGCGAGCAGCAGGATCGGCAGAGGTGCCACCCAGGCCAGTTCGGGGACCGGGGCCAAGCCCGTGCCGAAGAAGAACAACACCGCCGACGCCACCGTCGCGACGACCGCCCACCCCAGCTTGTTCATCGTGGCCCCTTTCGCCCGGTTTTGATCGTTCCAGGGGAGGCGGGCGGCCACACTGGGTCGAACCACCCGATTCAGGTGGGGTTAACCCCACCCCGGTTCACGCAGAGTTCAGTAAGCCGTCACTCGACAGGGATCGGAGCCGTCCCTGTCGATCAGTAGCGTTGCTAACGAACAGCAACGAAAGTGGGCCGCCCATGGACTTCTCGCTGATCGTGCTGGTGGTGATCGTCGCCGCATTGGCCTTCGACTTCACCAACGGCTTCCACGACACCGCCAACGCGATGGCCACCTCGATCGCCACCGGGGCGCTCAAACCGAGAGTCGCCGTCGCCGTTTCGGCCGTGCTGAACCTCGTCGGCGCGTTCCTTTCGGTCGAGGTCGCCAAGACGATCTCCGGCGGGATCGTCGACGACACGAAGGTGACACCGGTGATCATCTTCGCCGGGCTCGTCGGCGCCATCGTGTGGAATCTGGTGACCTGGCTGATCGGGCTGCCGTCGAGTTCGTCGCACGCGCTGTTCGGCGGCCTGATCGGCGCGACCTGGATCGCTTCGGGCTCCGACGCCGTCCACTTCGGGAAGGTCGTCGAGAAGGTGCTGATCCCGGCGCTCGCTTCGCCGATCGTCGCCGGGCTCGTCGCGACGCTGGGAACCTTCCTCGTCTACCGGATCACCGCCCGGGCGAAGCAGGACACGGTGGGCCGCACCTTCAAGGCCGGCCAGATCGCCTCCGCGTCGCTGGTCTCGCTCGCGCACGGCACGAACGACGCGCAGAAGACCATGGGCGTCATCACGCTCACGCTGATCGCGTCCGGTTCGCTGGCGCCGAACTCGGGGCCGCCGCTCTGGGTGATCCTGACCGCCGGCACCGCGATCGCGCTCGGCACCTACCTCGGCGGCTGGCGGATCATCCAGACGATGGGCAAGAAGCTCACCGAAATCCAGACACCGCAGGGGTTCGCGGCGGAAACCAGCGCCGCGGCGGTCATCTTGACGTCGGCGCACCTCGGGTTCGCGCTGTCCACCACGCACGTCTGCTCGGGCGGCATCATCGGCTCCGGGCTCGGCCGCAGGCTCGCCGAGGTCCGCTGGGGCGTCGCGGGCCGGATGGTCCTGGCCTGGGCGCTGACGCTGCCCGCCGCCGCGATCGTCGGCGCGGTCGCCGCCGAGGTCTCGACGCTCGGGACCTGGGGCACCGTGCTGGTCGGCCTGGCCGGGGTCGTCGTCGCCCTGGGCATCTACCTCGCCTCGAAGCGGAACCCCGTCAACGCCAACTCCATCCACGAGCCCGAGTCCGGCGTCGCGCAGCCGGCCAACGCCTGAGGAGCGCCGTGCACATCAATTGGGGTTCCCTCGGTCTCGTTTTCGTCGTCGCGCTGGCTTCGGTCGTCGTGCTGACGAGCCTCTTCTCCTTCGGCGTGGTCGGGCTCTCGCAGCGTGAATCGGCCCGTGCGGAGGGTGGCTCGGGCAGCGGGCCGCTGGCCGGCGCGGTCGTCTGCTTCGCCGCTTGCCTCGCGATCGTCGGCTACGGGATCTACTTGATCGTCGCCTGAACGCGGTCCCGGAACCCGCCGGGCAGCCCGCTGAGCATCGGTTTGAGCGTGGCGCGCCGTGCCTCGCCCAGGTGGGTCAGCAGGTCGAGCGCCGGCGTCCAGAGGTCTTCGTCGGCGCTCGCCGCCGTGACCAGCCGGCCGAGCCGGTGCGCCGGGAGCAGGCCGACGACGTGGTCGATGCGGCGCTTGTCGTCGAGCACGAACGCGATCCGCAGCAGCGCCGGGTTGTCGATCTGTTCCAGGGCCCGCCGCACGGTGGGGTCCGGCAGGTGCCCGACGAACCGGCCGAGGGTGATCCAGTCCTCCTTGCGCGCCAGTTCGCCGGCGACGGCGAGGACGGTGTCCAAGGGGATCCGGCTGATGATCGCGCTCGCGCGCCGCGGGTCGAGCTCCGCGGCCACGTCGGCGAGGAACCGGGTGCTGAGCCGCTTGGCGACATCGACCCCGCGCGCGACGTCGACGAGCCCGGCGATCCGGGCGCACAGCAGCGGGCCGAACACCTTCTCGGCGATCTTGGCGAGCACCCCGACGGGCACGACCCGCGCGGCCAGGGCCATCCGCTGCAGCGCGGCGGCGTTGGCGTCGAACAGCGTGTCGGTGACCTGCTCGCGGAAGGCCTGCAGGTCGTCGGCGTCGACGCGGGCGAGGTAGGCCAGGCGCGCGGGCTCGACGCCGAGGACGCGGGCCAGCTTGAGGATTTCGGCCTCGGCGCCGTAGTTAGCCGACGGCACCGCGTGCTCCGTCACAGGCCGACCACCTTCCGGACCGCGCCGCGCAGCAGCGAGGGAACGTACCGAAGGCCTTCTTCACCCGCTTCGGCGAGCGCTTTCGCCTGACGTCTGCGCGCGTCACGCAGCGCGTCGGCGAGGTCCTGCCGCTCGTGCTCTTCGAGGGCCTCGATGCCTTCGGGGAGGTAGCCGCCCAACTGGTCGGCGAGTGTGCGCTCGGCCATGGTGGATCATCATGCAACACCGCGGCCGCCACCGTGCGGATATGCGCATCGAGACGCCCACCGTCCGTGTCGGCGACCTCGCCGCGCCGTGCTCCGTGTTGTGAGCACTGCTCTCACTGAATGGCCGACGGCGCTCTGCTTCGAGAGCACTGCTCTCGTGCGACAGAAAGCGGTGCTCGATGTCGAGAGCACTGCTCACGCGCCGCGGCGCACCACGGCGTGAGGCGAGAGCACTGCTCACGCGCGGCGGCGCACCACGACGGGAAGCGAGAGCACTGCTCACGCGCGGCGGCGCACCACGGCGTGGGCGAGAGCGCCACGATGGGAGGTGAGAGCACTGCTCACAACCGGTCCGGCGCGACGCTCCGGAACGAGAGCACTGCTCTCGCACTGCGGCGCACCGCGGCGTGAGGCGAGAGCACTGCTCACAAGCAGCCCGGCGTGGCGCTCTGGAACGAGAGCACTGCTCACCTGCCGCCGCGAGCGATGTTCAGCTTCGAGAGCACCGCTCTCGGCGATGCCAAGACTGGGCCGCTGCAGGGCGTGGGCAAGCTGAACGGTTGACTTTCGGCAGTGGTCGGGTCGCTGTCACGCCTTGTAGTTTCGACCCCGTGCGGGCGGTGACGAAGCGTAGGTGGCGGGCGGTGCTCGACGTCGCCGTCGGGCTGTTCCTCGCGTTCACCGTCGTCGTCGGCACGCTGGACACCCGGTCGTGCTGGGAGCTGGCCGGCGGCCTCGTGGTCGTCGCCGGCTCGGTCGCGACGGCCCGGCGGTACCCGGCCGTCTCGCTCGGCGTCGCTCTGGCCGGGGCGCTGGCCGTGCCGTTCCCCTATGGCAGCCGCATGCCCGCGTGGGTGATCTTCGTGCTGGTCGCGATGAGCTACCAGGCCGGGCTGCGGATGCCGCGCGCCCGCCCCGGCATCCTGACCGGGGCGGCCGTCACGGTGCTGGGGCTGCCGGTCGCGCTCGTCTTCGGTCCGGACGGCCTCGGCGACTGGGCGCAGATGGTCGCGATCATCGTCTTCGCCGGGCTGTCGCCGTGGCTGCTCGGCCGGTACGTCCGGGTCCGCGGCGAGCTCGCCCGCACCGGCTGGCGGCGGGCCGAGGAGATGGAGAGCAGGCAGCAGCTCGTCGCCGAGCAGGCCCGGCTGCGGGAGCGGGCGCGGATCGCCAGCGACATGCACGACTCGCTGGGGCACGAGCTGAGCCTGATCGCCGTCCGCGCCGCCGCGCTGGAGGTCGCGGGCGGGCTCGACGACGCCCAGCGCGACGCCGCCGCGCAGCTGCGGATCAGCGCCGCGACGGCGACCGAGCGGCTGCGCGAGATCATCGGCGTGCTGCGCGAAGACGCCGCGCCGGTCGAGCCGGTGCAGGGCGACCTCGGCGAGCTGATCGCGCGGGCGCGGGCGTCCGGGCTGCTCATCGAGTCCACAGTGGACGCCGCGGAGGTGCCGCCGATGGTGGCCCGCGCCGCCTACCGGGTGGTGCAGGAAGCGCTGACGAACGTGGCGAAGCACGCGCCTGGCGCCGCCGTGACGGTCCGGGTGACCGGCAGCGGCGCGCGGACCGACGTCAGCGTGGTCAACGCGCCGCCGCCCGCCGGGCCGCTGCCCGGGGCCGCGTCCGGGCACGTCGGGCTGATCGGCCTGCGCGAGCGCGTCCGGCTCGTGGGTGGCACGCTGCGGGCCGGGCCTGACGCCGGCGGGTTCGCCGTCAGCGCGACGCTGCCGCACGGGGCCGCGCCGGTCGAGCGGCAGGAGACCGGCTCGGCCGACGACGAGTCCGGGCAGTCGACGTCGGCTCGCGCTCTCGAACTGGCCCGGCGTGACGTGCGGCGCAGCCTGATCCAGGCTGTCACCGTCCCGCTCGTCCTGTTCGCGATGGTCCTCGCGGTCGCCGGGATCGCGTTCCTGTACCAGTGGAACTCCTCGGAGCTGCCCACGCCGGTCTACGAGCGGCTGCGGATCGGGCAGCCGCGGGCCGAGGTGGCGCCGCAGCTGCCGGAGAACCAGCGCATCGCCCGGCCGGTGCGAGGTGAGCCGCCCCTGCCGGCGGTGGCCGGGATCGCGTGCGAGTACTACGGCACCGGGCGGTCCTGGCTCGACAACGACTACGCCGCCTACCGGCTGTGTTTCGCCGATGGGAGACTGGTCGCCAAGGACAGGTTCGCCGAGGGGGCAACGTGATCAGGGTCGTGCTGGCCGACGACGAAGCGATGATGCGGGCGGGGGTGGCGGCGATCCTCGCCGCGGACCCGGGCATCGAGGTCGTCGCCGAAGCCGCCGACGGCCGTTCGGCGGTCTCCCAGGTCCTCGCCACGCACCCCGACGTCGTGCTGCTGGACATCCGGATGCCGGGCCTCGACGGCCTCGGCGCGGCCGCCGAGATCCGGCGGCTGCTGCCCGCGACCGGCGTGATCATGCTGACCACGTTCGGCGAGGATGACTACATCGAGCGCGCCCTCTCCCTCGGCGCGGGCGGGTTCCTGCTCAAGTCGGGCGACCCGCGCGAGCTCCTCGCCGGCATCCACGCCGTCGCCGGCGGGGCCGCGTTCCTCTCGCCGAAGGTGGCCCAGCGGGTGATCGCCCGGCTCTCCGGCGGGCAGCTGGCGCGCGCCGCCGCGGCCCGCGAGCGGATCGCCGCGCTGACCCCGCGCGAGCGGGAAGTGCTGACGCTGCTGGGTTCGGGACTGTCCAATGCGGACATCGCGGCGAAGATGTTCGTCGTCGAGGGCACGGTGAAGGCGCACGTGAGCACCATCCTGACCCGGCTCGGCGCGAAGAACCGGGTGCAGGCGGCGATCACGGCGTACGAGGCGGGACTGGTCGGGGGAGACGCGGCGGCGTCCACCCCGTGATCCCCGCGCCGGCGCGGGCCGTCGCTTTGGCCGGCAGGCACTTCAGCAGGGCCGTGCGCAGTCCGATCGCGACGGGGTTGGTCAGCTGCGGGCCGAGTTTGCCCATCCGGACGGACTCGCGCACGACGTGCTGACTGCGCGGCCGTCGTTGCCGGTCGTAGTGCTCGAGGGCCGCGTCGACGGTGTCCTGTGTGGACACGGCGTGGGCGAGCACGACGGCGTCTTCGATGGCTTGGCAGCCGCCCTGGCCGAGGAACGGCGGCATCGCGTGGGCGGCGTCGCCGAGCAGCGCGATCCGGCCGCGGGTGTAGGTGGGGAGCGGGGTGCCGAGGTAATAGAGGTCGTGGTGCAGCACGGCTTCGGGCGGGGTGGCGGCCAGGAGGGCCGGGATCGGGTCGTGCCAGTTCGCGAAGGCCTGTGCGAGGTCGGCTCGGCGGGTGCCCGGTGCGGCGAGGGCCGAGATCCACCAGTAGACGTCGCCGCCGGTCAGCGGGAGGACGCCGACTTCGGTGCCGCGGTCGAAGCTCGTGCTCAGCCCGGTTCCGGGGCGGTGCGCGACGCCGCGGAACGCCGTGCTGCCGGTGTAAACGGGTTCCGGGTGGTCCGGGAAGAGCGTGTGGCGGACCCGGCTGTGGATGCCGTCGGCCGCGACGACGAGGTCGGCGCGCAGTTCTTTGCCGCCGACGCGGACCAGGCCGTCCTCGCGGACTTCGGTGACTTCTTCGGCGGTGCACAGGCTTTCGGCGGGAATCGCGTCCCGAAGGGCGGCGATGAGGTCCCGCCGGTGGATCGCGCCGAGTGGCCGCCCGTGCCGTCGCGCGAATTCGGTGGCGTCGAAGCGGGAGATCCGCCGGCCGCGGCGGTCGCGGAACCCGCCTTCTCGTTGCGGGGCCAGGCGCCCGCCTAGGTCGACGCCGAGTTCGTCGAGGCTGCGCAGGGCGTTCGGCCAGAGCGAGATCCCGGCGCCGACGTCGCCGAACTCGGGCGCTTTCTCGAGGACGGTGACGGTCCAGCCGACCCGGTGCAGCCCCGCGGCCGCCGCCAGGCCGCCGATGCCTCCGCCGACCACTACTGCGTGCATGGCGCCTCCTCTACATCTGTAGAGCACTCTACACCTGTAGAGTGCTTCTTGTAGAGTGCACTGCGTGGAACGAGTGGATGTGATCGCCGACGCGGCGATCGCGGTGATCGCGGCGGAGGGCATGCGCGGCTTGACCCACCGGGCGGTCGATCGCGCGGCGGGCCTGCCGGTGGGGTCGACGTCGTACTACGCGCGCACGCGGGCGGCGCTGCTGGAGCTGACGATCGCGCGGATCGTGCTCCTGGACCAGGCTCCGACCGGGTCGTCGGGGTCCTTGGCGGAATTCATCGCGGGCTACGCGTTCGAGGCGATCACCTCGGGGCGGACGCGGATGCTGGCGCGGTACGAATTCGCACTGGAGGCGACGCGGCGCCCGGAGCTGCGAGCGGTGTACGACGAGGGTGGGTTGCAGATCCGCCGCCAAGCAGCGGCGGCGCTGGAGGCGGCCGGTTCGGCGGACCCTTCGCGGCACGCGAGGGTGGTGGTGGACTGGATGGAGGGGACGATCTTCGGCGCGCTCGCGGGGACGGGATCGCTTGCGCCGCTTGGCTTGGACGAGCTGGTCGAGAGCGCTCGGGAGATCCTGTCGGGCATCGGTGTGGAGTGACCTCGGCCCGGTTGTCCACACCCTTGCGGTGATGTGGACAACCGGCTCGCAGTGGCGGCTTTTCCGGGTTTTGTCGGGCGGCCTCGATAGACTGGACCTGGGACAGCACCCCGGAGAGGTCAGGGTTCCGGCAAAGTATTTGTGCTGGTCAGGTCGGTATTCCGAGCAGGGTGAGGGCTCGGGTGGCGTTGCGGGTGGTGTGGCGGAGTGCTTGGGCGATGTTGGTGTGCCCGGCTTGGCGGTGTGCGCTGGTGGCGAGGTTGTGCAGGCGTGGCCATCACGCGGGGTGCGGTGCCGGTGCGGACTCGGGATTGGTCTTCGTTGTAGGTGACGTCGCGGACCCGGTGGAGTTTGTTTTCGATGTGCCAGTGGCCGCGGACGTACTGTCCGATGTGGGCGGGGTGGGCCCAGGGGCCGGTGAGGCTGGTGATCCCGAGTGCAGCGCCGATCGCGGTGAACGCTTGGGCTCCCGCGACGACGGCCGCGGCGGCGAGCGTCGGAATCGATCCGATCGAATGCCGCACCCCACGCCGATCTCGTGGATCAGGCACTGCGGCGAACTGTTTCCGCAGGTCAGCAGTCCAGAGTGGATCGGCACCGGAATCGAGGACCGGGGTCAGACGATCACGTACTGCGGGGATCAGGCACGAGTGGGAAGCGGGCACGGCTCTCTCCCACAATCATGGGACCTAGACAATCACATGATCAACGAGAGCCGTGCCCGTCCTGCAACCAGGCCAAAAGACTTTGCCGGAACCCTGCCGGAGAGGGTGGGGGCGTTTTTCTTGTCAGGCGTCCCGGCGGCGCAACACCGCCGCGCCCACCAGCAGCGCCGCAGCGGCCCAAGCCGCGCAGATCAGCAAGCCCACCCAAGGCGGATACGGCGCGGACGTCATCGTGATCGGGTTGGGCCGGCCCGCCTCGACCATTGCGTTCACCCCCGCGATGCCCGGGAAGTACGGCACCGCCTCCGGCAGGCCCAGCGACGCCACGATCAGCGGCAGCGGGACCAGCAGCACGATCACCGACACCAGTGTTCCGGCCGCGCTGCGCAACGCCCAGCCGATGCCCGTGCACAACAGACCCAGCAGCGCGAAGTAGCCGCCCATGCCCGATGCCGTTGTGAAGCCCGCTTCGAACGATGTCGGCAGGCCGCCGCCGTTCATCACCGCTGTGGCCAAGGCCATTCCCGCGCACGACAGCAGCACCCCGTACGCGAACAGGACCGGTAGAACCACCGCCGCCTTCGCCAGGACCACCCGGGCGCGGACCGGGGTCCACAGCAGTGTCGAGCGGATGCCGCCGCCCGCGTACTCGCTCGTCACGAACAGTGTTGCCAGGGCGATCACCGCGAACTGGGTCAGGTAAAACCCGCCGCCGAGGGTGATCGTGTTGGCGGCCTGCGGGTCGTCGCCGATGCGCTGGGCGATGGCCGACAGCGTTCCGTAGCACAACATCAGGACCGTTCCTGCCACCAAGCACCACCACGTTGCCCGGACCGACCAGAACTTCGTCCACTCCGCGGCCACCGCCCCCGGGAGGCCGCCGCCGCGTACTTCGGCCGATGTGGTCATGCCGACACCCCGTATTCCACCGAAGAAGCCGTCAGTTCCATGTACGCCTGCTCGAGCGACGCCGTCCGCTCGGCGAGGCCGTGCACGCGGATCCCCAGCTCGTGCACGAGGTCGCCGACGCGGGTGACGTCGATGCCGTCCACTACCAGCTCTCCCGGCTCGCCCGGGTGTGTCAGCCCGCCTTCGGCGCGCAACCGCGCGTCCAGCGAAGAGCGTTCGGCGTCGGCCGGGACGCGGACCGAGACCGTCGTGCGGGAATGGCCGGCGATGAACTCCGCCACCGGTGCGTCGGCCAGCAGCCGGCCCTTGCCGATCACCACCAGGTGGTCGGCGGTCAGCTGCATCTCGCTCATCAGGTGGCTCGAGACGAACACCGTCCGCCCCTCGGCCGCCAGCGAGCGCATCAGCTGCCGCACCCAGCGGACGCCGTCCGGGTCGAGGCCGTTCACCGGCTCGTCGAACAGCAGCACTCCCGGGTCGCCGAGGAGCGCGCCCGCGATGCCGAGCCGCTGTCCCATGCCGAGCGAGAACTGCCCGGCCCGCTTGCCGGCGACGTCGGACAGCCCGACCGTCGCCAGGACTTCCTCGACGCGGCTCGCCGCGATGCCGTTGCTGCGGGCCACGGCCAGCAGGTGCTTTCCCGCGCTGCGGCCGGGGTGCAGGGCTTTGGCGTCGAGCAGCGCGCCGACCTCGCGCAGCGGGTGCCGCAGCTCGGCGTAGCGCCGCCCGCCGACCTGGACTTCACCCGCCTGCGGGTGGTCGAGCCCGACGGTCATCCGCATGGTCGTCGACTTCCCGGCGCCGTTGGGGCCGAGAAACCCGGTCACCTGCCCCGCGGCGACGTCGCAGGTGAGCGCGTCGACGACGGTTTTCTCCCCGTAGCGCTTCGTGAGTCCCCTGAGTGTGATCATGCGTCGAAGTCTGCGGTCCGCGGGGGTGCGCGGGCATCGGACGACGGTCGCGGGCCGCCCCCGACTTTCGTCAGGAGCGGCGGCGGGTGTGCCGGGTCGGGACGGCGGCCGCGGGGTCCTCCGGCCAGGGGTGCTTCGGGTAGCGGCCACGCAGTTCGGCGCGCACGGCCGGGTAGCCGGACGTCCAGAAGGACGCGAGGTCGGCGGTGATCGCCGCGGGCCGGCCGGCGGGGGAGAGCAGGTGCAGCACCACCGGGACGCCGGCGAGCACCGGGGTTTCGGTCCAGCCGAAGGTCTCCTGGAGCTTCACGGCGAGCACGGGCCGGTCACCGCGGTAGTCGACGCGGATGTGCGACCCCGACGGCACTGCGAGGCGGTCCGGGGCGAGGTCGTCGAGTTTCGCCGCGTCCGGCCAGGGGAGGAGGGCCTTCAGGGCGGTGCCCGCGTTGATGTTCGCCAGGTCCGCCTTCCGGCGGGCGATGCCCAGGTCGAGCCAGTTGTCCACATCGGACAGCAGGGCGGCGTCGTCGACCGGGGGCCATGGCGGGCCGAGGACGCGGTGCAGGAAGGCCATCCGTTCGCGCAGGCGGGTCGCGTCCTGGCTCCACTTCAGGAGGCCGAGCCCCTCGGACTTCAGCCCGGCGATCAGGGCGGCGCGGACGTCGGCGTTCTTCAGCGGCTTCTCGGACAGGACGATGGCACCGAGCTTGCGGACCCGCCGGGCGACGACATCGCCGTCCCAGGTGACTTCGTCCACTTCGGACACCGTGCCGGCGCGGACGGCGAGGGTTTCGTCGGCGGCCGCGGCGAGGCGGACGGTGCCGTGGACGCGGCCGGGATCGCGGGTGGCTTCGGCGATCGCCAGCCACTCGGCGTCGAGGCCGCTGCCGGGCGGAAGTTCGGCGGCGGTGCCACCGGCCATGAGGTAGACGGGCGCGCCGCCGGGCCGCCGCTTGGCTAGCCGCTCGGGATGGGCGAGGGCGACGACCAGCGCGGGATCGGCCGGGGCCGCACGCTCGGCCCGCCGTCCCGGGACCAGGCCCTCCAGCCGCCGCGCTTCCCGCTTCCAGCGCCGCGCACCTTCGTCACTCGCCGAGCGGAGGCGGCGCAGCTCCGCGGTCACGTCCGTCAGCGTCGCGCCCGCGTCCAGCAGCGCCACCACCTCCGCCGCGTTGCGGGCGCCCACTTCGGAAGCGCCGTCCAGGAGCGCGCGGGCCAGCCGCGGATGCAGGCCGAGCTCGGCCATCCGCCGTCCGCGCTGGGTCACCGTCCCGTCCGCGGCCGTCGCGCCCAGCGTCACCAGCAGGGCCCGGCCCGCCGCCAGCGCGCCTTCGCCCGGTGGGTCCCACCAGGCCAGCCCGCTGCCGTCGGGCGTCGACCAGCACGCCAGCTCCAGCGCCAGCCGGGCCAGTTCGGCCGTGCGGATCTCCGGCTCGGGGTACGCCGGCAGCGTCGCCTGCTCGTGCTCGGCCCAGCAGCGGTACGCCCGCCCGGGCGCCTCGCGGCCCGCGCGGCCGGACCGCTGCGCGGCCACCGCCGCCGACACCCGGACCGTCGCCAGTCCCGGCAGCCCGCGCCGGTGGTCGACGCGCGGCACGCGCGCCAGTCCCGAGTCCACCACCGAGCGCACGCCCGGGACCGTCAGGCTCGACTCCGCCACCGCCGTCGCCAGCACCACCCGCCGCCGGTCACGCGGCCGCAGCGCGTCGTCCTGGTGCGCCGCCGACAACCGGCCGTGCAGCGGAAGAACGTCCACATCGGACAGCCGTAGCAGACCGGCGGTCCGGGCGATCTCTCCAGCGCCGGGCAGGAAAGCCAGCACATCGCCGTCCCCGTCGGACAACGCCGTTCTTACAGCCCGCGCGACGCACGCCTCGGCGCGCTCACCGCGAGCGGGCGGGACGTACGAGAACTCCACCGGGTAGGTCCGGGCCGTGGCCGTCACCACGGGGGCGTCGCCGAGCAGCGCCGCGAGCCGACCGGACGCGACCGTCGCCGACGTCGCCAGCAGCCGCAGGTCCTCGCGCAGCCCGGCGCGGACGTCCAGGAGCAGCGCGAGCAGCAGGTCGGCGTCCAGGTGCCGCTCATGGCACTCGTCGAGCAGCACCGTCGAGACGCCGGCCAGCTCCGGGTCGCCCTGCACGCGCCGCACCAGCAGCCCCGACGTCACGACCTCGATGCGGGTCCGCGCCGACACCTTCCGGTCGCCGCGCACGGCGTAGCCGACCGTCTCGCCGACCGGCTCACCCAGCAGCGCCGCCATCCGAGCCGCCGCCGCGCGCGCCGCCAGCCGCCGCGGCTCGGCCACCACGACCCGGCCCTCGGCCGCCTCCGCGAGGGCGAGCGGGACCAGCGTCGTCTTCCCCGTGCCGGGCGGCGCCACGAGCACCGCGGCGCCGCGTTCGTCGAGCGCGGCGACGACGTCCGGCAGCACGGACCGGACCGGCAGGTCGGGGAGCTTCACTTCGCCGTGACCTCGGGAGGTGGGGGCAGCTGGTAACCGGACGGGCCGATGTTCGCGTTGAGCGAGCGCAGCCATTCGCCGGAGGAGATCATCTTCCGGATCGCGTCGTCGACCGCGGCCACCCCCTGGGTGTCGTCCTTGCGCAGGCCGACACCGTAGCTCTCCTTCGAGAACGGCTTCCCGACGATCTTCAGCAGCTCCGGGTCGCGCGCGACGTAGCCCGCCAGGATCACCGCGTCGGTGGTCACCGCGTCGATCTGCCCGGCGAGCAGCGCGGTCACGCAGTCGGAGTACCGCGGGTACTCGACCAGCTGGACGGCCTGGGCGTACTTGTCCTTCACCTGCTGCGCCGGCGTCGACCCGGTGACCGAGCACAGCCGGCGGCCGTTGAGCGCCTCCGGCCCGGCGATGTCGGCCGACGTCCGCCGCACCAGCAGGTCCTGGCCGGTGGTGAAGTACGGGCCGGCGAACGAGACGACCTGCTTGCGCTTGTCGGTGATCGAGTAACTCGCCACGACCAGGTCGACCGCGCCGGAGGTGAGGTCCGTCTCCCGCGTCGCCGACGTCGTCTCGCGCCACGTGATGTCCTTCGCGGGCACACCGAGTTCACTCGCGACGAAAGTCGCGACATCGACGTCGAACCCGACGAACCGGCCGTCGATGGTGTGCTCGGAAAGTCCCGGCGCGTCGAACCGGATGCCGATGGTCAGGTGATCCGTGGCACTCGCCCGGGTGACGAGCGAGTCCGTCGGCGAAACCTTCGCCGGGCCGCACGCCGACACGGTGACCAGCAGCAACAACGAGCCGAGGAGCGTGCGCCACCGCATCCGGCCGCTCCCTCCCGCGCTGTCCTGCCTCACGAAGTTCTCAGGTCCTCCCGTTAGCCTAAGTGCGTGGTGCGACCGTCCCAACCCGTGCTGAACACCGTCGGCACGCTCGCCCGGCTCGGGCTGGCGGCCGTCTGGCTCGTTTCCGGTGCGCTCAAGCTGGCGGATCCCGGCCAGACGCTGATCGCCGTGCAGGCGTACGAGGTGCTGCCGGACGCACTCGAAGACGTGGTGGCCATCGCGCTGCCGCTCGTGGAACTCGTGCTCGGGCTGCTGCTGCTCGCGGGCCTGGCGACCCGGTGGGCCGCCGCGGCCGCGCTGGGGCTGCTCGTCGTGCTCATCGCCGGGATCGCCCAATCGTGGGCGCGCGGCCTGAGCATCGACTGCGGGTGCTTCGGTGGCGGCGGCCAAGTGGCGGCGGGCCAGACCGCGTACCCGCAGGAGATCCTCCGCGACACGGGATTCGCGCTGCTCGCCGGCTGGCTGCTGGCGCGGCCGCGCACCTGGCTGTCGCTCGACGGCTGGCTGGCGCGAGGTCGCGGGAACTCGGGCGAACCCGGGCACGACTACTCGGGTATCGCGGAAGGGAACTGATACACAGTGGGTGGAGCTGAGCGGACCGCACGGAAGCGCCGTCAGGCGGCGCAGTCCGGTTCGAACGTGGTCGCGCAGGCCAGGGGAGCGTCCGGCGACCGGCGGAAGTGGATCATCGGGGTCAGTGCCGTGGTCGTCGTGGTCGCGCTCGTGATCGGCGGCGTGATCTGGACGATCGCGGACCGGAACCGGACCGAGGGCCAGGTGATCAACCCCGGCGCGTCGACGAGCGCACTGACGGGCGATGTCACCCAGAAGCGTGACGGCGTGGTCGCCATCGTGGGCAAGACCGGGGCCAAGGCGTCGATCGACGTCTACGCCGACTTCCTCTGCCCGATCTGCGGCGAGTTCGAGAAGCAGTACAAGAGCCAGATCGAGCAGGCGATCAACGACGGCAAGCTGCAGGTGCGCTACCACATGGTGCCGCTGCTCAACGAGCGGTCCAGCCCGCCGGGCTACTCGCTCGACTCGGCGAACGCGGCGCTGGCCGCCGCCAACGCCGGCAAGTTCCTCCAGTTCCACGACGCGCTGTTCGCCAGCCAGCCCGAAGAGGGCAAGCGCGGCTACGACAAGGCGCAGCTGATCGAGCTCGGCAAGAACGTCGGCATCACCGACCCGGAGTTCGCCCAGACCGTCAACGCCGGGACCTACGACCAGCAGCTGAACGCCGCGTTCCAGCAGATCGAGAACGACCCGAAGCTGGCGCAGGACTTCGGCGGCGGGCAGCGCGGGTTCGGCACGCCGACGGTCACCGCGAACGGCTCGATCGTGTCCTGGCAGGACCCGAACTGGCTCACGAAGGTCCTCGGCTGACTCCGGGCAATTCGCCCACCCGGGTACGGACCGTGGACTAGGCTGATTCCCGCACCAGGGGAACCGGGGGTGCCGTGCGCACGTCGCACCTCCGGTGACAGGGAGGGCCAGTGGACGGTTCGGGGTTTCACGTCGATGAGGGCGCGTACACGCGGTACGCGCGCGAAGTCGACCCGCTCGGGGAAGACGTCAAAGGGGCCGCGGAGCGGCACGTCGGCCCGCACGTGACGCTCGGCGGCCACGGCTTTTCGGAGATGGGCGGCGAGGCCGGCTTCTCCGGCGCCTACAGCGGCCGGATGCGCGCGCTGCGGGAGAAGATGCACCGCGTCGGCGGCGGCTGGGGGCAGGTCGGCGAAGCCGCCCGGCAGACCGATCGCAACTACGCGGCGGTCGAGGGCGAGCACGGCGACGTCGTCCGGCGGCTCGGTGGCGATCTGGGGCAGGGCTCCGCGTGACCGAGCACACCGACCAGCTCGTCCGGCACGGCCTGGACACGACGAACCAGTTCGCGCAGAAGCTGCGCCACGACCCGGCGGCCATCGGCGGCGCGCGGGACGCGCACGTCGCGCTGCAGACGTCGGTGGGCCGCACCCGCGACGTCGCGTCCGAGCAGCGCGTTTCGCTGGCTTCGGCCAGCTCCGGCTCGACGACCGACCGCGCCACGGCGACGTCGCAGAGCCTGGAGAAGGAGGTCCAGGACCTCCTCGACGAGAGCGCCGAAATCGAGAAGGCCGTCGCGGAGGCCGCCGAGACCCTGCACGTGGGCGAGATCAAGAACGACCAGGTCCGCGACCAGATCATCAAGGAGATCGCGGCGTCGATGAAGGCGCTGGAAGCGGTGAAGACCATCCAGCCGCCGGAGAGCCGCGGCGCCGCTTCGCGCGACATCCTGATGAAGCTGCAGACGAAGATCAGCCAGCTCACCGGGCAGGCGGCGACGTTCAGCGAGCAGACGATCAACGACCTGACCGCCATCGGTACCAGGCTCGGCGGCGAGGAGCAGACGACGTCGTCGTCTTCGGCCTCCGCTTCCTCGACCAAGGTCGGGTCGTCGTTCAACAGCAACAGCGGGTACTCCGGCGGTTCGAACGGCGGAGGCGGCGGCGGGGGAGGTGGCGGCGGCGGTGGTGGCGGTGGCGCCGTCCACAAACCGCGGCTGCCGGTGGCGATCCCGCCGCAGCCCGGCAGCGGCGTCGCGATCAACCTGCCCGGCGGCAAGCAGGTGATGGCGCCGAACGAAACCGCGGCGAAGGCCGTGCGCAACGCGCTTTCCCAGCTCGGCGTGCCGTACGTGTGGGGCGGCACCGCCCGCGGCGTCGGCCTCGACTGCAGCGGGCTGACCATGACCTCGTACCAGGACGCCGGCATGCAGCTGCCGCGGACGGCGGCGCAGCAGACGGTCGGGGCCGAGGTGCCCTCGATCGACCAGCTGCTGCCCGGCGACCTCGTGGTGTGGTCCGGGCACGTGGCGATGGTGATCGGCGACGGCCAGATGATCGAGGCGGGCGACCCGGTGCAGATCAGCAAGATCCGCACCACGAACGCCGGGCAGTCGTTCATCGGCTTCTACCGGCCTACGGGGTGAGCTGTGGCTGAATTCGACATCGACCTGGCGTCCGCGCGGATCGCCGAACAGGCCTCGCGCGCGGGCGAGGAGGTGTCCGCACGCCTGGCCCGCTCGGGTCCGGTGGTGGGCAAGGCTGCGTCCGGCGGCATCGAGGTCCAGGTGGCGCCGGGCGGGTTGCTGACCGGCGTGTCGATCCACCGCTCGGAGCTGCGGCACGGGTCCGCGGTGCTCGCCGACCGGATCTTCGAGCTGGCCCAGCGCGCGACCCGCCGCGCGGGCGACCGGATGTACCACGCGCTGTCGCCGGTCGTCGACCGCGAACAGCTGGAAACCCTGGGCTACGAGCCGATTCCGGACGACGACCCGGACGCCGAGACCTACTCCTACGGTGGGGGACCGCGGTGATCACGACCCGCCAGCTGATCGCCCAGGCCCGCGCCCGCGAAGAAGCCATGGCCCGCGTGGAGGAACTGCTCGCGTCGGCGTCGGGCACGGCCCACGACCTCGACGGCCAGGTCGAGGTGACGGTCGACGCCCGCGGAAAGCTCCTGCGGCTGTGGCTGGCCCCCTCGGCGGTGGACCTGGGCGAGCGCCTGGGGCCGTTGGTGGTGGAGATCGCCCAGGCGGCGATGCGCGAGGCGACCCAGGACGGCTACAACAAGGTGGCCTTGCTGCTCGGCGAGGACATGACGGCGATGATCGAGCAGATGACCGGCATGCCGGCCCCGGCCCGCGCCGAGGACGACGACCCGGGCATGACGGTCGAGGAGTTCCAGCGGCAGCGGGCCGAGCGGCTGGGGGCGGCACCTTCGTCCCCGGAGTCCGCTCCGGCCGCGAGTGTCGAGGACGAGGACGCGTATTGGGAGTCCTTCGACCCGGCTTCGCTGCGCTCGGATCGCTGACTCTCTTCGTGTTATCGTGAAGCCGCCCCTTGAGGGCGGCGGTCTGCGTGAAGGACCGCGACGGCATTGGCGGAAAGGGCTCCGGCGCCACACCGCGGACAATGCCGAGGGTGTGGTGCACCCGCTTCGCGCGTACCAGTACTCGTCCATTGTTCGTCGTGACCATGCGCGGGCCGGAACGCAGAGATGGATCACGGGTGCCTTCTTCTCGTCGCCGTTCCCTTCGTGATGTCCGCCGTGCCTATACGGGCGAAGACAAGAAGGCCGCCGAGGCCGGAGTAGGCCGCGGTGGCCTCGGCGTGACACACTGCTCGCCGGTCCAACGGCGATTTCGCGCCACCCTGGCTGTGCACCTGTTCAACGAGAACAATGGCAAACCCCCGTTCTCGGACGCGGAGCTGCACAGTGCACGCGCCTTCCTCTCGTACACGATGACGGTGTCCCCGCGGTACGACGAGCTTCTGTGCATTGTTCCCGGTGCCCTCGAGAACGCGCTCAGCCGGTTGTCCAGCAGCTCTTCCGATCCTCGCCATCGTGTACCGGGCCTGCGGGTGGCCGCGTCGGCGCCCTACCAGGCTTATCACTTGGTCGATCTCGTCACCGGTGGACGGATGACGCTGGCCAGGCAGTCCGCCTACCCCTCGATCGCGGACATCCGGAGTGGCAAGCCGGGCAAGTCTTCCTCCTGGGCTCGCGAATGGCCGGGGCTCGACGTGGCGATTTCGCCCGTCGAGCGGGCCGTTCGCGCTCGGATCCCGGCGATGACCGAGGAGATCGAGGCTCTTCTCGCTGCACTCGTCGCCTGTTTGGACGCCCGGGACCCGGCCGGCGAGTGGGCGCTGGGCCTGTGGTGGACGGATCCCTTGCGGCGCTCGATCACCGCCGGCCACGACGGCGGGATATCGCTCTGGGGCTCAGGTGGACGATGGGAACTGGCGTGGACCGAGCACCCCGACCCCGACGACATCGTCGGCTGCCTGACCGATCCGCACATCGGAGTTCCCGGGGCAGCCGCGGTACGGCTTTCCGCTCACGTCCGCGAAATCCGGCTGGGCTCGTCCGTGCTCACGCTCCGCTACGGGGTGTCCCGTGCCGATGGTTGACCTGGCGCTGGTGGTCATGGGTGTGTTGGTCATCGCGTATCTGGGATTGGCGGTGTCGGTCGCGCTGTTTCACCCGAACGAGCGTCGTCGGGCGGATGCGCTTGCTGTTCTCCGGTGTCTGGTCTCCTTGGTGCGAAAACCGAAGAGCCCGAAGTAGTCAGCCGAGCTGGGTGGTGGAGTTCGCGCCGTCCAGGGATTCGCGGATGATGTCCGCGTGGCCGGCGTGCTGGGCCGTCTCGTGGATCAGGTGCAGGATGATCCGGCGGGCCGACCAGAACTGGGGTTCCGGGGGTGACCACGGTGTCGTCGGGAGCTGTACCTCGACGTCCAGCGAAGGCAGCGAAGCCACGTACTCGTCCGTCGCGGCGGCGGCCTCCGCGTAAGCCGTGCGCCAGTGGGACAGCGTTTCGCTCATCGCGTACTGGTCCGTGTCCAGCATGCCGTCCGGCAGGGATCCGTCGGCCGTGCGCAGGATCCGGAGCCACAGGCGCTCGCCCGTGGCCAGGTGCCGGATCAAGCCGCCCAGGGTCAGGGCGCTGACCGTCGTGCGCTTGGCCGCGTCGGCGTCCGAGATGTCGCGGGCCGGGATCAGCAAGCGCTTGCGGACTTCGGCCAGGAGGTCCAAGAGATCTTCGTGTTCGCGGGTCATGGGCACACCGTAGAACCGAATTAGGCCAGTTCCTGACCGGAAGGGCGATCCCGCTGAGCGGCAACCGAGTTCCGGCAGAGGTCTGGACCAACCGGGAACGGCTATGTATTAATTCAAGGCGTGAATTTTGGTCTCTCGACGAGGAGGACCCGGATGCGCCTCGGACACAGGCTGGGCATCGGCGCGCTGGCCGTGGGGTTGCTGCTGACGTCGGAAACACCCGCGCTGGCCGGGAACGGCCCGGCCTACAAGGACTCCTGGCGGCCGGTCAAGGTGCGGGTGGCCGACCTGCTGGGCCGGATGTCCCTCGACGACAAGCTCGGCCAGATGATGCAGGCCGAGCGGCTCGGGGTCAGCGGCCCGGCGGACGTGACCACCGGACGGCTCGGCTCGCTGCTCTCCGGCGGCAGCTCGCAGCCGACCCCGAACACGCCCGTCACCTGGGCCGACATGTACGACGGCTTCCAGAAGGCCGCGCTCGCGACGCCGCTCGGCATTCCGCTGATCTACGGTGTCGACGCCGTCCACGGCCACAACGGCCTCTACGGTGCCACCGTCTTCCCGCACAACATCGGCCTCGGCGCGACACGCGATCCGCGGCTGGTCGAGAAGATCGGGCGCGCCACCGCGGAAGAGGTCTCCGGCACCGGGATCGACTGGGACTTCGCGCCCTGCCTGTGCGTCGCCCGCAACGACCGCTGGGGGCGGACCTACGAGTCCTTCGGCGAGGTTCCGCAGCTCGCCACGCAGATGACGTCGATCATCACCGGCCTGCAAGGGAACGCGCTGAACCGGCCCGGCTCGGTCATGGCCACCGCCAAGCACTACGTCGGCGACGGCGGCACCACCGGCGGCGTCAACGAAGGCAACACCGAGATCAGCGAGCAGGAGCTGCGCGCGATCCACCTCCCGCCGTTCAAGGCCGCGATCCAGCGCGGCGTCGGCTCGGTGATGATCTCCTACAGCAGCTGGAACGGCGTCAAGATGCACGCCGGCTCCTACCTGATCAACGACGTCCTCAAGAAGGAACTCGGGTTCACCGGGATCGTCGTCTCCGACTACAACGGCGTCGACAAGATCGACGGCCAGAGCGGCTTCACCCCGGAAGAGGTCGAGGCGTCGATCAACGCCGGCATCGACATGGTGATGGTGCCCTACGCGTGGCAGAAGTTCATCGACACGCTGCGGTCGCTGGTGGACCAGGGCCGCGTGCCGATGTCCCGGATCGACGACGCCAACCGCCGCATCCTCACCAAGAAGTTCGAGCTCGGCCTGTTCGAGCACCCGCTGACCGACCGGCGGTTCCTGGCCACGATCGGCAGCAAGCCGCACCGCGACCTGGCGCGCCAGGCCGTGCGGGAATCCCAGGTGCTGCTGAAGAACGAGGGGCGTGTCCTGCCGCTTTCGAAGCGCGGCAAGGTCTTCGTGGCCGGCAAGAACGCCGACGACCTCGGCAACCAGTCCGGCGGCTGGACGGTCGGCTGGCAGGGCACCAGCGGCCCGGTCATCCCGGGCACCACCATCCTGCAGGGCGTCCGGCAGAAGTCCGCGCAGGTCACCTTCGCCAAGGACGGCACGGGGATCGACAAGAGCTACGACGTCGCCGTCGCGGTCGTGGGGGAGACGCCGTACGCCGAAGGCAAGGGCGACCGTCCCCAGGGGATGGGGCTGGACGCCACCGACCTCGCCACGCTCCAGAAGCTGAAGGACTCCGGCGTGCCGACGGTGGTCGTGCTGGTGTCCGGGCGCCCGCTCGACATCGCCGCGCAGCTGCCGGACTGGGCCGGGCTCGTCGAATCTTGGCTGCCGGGCAGCGAAGGACAGGGCGTCGCCGACGTTCTCTTCGGCGACTACAACCCCACCGGCAAGCTGCCGGTGACCTGGATGCGCAGCGCCGACCAGCAGCCGATCAACGCCGGCGACGGCAAGCCCGCCCTGTTCCCGTTCGGCTTCGGCCTGCGGTACCCGCACCGCCCCTGGTGATCCCCGTCCCCCACGGAAAGGTCCGCCCATGAGATCCCGCCGTCCGCTGCTCCGGATCCTGGCGTTCTTCGCCGCCTGCCTCGGGCTGAGCCTGGGTGGTCCGCCCGTGCAGGCCGCCACCCCGTTCAAGGTCCTGGCGTTCTACAGCGGCACGTACGACGCCGCGCACATCAGCTTCGAGAAGGAAGCGAACGTCTGGTTCCCGCAGCAGGCGGCGGCCAACGGGTTCACCTACACCGCGACGACCAACTGGAACCAGCTCACCACCCTCACCCCGGACCAGTACCAGGTGGTGCTGTTCCTCGACGACCAGCCGCAGTCGCAGGCGCAGTTCCAGGGCTTCCAGCGGTACATGCAGGCGGGCGGCGGGTTCTTCGGCTTCCACGTCACCGCCTACAACGACAGCTCGACGCCGTCCTACGCGAACTGGTTCCACAACGACTTCCTCGGCACCGGCCGGTTCACGTCGAACACGTGGGGCCCGACCCCGGAGACCCTGAAGATCGAGAACCGCACGCACCCGTCGACGGCGAACCTGCCGGCGACGATCCGGTCGTCGACGTCGGAGTGGTACGCCTGGCAGAACGACCTGCGCCAGAACGGCAACATCACCATCCTGGCGTCGATGGACCAGGGCACCTTCCCGATCGGCACCGACCCGAACCAGACCTGGTACAGCGGCTACTACCCGATCGCGTGGACGAACAAGAACTACAAGATGCTCTACGCCAACTTCGGCCACAACGCGATGAACTACGAGACGAACACGGCGCTGTCGTCGACGTTCGAGAGCGCCGACCAGAACCGGTTCGTGCTCGACGGGCTCAAGTGGCTCGGCGGCGGCTCGACCGGGCCGACCGACCCGGGCACGATCGACCCCGCGGCCTTCTACGCGGTGACGAACAAGGCGTCCGGCAAGTGCGTCGACGCCCGCGCGGCCGGCAGCGCCAACGGCACGGTGATCCAGCAGTACACCTGCAACGGCACCGCGGCCCAGCAGTACCAGATCGCCCCGGCCGGCGGCGGCTACGACCGGATCAACAACCGGACGAACCCGGCCGAGGTCATCGACGTCACCGACGTCTCGACCGCGGACAACGCCGGGCTGCAGCTGTGGTCCTACAGCGGCGGCGGCAACCAGCAGTGGCAGCCGGTCTCCGAGGGCGGAGGCTACTACCACTTCACCGCCCGCCACAGCGGCAAGTGCCTGACCGTGCCGGGCTCGTCGACGGCGGACAGCGTCCAGCTGGTCCAGGCAGCCTGCAGCGGCAGCGCCGCTCAGTCGTTCAAGGTCGGCTAGCGGGTCGTGAGTGTTTAGGCGGGTTCTAACCCGCCTAAATACTCACGACCGTCAGCCGCGTTCGATGAGGTGGCCCACCACGTCCGGGCCGGGGTGGGCGTGGCCCGAACCGTCGCGGCGGACGTCGATCTCCGGCAACTCCACCGGGTCGCCGTTGCGGGCCGCGCCCGCCGGGCGCGGGCCGATCCACGCCACCCGCAGCTCCGTTTCGCCCTTGAGGAACCGCTGCGCCCGGACGCCGCCCGTCGCGCGGCCCTTGGCCGGGTACTCGCTGAACGGTGTCACCTTCACACTCTGGCCCGTCGCGGTGATCACCATCGGCTCGCCGTGCTCGTCGTCGTCCGTGCGGACCGCGCCGAAGAACACCACCGAGCCCGAACCCACGTTGATGCCCGCCATGCCGCCGCCCTTGAGACCTTGCGGGCGGACCAGGGATGCCGGGTACTTCAGCAGCGACGCCTCCGACGACACGAACGCCAGCGTCTCCGAGCCGTCCGTCAGCCAGGTCGCGCCGACGACCTCGTCGCCGTCCTTCAACGAGATCACTTCGAACTCGTCCGAGCGGACCGGCCACTCCGGCGAACAGATCTTCACGACGCCGGCCTTCGTGCCGAGCGCCAGGCCCGGCGAGGCCGCCGCCTGCTCGCCCAGCGGCGCGATCCCGACGACCGTCTCGCCCTTCTCCAGCGGCACCAGTTCCTTCGCCGCCATGCCGCCGCGCAGCGAGACCGTGCCGGCCTGCTCGGGCAGCACCGGCAGCGGCAGCACGTCGGTCTTGAACGCCCGGCCGCGGCTGGTCACCAGCAGGACCTGCCCGCGCGCGGTCGTGTGGACCAGGGCCGCCACCGCGTCGTGCTTCACCCGGCCGTTGCGGCGCCGCGTCTCCGTCGCTTCCTCCGACTCGGCCGCGGTGCGCGCCACCAGCCCGGTCGCCGACAGGATCACCTGGCACGGGTCGTCCGCGACTTCGAGGGGCCCGGACGGCTTCGACGCGGCCAGGACCTCCTTCAGGTCGCCGTCGATCAGCGCGGTGCGGCGCTCGGTCGTGAAGTCCTTTGCGACCTTCGCCAGCTCCGCCGAGACGAGCTTCTTCAGCACCGACTCGTCGTCGAGGATCTTGGACAGCTCCGCGATCTCCTCGCGCAGCCGCTCCTGCTCCGACTCCAGCTCCAGCCGGTCGTACTTGGTCAGCCGGCGCAGCGGCGTGTCCAGGATGTACGTCGCCTGGATCTCCGACAGCTTGAAGCGCGTCATCAGGCCGTCCTTCGCGGCCTGCGCGTTCTCGCTTTCGCGGATGAGCTTGATCACCTTGTCGATGTTCAGCAGCGCGATCAGCAGGCCGTCGACCAGGTGCAGCCGCTCTTCGCGCTTGCGGCGCCGGTACTTCGTGCGCCGCGTGACGACGTCGTAGCGGTGGCGGAGGAAGACCTCCAGCAGTTCCTTCAGGCCCAGGGTCTGTGGCTGGCCGTCGACGAGGACCAGGTTGTTGATGCCGAACGACTGCTCCAGCGGCGTGAGCCGGTAGAGGTCGGCCAGCAGCGCCTGCGGGTTGACGCCGACCTTGCACTCGATGACCAGCCGCGTGCCGTTCTCGCGGTCGGTGAGGTCCTTGACGTCGGCGATGCCGGTGAGCCGCTTGGACTTGTTGACCTCGTCGGTGATCTTCTCGATCACCTTCTCCGGGCCGACGCCGTAGGGCAGCTCGGTGACGGTGATCGCCTGCCGCCCGCGGCTGCCCTCCAGGGGCCCGGTCTCGACGCTCGCGCGCATCCGGACCACGCCGCGGCCGGTCTCGTAGGCGCGGCGGACCTCGTCGAGTCCGAGCAGCTTGCCGCCGGTGGGGAGGTCGGGGCCCGGGACGAACTCCATCAGCTTGTCGAGCGTCGCGGACGGGTGCGTGATCAGCCACCGCGCCGCGGCGACGACCTCGCCGAGGTTGTGCGGGATCATGTTGGTCGCCATCCCGACCGCGATCCCGGACGTGCCGTTGACCAGCAGGTTCGGGAACGCCGCGGGCAGCACGGACGGCTCCTCGAGCGAACCGTCGTAGTTCGGCCGGAAGTCGACGGTGTCCTCGCCGAGCTCGCCGACCAGCTGCATCGCCTCGGGCGACATCCGGGCTTCGGTGTACCGGCTGGCGGCCGGGCCGTCGTCGGGGGAGCCGAAGTTGCCGTGGCCGTCGATCAGCGGGACGTTCAGCGAGAAGTCCTGCGCCAGCCGCACCATCGCGTCGTAGATCGCGACGTCGCCGTGCGGGTGGTACTTGCCCATCACGTCACCGACCACGCGCGACGACTTCACGTACGCGTGCGTCGGGCGGTAGCCGTTCTCGTTCATCGAGTACAGGATCCGGCGGTGCACCGGCTTGAGCCCGTCACGCGCGTCCGGCAGGGCGCGCGAGTGGATGACCGAATACGCGTACTCCAGGTAGGAGTCTTCGATCTCGGTCTTCAGCGGGTTCTCGAAGACCTGCGCCCCGGCGGCGTCGAACGCGCTCGGATCGACCTTGGTGGTGGTGCCCTTGCGGCGTGCCACGGCAGAACTCCTTGGTAGCTACGAAAAACTCAGGCGTCGATGGCTTCGCGGTCGATCCGGTCCGAAGAGGCGACCAGCCAGTTCCGCCGGGGCTCGACCTTCTCGCCCATCAGCAGTTCCAGCGCGCCTTCGGCGGCTTCGACGTCGTCCATGGTGATCCGGCGGACCGAGCGGGTGGCCGGGTTCATCGTGGTCTCCCACAGTTCGTCGGCGTCCATCTCGCCGAGACCCTTGAACCGCGGCACCGGGGTGACGATGCTCTTGCCGGCCCGCTCCAGCTCGGCGAACTTCGTCTCCATCTCCTGCTGCGTGTACGTGAAGTGCGTTTCCGGGTTGCGGCCCTTCGTGACGAGCTTGTGCAGCGGCGGCATCGCCGCGTACAGCCGGCCGTCCTCGATCACCGGGCGCATGTACTTCGCGAACAGCGTGATCAGCAGCGTGCGGATGTGCGAGCCGTCCACGTCGGCGTCCGCCATCAGGATCACCCGGCCGTAGCGCATGGTCGTCAGGTCGAACGTGCGCCCGGTGCCCGCGCCGAGCACCTGGACGATCGACGCGATCTCGGCGTTCTTCAGCGTGTCGCCCAGCGACGCCTTCTGGACGTTCAGGATCTTGCCGCGCAGCGGCAGCAGGGCCTGGTACTCCGAGACGCGCGCCATCCGCGCCGACCCCAGCGCGCTGTCGCCCTCGACCAGGAACAGCTCGCTGCGGGAGACGCCGGTGGTGCGGCAGTCGACCAGCTTCGGCGGCATCGCCGCGCCTTCGAGGGCGGTCTTGCGCCGGGCGGCGTCCTTCTGCTGCTTCTGGGTGAGCCGGACGCGGGAGGCGTCGACCACCTTCTGCAGCACGACCTTCGCCTCGGACTTGGTCTTGCGGTCCTCGGTCCAGGCCTTGACGTGCTTGTCGACGATGGCCTGCAGGACCCGGGTGATCCCGGCGGTGGACAGTTCGTCCTTGGTCTGCGAGGTGAACTGCGGCTCCGGCAGCCGGACGTGCACCACGGCCGTCATGCCCTCGAGGACGTCCTCCAGGGTCGGCATGTCCTCCTTGGGCTTGAGCAGCCCGCGGGTCTTGGAGATGGCCTCCTGCAGCGCCTTCGTCACCGCGCGGTCGAAGCCGCGGCGGTGGGTGCCGCCGTGGACGTTGCGGATCGTGTTGGTGAAGCACTCGACCGTGCGCTCGTAGCCGGTGCCCCAGCGCATCGCCACCTCCACCTCGGCGTGGCGCTCCACATTGGACTGCATGACGCCGGCGGCGTCGGCCGCGTTCTCCTTGTACGTGCCTTCGCCGGTGATCAGCAGTGTGCCGCAGACCGGCTTCTCGCCCGACGGCGTGAGGAAGTCGACCATGTCGACCAGGCCGTGCGGGAAGTGGAAGGTTTCCTCGTTGATCGTGTCTTCGATCGCCGTGCGCAGCACGTACGTGACGCCCGGGACGAGGAACGCGGTGTTGCGCAGCTTGGCCCGCACGCCGTCGACGTCGAGCGCCGCGCCGGACTCGAAGTAGCGCGCGTCGTACCAGTAGCGGATCGACGTGCCGCTGCGCTCGCCGCGCTTCATCTTGCCGGTGAGGTTCAGCCCGGACCGGCGGGTGAACTTCGCCTTCGGGCCGGGCGCGTCGAACGTGCCCGGGACGCCGTGCTTGAACGACATCTGGTGGACCTTGCCGTCCTGCTTCACCGTGACGTCGAAGCGGTGCGACAGCGCGTTGACCGCCGAAGCGCCGACGCCGTGCAGGCCGCCGGAGGTCTTGTAGCCCGAGCCGCCGAACTTGCCGCCGGCGTGCAGGCGCGTCAGCACCAGCTCGACACCGGACAAACCGGACTTGGCGTGGGTGCCGGTCGGGATGCCGCGGCCGTCGTCGTCCACCTGGACGCTGCCGTCGGCGTGCAGGGTGACGACGATCTTCGTCGCGTGGCCGGCGACGCCCTCGTCCGTGGAGTTGTCCACCACCTCCGAGAAGAGGTGGTTGATGCCCCGGCTGTCGGTGGAGCCGATGTACATCCCGGGTCGTTTGCGGACGGCTTCGAGACCCTCGAGATGCGTCAGGTCGTCGGCCCCGTACAAGGTCTCGGCAGTCACAGGGTCGTTCTCCCGGATCGTGGCTCGCGAAAGTGCTGGTGGTGGTGCGGACTCGCCTGCACCGTAGTGCAGGATATCCGCCGACCCCGACAACTTTCGCGCGCTCCCGTCCCCGGAGTGGCGTACGCCGCCCGTCAGCGGGGGTCGTAGCCCAGGTCGGGCCACAGGCCCAGCAGGGCTTCGATCTTCCGCGGGACCTGGAAGCTGTTCCGGAAGTTCGGCTTCTCGCCGATCGTGGCGAGGGCCTTGCGGAGGTCGCCGAAGGCCGGTTTGGCGGCCGACTGCCGGGTCAGGACGTAGCAGTACGTCCGGCGGGGGTACGCGAATTCGTCGATGTACGCCTGCAGGACGAGACCGGGGGCCTCGATCCGCGACCCGACGAGGGGGCGGCCCTGCTTCTGGCTGTAGACGGGGATCACGTGCACCCCCGCGCGGAGCGTGCGCGGCGGGTCCTGGCCCTGGCCGTCGTCGGCCCAGAGCAGCTCGACGCGGAACGGTGACTCGCCGTCCTCGCCGGGGTGGGTGTACTCGCGCTGCAGCTCTTCGAGCCGGTACGCGGCCTCGGCGTTCGGTTCGCCGCCTTCGACGAGGCTGACCAGGTACAGCTCGGCCGGGCGCGGCCACGACGGCCGGGGCACGTCAGTGGCTTCGGGGGCTTCAGTGGCTTCGGTGCCTTCGGAGGCTTCCGGTTCGGCCGCAACCGGTTCCGCGGTGCCGGCCGGGGAACCGGGCTCGGCAGCGGCGGGCGTGGCCGGTTCCGGCTGTTCCGGCTGTGTGGTGCCCGGCTCGGCGGCGGAGGCGGCCGGCGGGGCCGTGGCGGGCTGTGCGGGGCCCGCGACCTCGGCAGGGACGCCGGGGCGGGCCGCGGACGTCGTGGCCGGGCCACCGGGGACACCCGGGCGGATCACGCCCGACGGAGCCGCGCCCGGAACGCCCGGGCGAACCGGGGAAGCGGGCGGTGTGGGAGCCGGGCGGACGGGCGAAGGCGCGGGAGCCGCGGGGCGCACCGGCGAGGGCGGCGGTGCCGCGGCCGCGGGCCGGACCGGCGTCACCGGGCGGCTGGTCACCACCGGCCGGGCGGCGGCGGGCCGGGTCGCCGCGGGGCGGGCCGTCACCAGCTTGCCGGCGCCGTACTGCTCCAGCAGCGGCTCCAGGTCGCCGGCGGTCAGCGAGGGGCCCGCGAGGTCGCACCACTCGAGCCAGGCCTCCTGGGCCTCCTCGACGGTCTGCCGCTCGTGGGAGAGGGTGACGGCCTCGAACAGCTGCCGCGGGCCGGCGGCCGTGACATCGGCCGAGCCGACCACGACGAACGAGGGGTCGTCCTCCGCGATCACCAGCTTCGCGTTCAGCCCCCGCAGCGAGTGCACGATCACCCCGGCCTTGACCCAGTGCAGCAGCGCGTGCGGGCTCGTCGCGCCGGACAGCACGGTGTCCAGGCTCGCGTCCGTGATCAGCGTGTCGCCGGGTTGCAACGGCAGCAGGGCCGCCGCGCCGGGACCGACGTGGCCGAAGGCGGCCACCAGGTTCCGGCGCGGGGCGAGCAAGGGGGTGATCGAGGCCCAGATGTCGCGACCGGCGAGTAGTCGTACCGAACGTTCTGCCAAACCCAGCCGAGCGAGCTCCGCGTCCATGCCCCCGACCTTAGCCGGTGCCCCTGGAGCACCTGACGGCCGGAATATCTCTTGCTTGGAAGTAGTTGAACGCGCATGTAAGATGGTGCTCGCGAAGGGAGCAGGTCATGCAGTTCGGAATCTTCACGGTGGGCGACGTCACGACCGATCCCACGAACGGAACCACGCCCACCGAGCACGAGCGGATCAAGGCGATGGTCCGCATCGCGCTCAAGGCGGAGGAGGTCGGCCTCGACGTCTTCGCGACCGGCGAGCACCACAACCCGCCGTTCGTCCCGTCGTCGCCCACGACGATGCTGGGCCACATCGCGGCGCAGACGTCCAAGCTGATCCTGTCGACGTCGACGACGCTGATCACCACGAACGACCCGGTGAAGATCGCCGAGGACTTCGCGATGCTGCAGCACCTCGCCGACGGCCGCGTCGACCTCATGATGGGCCGCGGCAACACCGGCCCGGTCTACCCGTGGTTCGGCCAGGACATCCGCCAGGGCATCCCCCTGGCCATCGAGAACTACGCGCTGCTGCGCCGGCTCTGGCGCGAGGACGTCGTCGACTGGTCCGGCAAGTTCCGCACCCCGCTGCAGGGCTTCACGTCGACCCCGCGGCCCCTGGACGGCGTCCCGCCGTTCGTCTGGCACGGGTCCATCCGCAGCCCGGAGATCGCCGAGCAGGCGGCGTACTACGGCGACGGCTTCTTCGCCAACCACATCTTCTGGCCGACGTCGCACTTCCAGCAGCTGATCTCGTTCTACCGCCAGCGCTTCGAGCACTACGGCCACGGCTCGGCGGACCAGGCGATCGTCGGCCTCGGCGGCCAGGCGTTCATCCGCCCGAAGTCCCAGGACGCGTGGAACGAGTTCCGGCCGTACTTCGACAACGCACCGGTGTACGGCCACGGCCCGTCCCTGGAGGAGTTCACGGAGCAGACGCCGCTGACGGTCGGCAGCCCGCAGGAGGTCATCGACAAGACGCTGACCTTCCGCGAGAACTTCGGCGACTACCAGCGCCAGCTGTTCCTGATGGACCACGCGGGCCTGCCGCTTAAGACGGTGCTGGAGCAGCTCGACCTGCTCGGCGAGCAGGTGATCCCGGTGCTGCGCAAGGAACTGGACTCCCTGCGCCCCGCCCACGTCCCGGACGCGCCGACGCACGCGTCCCTGAAGGCCGCTTCGGCGGAGGCGGCTTCGGTGGCGGCTTCGATGGAGGCTTCGGTATGAAACTCGCAGTGGTGACGGCCGGCCTGTCGGTGCCTTCATCGACCCGCCTGCTGGCCGACCGCCTGGCCGCGGCGACCGTCGCCGCGGCCGGGGAACCGGTCTCGGTGTCCGTGGTCGAGTTGCGGGACATCGCATTGGACATCACGAAGAACCTTCTGACGGGCTTCCCGAGCCCGCAGCTGCGCACGGCGATCGAGACGGTGACCGGCGCGGACGCGCTGATCACGGTGACGCCGGTGTTCACGGCGGGCTACAGCGGGCTGTTCAAGTCGTTCTTCGACGTGCTGGACGCGGATTCGCTGGTGGGCAAGCCGGTGCTGCTCGCGGCCACGGGCGGGACGGAACGGCATTCCCTGGTCCTCGACTACCAGCTGCGGCCGTTGTTCGGGTACTTGAAGGCCGACCCGGTCGCTACGGGCGTGTACGCGGCTTCGTCGGACTGGGGCAGCGGTGAGGCCTCGGGGGCGTTGCAGCGGCGGATCGAGAAGGCGGGGGCGGAGTTGGCTGCGCTGGCCGGGGGACGGCCTGCTGTGTCGGGGGAGCCGGATTTCGTTCCGTTCGAGCAGTTGCTGGCGGCCGAGTGAGGCTGGCTTCACTGCCGGCTCGGTGTGTCTTGTATGCGGTTGAGGTGGGTGACTGGTCGCTGAGCCCGGTGGTTGCGGCGCAGACGAAGCGCTGCGACTGCTGAGCCGGTCGCCGGACCGGATTGCCGTGGGTGTGGGCCCGCAGCCGTGTGGCTGCGGGCCTTTCCCGTGTTCAGGCTGCGAGTGGGAGTGGTTCGTGGATGTTGTTGCGTCTGGGTTTTCGGCGCCGGTCGATGAAGACCGGTGGGAGGAATTCGGGGAGGCCGTCGGGGGCGATGCGGACTTCCCAGCCGGAGCGGTGGAGGAGTCGGTGGTGGTGGGCGCACATCAGGACCAGGTTGGTGAGGTCGGTGGGTCCTCCGTCGGCCCAGTGGCGGATGTGGTGGCCTTGGCAGTGTCGTGGTGGTCGGTGGCAGCCGGGGAAGGCGCAGCCGCGGTCGCGTAGGTATAGGGCGCGGCGGAGTCCGGCGGAGATGAGGCGGCGGAGGCGGCCGAGGTTGAGGGGTTCGTTCTTGTCGCCCAGGACGGCGGGGATGATCATGCTGTCGCAGGCGTGTATCCGGGCTTCGGCGGCGGTCATTTCGCCGGTGTCGCCGAGGGTGGCCGTACCCACGCCGGTTTTGAGGTCGGCTAGCGACACCGCGACCATCACATGCGCTCGTTCTCCGGCCTGCATGGGCAGATCCGGAGAGTTCAAAGCAAGGTCGACCGCGTCGGAAAAAGCATCGCCGTAGCGTTGAGGCAGCGTTCGGTGGTCGGGGCCCTCGTCGCCCGTGCGGCGTTCAGCCAGCGCGTCGAGCAAAGCGCTGGCGCGAGCGCCGGTCTCGTCATCGAACCTGCCGTTCAACTCCCAGACCCCGGAGCGCTTGCGGCGCAAGAACAGTTCCCGGGTCGGGGCGGCGGGTTCGGAGTCAGAGGGTTCGGCGCCGTCAGGAGCGAGGTGGGCGAGGATGCGGGCCCCGAGGGCGGCGACCTGCTTGTGTCCGGCATTGGTGGCGAAAGTCAGAAGGTCGACCTCGACGTTCGCGTGATGCTCGGGTGGGACTTGGGTGAGCACACCGGTGATCACATCGATCATCGGGTTACTCAACCGCCCCGCCAGCGCCGCAACACCGGTCGCGGGTGCGAGAGCAGGAATCGGGCTGCCGTCGAGGTTCCGGCCCGGGTTGAGGGCCCGAGCCCGTTTCACTATCCGTTCGCCGGCCTGTGTCGGAACATCGCCGAGATGCTCCAACAGTCGTGCGACAGAGCGGTAACCGAACAGCTCCATCACCCCGCGCTGTTCGATTTCCACCAGCAGCGCACCAAGTTCGGCTTCGGCGGAGCGCATGCACGCGAGCAGTTCACCGATGCGGTCGGCGATGGCCACCGCGTCGGAGGTGAGAGTCGCGTTGTCGGACATAGCTCAAGATTACCGAGCATCGAACAGGAGTTCATCACACGATCGGGTGGTGTCCAAACGGGATCAGCGGTAGTGAACCCGATACCGCAGATGCGTAACCCCTTGCCCCGCAACGACTTCCACCTGTTCCAGCTCGGCGTTCCCGGTGCCGGAGTCGTCGAAGTACCGCACGCCGTCGCCGAGCAGCACCGGAACCAGGTCGATCCGCACCTCGTCGAGCAGGCCGAGGTTCAAGCACTGCTGGGCGATCGACGGCCCGGAAACGCCCACCGTTCCGTCGCCGGCCGCCTTGGCTTTCTCGATCGCGCTACTGATGTCCGCGCAAAACGTGAAGGGTGCCAAGTGGTCCGCGGGCCAGTCGGCCGGTGGGGGCCGGTGGGTCACGACGAACGCCGCGCCGCCGCCCGGGGGATGGCCACCCCAGCCGTGCGTGTACTCGAACACGCGTCGGCCGCAGACGAAGGCGCTGTGGCGCACCGAATCGAGGAACGTGCCCAGGTACTCCGCGCTGGCGGGGGCGACGCGGAACGTCATCGGGTAGCCGACCATCGGTACCTCGACGTCGCCGGCCTGGTACCAGTCGAAGAGCGGTCCGACGCTGTCGTCGGACCGGGCCACGAACCCGTCGAGCGACATGCAGAAGCTCGCCACCACGTCCGGCATGAGTCACCTCTCCTGATCAACCTAGTGGTTTATCAACCGATAAGTTGAATATAAGCAGGCGGCGACGGCTCGTCAAGAGGTGCCGAAAGTAGGGGGCCGACCCGATCGTCCGGCAGCAGCGCCCGCCGCCCCGCGCTGCCTACCTTCACCGCCATGACCAGGCTCCTCCTCGTGCTGGCGGCCCTCCTGCTGGCCACCGCCACCCCGGCGGCCGCGGCCGCGCCCCGGGACATCGACAGCTACGTGCGCGCTTACCTGGACTACACCGGCCTGCCCGGCGCCACGGTCGTGGTCACGCACGGCAAGGACGTCGTCCGCGTCGCCGGCTACGGGCACGACGCCGCGGGCACGCCGCTCACGGCGTCGACCCGGCTGCCGATCGCGTCGGTGAGCAAGTCCATGACGGCCTTCGCGGTCCTGCAGCTCGCCGAAGCGGGCCGGCTGGGGCTGGACGAGCCGGTGACGCGGTACCTGGCGGACTTCCGGCTCGCCGACCCGCGCGGCGCGAAGATCACCGTCCGGATGCTGCTGGACCAGACGTCCGGGATGGCCGACTCGGCGTTCCCCGACCTGACGCTGCCGCAGCCGCACACCCTCGCCGAGGCCGTCACCCGGCTGAAGGACGCCGAACTCGCCGACGAGCCGGGCGCGCGGTTCCACTACCACAACCCGAACTACGAGGTCGCCGCCCGGATCGTCGAGGTCGTCGCCGGGCAGCCGTTCGACAGATACCTGCGGACACGGCTGTTCCTGCCGCTCGGGATGGCGTCGAGCACGACCGTGGACGAGCCGCCCGCGGACCTCTCGCCGGGGTACGTGCGAGCGTTCGGGTTGGAGATCCCGGTCGCCGAACGCGACTGGTTCACCGGTGGCAGCCACGGCGTGCTGACCACCGCCGAGGACCTGGCGCGGTGGCTGATCGCGCAGCGTGACGGCGGCGGTGTCCTGTCGCCGTCGTCGGTCGCGCTGGCGCACACCCCGGCACCCGGGCGCGACTACGCCTTCGGCTGGCGTGCCTATCCGCCGGGACAGCTGTCCCACTCCGGCGATTGGTTCAGCCACACCGCCGCGCAGATCCTGCTGCCGGACGGCCACGGCGTCGCCGTGATCGCCACCACCGGCCTGGCGCTGGACAACGACGCGGAGACGCTGGCGCAGGGCCTGGCCACCCTGGTCCAGGGTGGTTCGCCGGAGCTCGCGCTGCCCGCCGGGGTGGTCGCGGACCGGGTGCTCGCCGGGCTGATCCTGCTTTCGGTGCTGCTCGCCGCCCTCGGCGTCCGCCACGCGCGCCGGTGGGCCGCGCGGCGGACGAGCCCGTGGCGGGCGGGGCTGCGGCTGCTGCCCTGCCTGGTGCCCGGCGTGGCCCTGGTGCTGCTGCCGGAGCTGATGGGGGTCCTCTTCGCCGGCCGCCGGGGCACGTTCGGGCAGGTGCTGTACGTCTGGCCCGGCGTCGTCGGCTGGCTGGGATCGGCGACGCTCTGCGCGTTAGTGGTGGCCGCCGCGCGGGTACGGGCTCTCGTGAGTGGCAGACAGCGGCCGCGACGGGAAGAATCGGCCGAAACGACAGGAGTGGTCGCGTGGGGCTCGGAAAGCGGATGAAGCGGGTCCTGGTCGTGGTGGCCGGTGCCATCCTGCTGGTGGTCGGGGTGCTGCTGCTTGTGCTGCCCGGCCCCGGGCTGCTGCTGGTGCTCGCCGGCTTGCTGCTGCTGGCCTCGGAGTTCCCGGCGCTCGAGCGGTACGTCGACCCGGTGCGCGACCGCGCGATGAAGGCGGCCGAGGACAGCGTGTCGTCGCCGCTGCGCATCGCCGGGTCGGTGCTGGCCGGGCTGGCGCTGCTGGCGGCGGGGATCGTCTGGGGCACGGTGAAGTCGCTGCCGTTCAGCGGCTGGAGCACCGGGTCGAGCCTGATCCTGTCGTCGGTGATCCTGTTCGCGCTGCTGGGCTGGAGCTACCACCGGGTCAGGTCGCGCCGGGAGAGCGGGACGAAGGCTTCCACCGATCGGTAGCCTCGGCGCCATGAGCGCCGGATTCCAGCGCGCCCGCCGTCCCGAACAGATCGAGGCGCGCCGGCGGGTCATCCTCGCCGTCGCGCGGGAGCTGCTCGCCGAGCGGCCGGTCGCCGAAATCAGCCTGCGGGAGCTCAGCTGCCGGGTGGGGCTGGCGAAGTCCAATGTGCTCCGGTACTTCGACAGCCGCGAAGCGATCTTCCTGGAAGTCCTCGACAGCGCGTGGACCGCTTGGCTCGACGACCTGGCCGAGGCGCTCGGCGAGCCGGGGCCGGCGGAGCCCGGGTTCGCCCGTGAGGAGCGGATCGCCGGCACGATCGCGGCGACGCTCGCCGGGCGGCCGGTGCTGTGCGAGCTGCTCAGTTCCATGGCGCCGGTGCTGGAGCGCAACATCCCGGTGGAGTTCGCCCGCGGCTTCAAGCGCCGCGCCGCCGCGAACACCGGGCGGCTGGGTGAGCTGGTGCGGGTCCGGGTGCCGGAGCTGCCGGCGGAAGCGGCCCGGCACTTCGCCGGCGGGGTGGTGGTCCTGGTGTCGGGCTCGTGGCCCGCGACCCACCCGACGGCGGCCGTGGCGGCGGCCGAGCGGGACGAGCCGCCGGTGTTCGGGCTGGCCGAGGGCTTGACGAACCTGCTGGTGGGGCTGGTCGCACGGCAGTGACGGCCACCCGTCAGCGGTCGCCGGACTGTGCGCAGCCCCGGCTTTGCTGCTGTGCTCGCGGCAGGGTCGACGGAGAAGCTGGTGGACCGTGTCCGTGTGCTGCCTGGCCGCGTTGGCGCTTCGCGCGCACGGAAGACCAGAGCTCGGTCTGGCGGGAGTCGCCGTCGGGGTCGGTGACCACGGCACCGAGCGGAACAGGGCTGTCGCCGGCGGCGACGGGCTTCGCCGCGCACGGGTGCGTGTTCACCGTGAGCTGCGCCGGCTTCAGCGGCGCGCGATCGTAGCTGCTGCTGAGTACGCCCACGAGGCGCCGGCGCCGCGGCGGTGTTACCGGTGGAAAGCGGAATGGCCGCACCGGAAATCCCGATGCGGCCATTCCGGATGAATCGCTACTTGCCGCTGCTGTACAACGCGCTCACGTCCGCGTCGGACAGGGCCCGGTCGTAGACGTGGACCTGGTCGACCGCTCCGTTGAGGTAGTCGACCGGGCCGCCGCCGTACTTGCCGCGGCCGATCACCGTGTGGCCCGTCGATGCTTCACCGAGGCAGACGCTCTTCGTCGCCGCCAGTTGGCCGTCGACGTACAGCTTCAGCGTGCCCGACGCCGCGTCGCGGACGCCGACCACGTGGTACCAGCGGTTCGGCTCCGGGGCCGCGGGTGCCAGGGCCCGCGTGCCGACGAAGCTCATCGCCAGCCGGTGGTCCGCGCCCGAGTACTGCAGGAAGAACGCGCTGTTGCTGTCGCCGTCCTGGCTCACGATCGTCTGGAAGCCGTCACCCACGGCGTTGAACTTCACCCACGCCGCCGCGCTGTAGCTGCCTTCGGTGTTCAGCAGCGCGGCACCCGTGTCGGCGTACTGGCCCGACCCGTTCACCGCCAGCGCCGAACCGCTCTTGCCCGCGGTCCAGGACGCGCCGCCGGCGAGCGTCGCGTCGTGGCTGCCGGCGACGTCCTTCGCCACCGTGCCGGTGTTCTCGTCGAAGGGGTACGCCGCGATGCCGTCGATCCCGGGCGTTCCGGCCGGCACCGAGGGACCGGAAACCGGTGCGCCGGTGGCGCCCTTGATCACCGCGAGGTTCGCCGCGCGGACCGCCGCGAAGTCCATCTTCTTCACCTGCCGGTCGTAGGTGAAGAAGCCGTTGACCTCCTTCTCGACGTCGGTGGTCTGCGTGTAGACCCCCGCGGACACCCCGCACCGCTGGGCGACCAGCAGCAGGCGCTGCTGGAGCTCGCCGTAGCGCCTGGTCAGCGTGGCGCTGTCCGGCTCCATTTCGTAGGCGAAGCTGCCCGTCGCGTCGAACTCGTGGCCGGCGACCTTGAGGCCGAGGCCGCCGTACTCGCCGTCGACCGCCGCGCGCGGGCCGGTCTGGATCGGCGTGCCCGGGCCGGTGTAGGTGTGGTCGTCGTAGACGTCGCCCTTGCCGCTGTCCGGTTCGGACCGGCAGCAGTTGACGCCGGACTCGGCGTTCACCAGCCGCGTCGGATCCCAGGACTTGACGAGATCGGCGATGCGGCCGACTTCGTAGTCGCCCCAGCCCTCGTTGAACGGCACCCAGCTGACGATCGACGGGAAGCTGCGGTGCTGGTCGATCATCCGGTGCATCTCGGACTCGAAGTTGACGCGCGAAGCCGCGGACGGCTCGATGTCATCCTTCATCGCCGGCATGTCCTGCCACACCAGCAACCCGAGCTTGTCGGCGTAGTAGTACCAGCGGTCCGGCTCGACCTTGATGTGCTTGCGCACCATGTTGAAGCCGAGCGCCTTCTCCTGCTCCAGGTCGAACTTCAGCGCCGCGTCGGTCGGCGCGGTGTAGATGCCGTCCGGCCAGAAACCCTGGTCGAGCGGGCCGACCTGCATGACGAACTTGCCGTTGAGCAGCATCCGCTGCTTGCCGTCGGCGGTCTTGCCGACGCTGATCGACCGGAGGCCGAAGTACGAGCCGACCTCGTCGCCGCCGGAGAGCTTCACCCGCAGGTCGTAGAGGAACGGGTCGTCCGGCGACCACAGGTGCGGCCGGTCCACCTTGAGCTTCAACGGCTTGTTCGCGTCGCCGGACACGCGCCCCACCGGGCGGCCGTGGTCGTAGGCGACGGCTTCGACGCGCTGTTTCACCGGGCCGCCGACCACGGCGTTCACCGCGACCGACCCGCTCGCGACGTCGGGCGTCACGTCCAGGCGGTCGATGCGCGTGGCCGCCACCGGCTCCATCCAGACGGTCTGCCAGATACCCGACGACGGTGTGTAGAAGATGCCGTCACCGGGCTGGCGCTGCTTGCCGATCGGCTGCCCGCCCTGGTCGTTCGGGTCGGCGACGCCGACGACGACCTCCTGGGTCTTCCGGGTGGTCAGTGCATCGGTGACGTCCACCGACCACGCGTCGTACCCGCCGGTGTGGCGGCCGACGGTCTTGCCGTTGACGATGACCGTGGCGTCGTAGTCGACGGCCTGGAAGTGCAGCAGCAGCCGTTGCCCCTTGCCGACCTGCCAGTCCTTCGGGACCTCGAACGCGCGCCGGTACCACATGTTCGTCTCGTGGCGCATGATCCCGGACAGCGCGGACTCGACCGGGTAGGGCACGAGGATGCGCTCGCCGAGGGTTTTGCCGACCGGCGCGGCTTCACCGGGGGTCGCCTTGGCGAATTCCCAGACGCCGTTGAGGTTCTGCCACTTGTCGCGGGTCAGCTGGGGCCGGGGGTAGTCGGGGAGGGCGTTGGCGGGGGAGACGTCCTTGGTCCACGGCGTGGACAGCGGCGGGGTGAGCCGCTGCCACTGCGGTTCGGCGGCCGAGGCCGCGGCCGGCACGGTGCCGAGGCCGGCCACCGCGACCGCGAACGCGGCGGCCGCGGTGAGCCATCTCCGGGATTTTCGGGCGGGGCGGAACATGCGTTGAACCTCCTGGTAGGGACGCGGGTTCAGCGGGTACGGGAGCGCGCGAGCAGGCGCTGGATCACCACGACGACGAGCAGGAAGGCCCCGCTCACCACGGTCTGGTAGTTGGAGTCGAGGGTGCCGATCTGGTTGATGACGTTCTGGATCAGCGTGCGCAGCAGGACGCCGACGAGCGTGCCGATGATCGTCCCGGCGCCGCCGGTGAGCAGCGTGCCGCCGATGACGACGACGGAGATCGCGTCGAGTTCGGTGCCGACGCCGATCACCGTGACGCCGGACTGCAGGTACGCGGCGGTGAGGATGCCCGCGACGCCGGCGAGCGCGCCGCTGAGCGTGTAGAGGCTGATCTTGGTGCGGGCGACCGGAAGCCCCATCAGCAGCGCCGACTGCTCGGCGCCGCCGATGGCGAACACCGACTGCCCGAACCGGGTGCGGCGCAGCAGCAGCCCGCCGAGGGCGAACAGGACGAGCGTCAGGTAGACCGGGACGCCGATGCCGAAGATCGTGCCCTGGCCGAGCCAGAGGAACGCCGAGCCCGGCTCCACCTTGTACGTCGTCGCGCCCTCGGAGGTCAGCGCGAGCAGGAGTCCCCTGGCGAACAGCAGGGACGCCAGCGTCACGATGAACGGCGCCATCCCGGTGCGGGCGATGAGCACGCCGTTGACGAACCCGATCAGTGAACACACCGCCAGCGGCAGCAGGATCGCCACGACCAGCCCGTACTGGGCGCCGTACGCGGCGAGGACGCCGCCGAGCGCGTAGTTCGAGCCGACCGACAGGTCGATGCCGCCGGAGATGATCACGAACGTCATGCCCAGCGCGATCACCGCGAGGAACGAGCCCTGCAGCACGAGGCTGCGCAGGTTGTCCGCGGTGCCGAAGTGCGGGAAGGCGAACCAAGAAGCGAAGATGCCGAGCACGAGCACGACGGCCGCGCCCTGGCGCTGCAAGACGCCGGCGAACGCCGCGTTGCGAGCGGTGGTCTGGGTGGCGGTCATCGGCTGCTCCGCTCGCGCGCGACGTAGACCGCGACGACGATGATGGCCGCCTGGACCATCTGCGCGGTCGAGTCCGGCAGGTTGTGCTTGATCAGGGTCGCCTGGACGAGCTGCATCAGCAGGGCGCCGAACACGGTGCCGAGCACGCGGACCCGGCCGCCGGTCAGCGGGGTGCCGCCGACGACGACCGCGGTGATCGCGGACAGCTCCATGAGCAGGCCGACGTCGCTCGGGTCGCTGGCGGCCAGTCGCGATGTCGCCAGCACGCCGGCGATCGCGGCCAGTGCCCCGGAGATGACGTAGACGCTGATGAGCACGCGCTTCACCGGCAGGCCGGCCAGGGTGCTCGCGGCACGGTTGCCGCCGACCGCGACCAGGTGCCGCCCGAACGTCGTGCGCTGGACGACCAGCCCGGCCAGCACCGCGAGCACGCCCGCGACGATGACCATGATCGGCACGCCCAGGAAGTCGCCGGTACCCAGCTCCAGGAACTCCCGGTTGTGCAGCTGGACGAGCTGGCCGTGGGCGATGACCAGGGCGAGCCCGCGCCCGCCGACGAGCAGCGCCAGCGTCGCGATGATCGGCTGGATGCCCAGGTAGGCCACCAGGTAGCCGCTGAACAGGCCGGAGACCACGCCGGCGATGGCGGCGACGATGATCGCCATCAGCGGGCCCGCGCCCAGGTAGAGCGGGATGAGCGCGGCGGCGATCGCCATCACCGAGCCGACCGACAGGTCGATGCCCTCGGTGCCGATCACCAGCGCCATGCCGAGTGCGACGATGCAGACCGGCGCCGCCTGCACCAGCTGGGTGCGGAAGTTGGCCGCGGACAGGAAGTTCTCGGTGAACACGATGTTGAACAGCAGCAGCACCACGACGGCCAGGTAGACGCCGTAGTTCTGCAACCACGCGGTGACTTTCGCGCGGTCGGGGGTTCTCGTCAGGGTGGCGCTAGACATCGTTGTCACCCTCGGCTGCGATGGCGGTCAGGACGTTCTCCTCGGTGATCCGGTCGCCGGTCAGCTCGCCGACGACCGAGCCGTCGCGCAGCACGACCACGCGGTCGGAACCGTCGATCAGCTCTTCCAGTTCGGACGAGATGAGCAGCACGCCGAGCCCTTCCTGCGCGAGTTCGTCGATCAGCGCCTGCACCTCGGCCTTCGCGCCGACGTCGATGCCGCGCGTCGGCTCGTCGAGGAGCAGGATCTTCGGGCCGGTGGCCAGCCAGCGGGCGAGCAGCACCTTCTGCTGGTTGCCGCCGGAGAGCTCCGACACCTTCTGCTCGGGACTGGCCGCCTTGATCCGCAGGCGGTCCATGAAGATCTTCACGATCTTGTCCTGCTTGGCCTTGCTGACCAGGCCGAACGGCGAGAGCGTCGGCAGCGCGGCGAGCACGATGTTCTCGCGGACCGACAGGTTCGGGATGATCCCGTCGGTCTTGCGGTCCTCGGCCAGCAGCGCGATCCCGGCCCGCATGGCGGCCTTGATCTTGCCCTTCTTCAGAGGTTTCCCGGCCAGCAGCACGCTGCCGCCGTCGAGGGGGAACGCGCCGACGATGGCCCTCGCCGTCTCGCTGCGGCCGGAACCGAGCAGGCCGGCCAGGCCGACGACCTCGCCGGGCCGGATGCTCACCGAGACGTCGTGCAGCTTGCGCATGCCCGACAGGTTTTCGGCCTTGAGCAGCGGCTCGCGCTCGACGTCGTGCTCCTCGCCGAACGCCGTGACGCCCTCTTCGCGGATCTGGCGGATCTCGCGGCCGAGCATCAGCGACACGAGCTCGATGCGCGGCAGCGGCTTCAGCGGTCCACTGTGGACGACTCGGCCGTCGCGCAGGACGGTGACGCTGTCGCACACCCGGTACAGCTCGTCCATCCGGTGGCTGACGTAGACGATCGCGATGCCTTCGGCGTGCAGCCGGTTCAGCACCTCGAAGAGCGTCTCGACCTCGCGCGGCTCGAGCGACGACGTCGGTTCGTCCATGATGACGACCTTGGCGTCGGTCGAGACCGCGCGGGCGAGCGCGACCATCTGCTGCGCGCCGACACCGAGGGTGTGCAGCGGGCGCTTGACGTCGTCGACGATGCCGTAGCCCTTGAGCAGCTCACGGGCATCGGCGTACATCTTGGACCAGTCGACCAGCCCGGTGCGAGTGCGCGGCTCGCGGCCGAGGAAGACGTTGCCGGCGATGCTCATCAGCGGGACGAGGTTGACCTCCTGGTAGATCGTGGAGATCCCGGCGCGCTGCGCGTCGATCGGCCGCTTGAACGCCACCGGCTCGCCGAGGTGGCGCACCTCGCCCTCGTCGGGCTGGTAGACGCCGGTGAGCACCTTGATCAGGGTGGACTTGCCGGCGCCGTTCTCGCCGACCAGCGCGTGCACCTCGCCCGGCTTCAGCGCGAAACTGACGTCGTCGAGGGCGAGGGTGCCGGGGAACCGCTTGGTCACCCCGGCCACCTCGAGCACCGGTGCGGTCGTCATGGCGACGTCCTCTTCGGTGGCTGCCGTCATTTGTAGGAGTTCCCGACCTTCTGCGCGGCGTTGGTCTCGTCGTACTGGTCGTCGGTGATCACGATGCTCGCCGGGATCGGCTCACCGCTCTCGAACTTCTGCAGCGTCTGGAAGGCCAGCGGGCCGAAGCGCGGGTTGGACTCGATCACGGCGTTGTAGCTGCCGTCGACGATGAGCTGCACCGCGTTGCGGGTGCCGTCGATGGAGATGATCTTGACGTCCTTGCCCGGCGTCTTGCCCGCCGTCTTCAGCGCGTTGACCGCGCCGACGCCCATTTCGTCGTTCTCGGCGTAGACGGCGGTGATGTCCGGGTGGCTCTGGATGAGCTGCTCCATCACGGACTGGCCCTTGGACCGGTCGAACTCGCCGGTCTGCTCGGCGACCACGGACAGGCCCGGTGTCTTCGCGAGCTCGTCCTTGAAGCCCTTGGTGCGGTCGGTGGTGACGTTGTTGCCGGACGAGCCGAGCAGGATCGCGACCTTGCCGGTGCCGCCGGTGACCCGCGCGGTCTCCTCGGCGGCGCGCTTGCCCTGCTCGACGAAGTTCGAGCCGATGAAGGTCAGGTAGTCGGTGCAGGCCTGCGACGTCACCTTGCGGTCGATGGTGATGACCGGGACCTTCTTGGCCTTCGCCGCGTCGAGGGCCGGCTGGAGGCCGTCGGAGTTCAGCGGGGCGACGACCAGCAGCTGGGCGCCGCGGTCGAGCATCGATTTGATGTCGCTGATCTGCCGGTTCAGGTCGCTCTGGGCGTTGGTGACGAGCAGCTTGTCGCTCGCGATGCCGAGCTTCGCGGCTTCGTCGCGGATGGACTGCGTCTCGGTGATCCGGAAGGGATTGGCCTCCTTTTCGGACTGTGAGAAACCGACCACCGCCGTCTTCGGGTCGACCTTGGGGTAACCGGTCTTCTCGAGCGTGCAGCCGTCGGCGGAGGGCGCGGCGGACTGGGCGCTGGCGGCCGGTCCACCGCCGCTCGACGGGGCCGCGGGGGAATCTTCCCTGCTGGTGCAGGAGGTGAGGGTCAGCGCGGCGGCGGCTGCGGTGACCAGAACCAGTCGGGGACGGGAGGACAAGAGCACGGCGACTCCTCGGGCAGCGTCGTTGGTGGCCCGCTCGCCGGGGTGATCGGGGTCACCGCGGGAGCCTTGAGGTACTTTTTACATCGTTGGAACAACGTTGTAAACCGGCGGCGGCTCGCTACACTTCGTGCTCACTCTCTGAAGGGACCGCCCGTGACCGTGACGCTCAAGGACGTCGCCACGCTTGCCGGAGTTTCGGTGAAGACGGTGTCGAACGTCGTGAACGGCTACGCCTTCGTCAAGCCGGAGAACCGCCGGCGGGTCGAGGAAGCCCTGGCGACGACCGGGTACCGGCCCAACGTCGGGGCCCGCAACCTCCGCCGCGGCCGCACCGGCTTCCTGGCGCTGATGGTGCCGGAGCTGTCGATCCCGTACTTCGGCGAGCTGGCCGGCCTGGTGATCACGGCGGCCCAGAAGCGCGGCTGGAGCGTCCTGATCGAACAGACGCAGGGGACGCGGTCACGGGAGCGGGAGACGCTCTCGTCGCTGGGGCCCCACCTGGTCGACGGGGCCCTGGTGCACCCGGAAGCCCTGGAGGCGCCGGACTTCCCGGCCGACCCGGGCGGGATTCCCCTGGTCATGCTGGGTGAGCACGCGGTGGACGTGCCCATCGACCACGTGGCGATCGACAACGTCCTGGCCGCCCGCACGGCGGTGTCGCACCTGGCCGCGCTGGGCCGCAAGCGCATCGCGGCGATCGGGCGCAACCCGGAGCGCGGGACGTCGTCGCAGCGCCTGGCCGGCTACCGTTCGGCGCTCGCGGAGGCCGGTTTGTCCTATTCGGACGCTCTGGTGGCCCCGGCGGAGAAGTGGCACCGGTCGGTGGGGTCGGCGGCGATGAAGTCGTTGCTGGCGCTGCCTTCGCCGCCGGACGCGGTGTTCTGCTTCAACGACCTGCTGGCCGTCGGCGCGCTGCGCGCGGTGGCCGAGCTGGGGCTGCGGGTGCCGGAGGACGTGGCGATCGTGGGGTTCGACAACAACGAAGAGAGCGCATTCTCGCTGCCGTCGCTGACGACGATCGCGCCGGACAAGACCGCGCTGGCCGAGGCGGCGGTGGACCTCGTGCACCGGCGCATCACCGGCGACAAGACGTCGCCGCCGCAGGACATCCAGACGCCGTTCGCGCTGGAGATCCGCGAAAGCACTCGCGGCCGCTGACGCTTCTCAGCGGGCCGGCCAGTGCCACGACGGACGGTCCAGCCGGCCTTGGCCGGCCACCTTCGTCTCGCCGTACTCCTTCTCCAGCTCGACCGTGCTCACCTCGGCCACCTCCGCCAGGGCGCGGATGAGGGGCTGGGCGTGGGACACCACCACGAGCTGGGTCTCCTTCGCCGCCGTCGCGATCAAGGTCGCCAAGGCCGGCAGGAGGTCCGGGTGGAGGCTGGTCTCGGGCTCGTTCAGCACCAGCAGCTCCGGCGGGCGCGGGGTCAGCAGGGCCGCCACCCACAGGAGGAACCGCAGCGTTCCGTCCGACAGCTCCGCCGCCGACAACGCACGCAGCAACCCGTGCTGGCGGAACTCCACCGACAGCAGGCCGTCCTCGGAGCGCCGCACCTCCACGGTCGAGCCCGGGAAGGCCGCGTCGAGCACTTCCGCGAGGTCCGCTTCGCGGCCCACCTCGATGATCGTCTGCAGGGCCGCCGCGAGGTCGGCGCCGTCGTGGGACAGCACCGGCGTGCGGGTGCCGATGCGGGACTGGCGCGCGGGCGCGTCGGCGTCCGCGCGGAAGTGGTCGTAGAAGCGCCACGACCGGATGCGTTCCCGCAGCACCACCAGTTCCGGGCAGGCCCGCGGGTCCGAGAACTCGCTCAGCATGCTGTCCGTGAGCCGGATCTTGAACCGGTCGTCGCCCCAGGCCCCGGACGCGACGCGCGTGCGCACCGACGGGCCCGCCCGGTCCGCCAGCAACGCCGACGGCCGCAGGTACGGCCCCGACCAGACCGCTTCCCGCTTGAACTCCGGGTCGAGGTTGAACAACGTCCGCTTGCCCGGCACCGGCAGCCCCAGGTCGAGGGCGTAGCCGAACTCGTCACCCGCGAAGCCGAGCCGCAGCCCGACGGCCTTGGTGTGCACCTTGCCCTCGACGCGCGTGGTCCCTCGCCGCACGCCGTTCTCCGGGCCGGCCCACAGCGTCGACGGCAGCCCGCCCTCGCGGGCCAGCGCGGCCACGGCGCCGTTGCGCGACGCGTCGGCCAGTAGCCGCAGCGCCCGGTACAGGCTCGACTTGCCGCTGCCGTTCGGCCCGGTGACGACGGTCAGGCCGGACAGCGGCAGCACCAGGTCACGCAGCGAGCGGTAGTTCTCGACGGCCAGCGTGGTGAGCATGCTTCGAACCTAGCCGACATGCCGAGGGGCAGGCACTCGTGATCGAGGGGGCATCACGGCTGATGCCCCCCTCGATCACGCGCAATGCCCCTTCAGGCAGGCGGGATGCCCGCTCACTTGACCGGCATCGTCACTTCGTAGACGCGGGTGGCGGCCTTGCGGGCGCCGGTGAAACCGTTGGCCCACAGGGATTCCACCCGGGACGCCTCGGTGGCGTTCGGGTTCGCGTTGGTGCAGGACGGGCCGGGACCGCCGCCGGACATCAGTTCCGAGCACGGGCCTTCGTAGTGGTCCGGCAGGCCCAGCGCGTGGCCGGTCTCGTGGGCGGCGATGCGCGTCTGGTCGTACTGCCCCGCCTGGGTGTAGTCGATGAAGATCGTGCCGCTGCCGTGGCCGTCGGTCTGGGCGTACGAACCACGCGGGTCGTTGCCCTCGGTGTAGTGCAGCGACGCGCCCGAGGAGCGTTCCTGGAGCTTGACGTTCGACACCGCCGCGTTCCAGTGGGCCGCGCCGGCGTTGATCACCGCGCGGAAGCTGGGGGCGTCCGAGGTGTCGTAGTAGACGATCGTGGCCGCTTCCGGGGCCGCGAAGGCCGGGCCGGCCGTCAGCGGGGTCGCGATCATCGCCAGGGCGACGGCGGCTCCGGGCAGCAGGTATTTCCTGGACATCGGGACGACTCCTTGCCGTGGGGAATTTGCCAGGTCTGCGCGCGCTGGGTGTCGAACTTACGGAATCGCCCCGCGTTTGTGACCCGACTTTCGTACCGGCTTGGGGCCGTTCGGCTCAGCCGACCGGGTCCGCCAGGGGGACTTCGCCCTCGCCGAGCCAGGATCCGCGCCACGCCAGGTCGCCCCTGGTCAGGGGTTTTCCGCAGGAATCGCACTTCGCGCCCGGCCGGGTGAGCTGCCCGCAGCGGGTGTGGACCAGCGTCATCGGGCCGGGGGCGGCTTCCGACGCCGTGTGGGCGTCACCCCAGGCGCCGAGAGCGTGCAGCACCGGCAGCGCGTCCGAGCCGGCCTGGGTGAGGCGGTACTCGTGGCGGGTGCGGCCGCCGTCGCGGTAGGGGAGCTTCGTGAGCAGGCCGCGGTCGACGAGCTTGGCCAGCCGGGTGGTCAGCACGTTGTCCGCGATGCCGAGCTGGGCGCGGAAGTCCTCGAACCGGGTGGTGCCCGCGGTGGCGTTGCGCAGGATCAGCAGCGTCCACGGCTCGCCGAGGACGTCGGCGGCGCGCGCGATCGGGCAGGCGGCGTCCGCCCAGGTGATGCGACGGCTCATCGTGTGATCCCTTCGACCTGACTTGCTTGGAGCAAGTTTACCCCGTACCGTCTGAGTCAGCTAGCTTGCAACGAGCAAGCCAGGTGCGAGAGGAGTTCGTCATGGACATCACGGGTGCGGTGGCGCTGGTCACCGGAGCCAACCGGGGCCTCGGCCGGCGGTTCGCCGCGGCGCTGCTGGAGCGCGGCGCGGCGAAGGTCTACGCGGCCGCGCGCAATCCCGAGTCGATCGATCTGCCGGGAGTGGTCCCGCTGCGCCTCGACGTCACCGATCCGGAGTCGATCCGGGCCGCCGCGGCCGCGGCGGGCGACGTCACGCTGCTGGTGAACAACGCCGGCTCGTCGACCGGGTCGTCCCTGCTGGGCGGGTCCATCGAGGACATCCGGCTGGAGATGGACACGCACTACTTCGGCACGCTGGCCGTGACGCGCGAGTTCGCGCCGGTCCTCGAGCGCAACGGCGGCGGCGCGGTGCTCAACGTGCTGTCGGTGCTTTCCTGGTTCACCGCACCGCAGGTGGCGGCGTACTCCGCGGCGAAGTCCGCGGCCTGGTCGCTGACCAACGCGCTGCGCCTGGAACTGGCGGCCCAGAAGACGCAGGTGACGGCGCTGCACGTCGGGTACATGGACACCGACATGGCCAAGAACGTCGACGGCCCGAAGATCGACCCGGCGGTCGTGGCGGGCCTCGCCTTGGACGGCGTCGAAGAAGGCCGCTTCGAGGTGCTCGCCGACGACGTCAGCCGGAACGTGCGGGCCGGGCTCTCCGGCGATCTCACCGGGCTGTACCCCGCACTGGTTTCCTGAAGGCGTTTTTCCGACCCCGGAATACGGTGGTCCCCGCCGCGGGCGTATGAATAGGCGGGTGCCGGAACACGTCGAAGCCGGAATAGGCCGAACGAGAAACCGCTGGGGCGAAGGCGAACGGTTGCGCGGCGAGATCCTGGCCGCGGCCGGCCGGTTGCTCGCCGAGCTCGGCGGCGAGGACGGGCTGACGATCCGCGGCGTCGCCCGTGCCGTCGGCATCGCCCCGGCGAGCATCTACCAGCATTTCTCCGATCGAGCGGAATTGGTCCGCGGATTGCTCGACCACGAATACGTCCGGCTGCGGGATTCGATGCGCGCCGCGGAGGAGTCAATCGGCGAATCCGACGTCGTCGGCCGGGTCCGGGCCCAGATTCACGCCTACTGCGCGTTCGCCATGGAGAATCCGGGCCATTACCGCCTGATGCTGGCCAACGGAGCCTCCCGGCCGGACCCCGACGCCCGCGCGGAAGGCCCGCTGCTGGACGTGATCGACCGGCTGGCCGCGGGCTTCGAGCGCTGCATCGAGGCAGGTCACCCGCTCCGGGTGACACCAGGCCGCGCGGCGGCGGTGGTGTTCGTGGGCGCGCACGGGCGGGTGGCGTTGTTCCACAGCGTGCTCAACCGGACGGGGGCCGAGCTGGTGGAGCCGTTCGTGGACGAGCTGGTGTCGCTGGTGTTCGCGTGACCGGCTTCCGCATGAGGACGCAGGTGGTCTCGTAGCGGCGGATCGAACCGTCGGGAGCTTCCTCGTCCCAGCCGTCGGGTTCACTGCCGTAGGCGAGGTAGCCGAGCCGCTCGTACAACGCCTGCGCACGCGGGTTGTCCACTTCGACACCCAGCTCCGCGTGGGCCAGGCCGCGCGCCCGGATGCGGTCCTCGGCCGCGAGCACCAGAGCGGTGCCGATCCCGCACGACTGCAGCGCCGGGTGCACGGCCAGCTGCCCGATGGTGCCCGCCCCGGCGGCTTTCCGGTAGTCGATCAGTCCTTTGCCGACGGGCAGCCCGGACCGCGCCGCGCACGCGACGAGGTAGTCGGCGTCGTCCCGGCGGAGCTCCCGGGCCACGTGTTCGAGGTGCAGCCGGGAGCCCGACCAGCCGCATCCGGGCAGGTCGGCTTCGGTGAGGTCGCGGATGACCAGCGGGACCACGATTTCGGAGCGCACGGAAGCCACGGTATCGAGTTCACCCGGCTGCTCGGCAAAGCGCGTGATCAGGCCGTCTCGCCGAAGACCATGCGGTGGCCGCGGGCGGTGTCCATGTACTCGCGGACGCGGTGGATGAGGCCGTCGCGGAGTTCGAAGACGAAGCAGTAGTCGTTGGCGTAGTGGTTGCCGTTGGCCAGGGTGGCCGTCATCGTCTCCTCCACGATGACGCGCTCGCCGTCCGCGTGGAACCCGTGGAACGTCACCGTGACGTCGCTGACGAAGAAGCGGGGGAAGTCCTCGGCGAGGAACTGGACGATCGCCGGCCTGCCGACGAGGTGCGAGGAGCCGCCCAGGGCGACCGCCGTGGCGTTGCCCGGCGGCGCCAGCCATTCGGCGTCCTCGGTGAAGACGGCGGAGATCCGGTCCGCGTCGTGGCTGGCGAAGGCTTTCCAGGCGTTTTCGACGATGTCGCGGCTCGGCATGCCCGCGACCCTAACCGGGCGCGGGTGGCGCAGGCTGGCGGATTCGCGACGTCATCACAAGGCCCGCTGGGCCGCGTCCAGGTGCTCCGCCAGCCAGGCCGAGACGAACCGCTCCCGGTCGGCGTTCGTGTCCTGCCGCGGCACCATCTCCACCAGCATGATCAAGCCCAGGTAGACGCGGTACACCGTCAGCCGGCGGCGGCCCGGGGCGTCGAAGCGGGCCGCGCCGTACCCCGCCAGCAGCGGTGCGTCCAGGTCGTCGAACAGCGTCAGCGACACGAATTCCGCCACCGGGTCGCCCCAGAACGCGCGTTCCGCGTCGATGATGCCCGACACCCGGTCGCCGTCGAGCAGGATGTTGCCCTTCCACAGGTCGAAGTGGACCAGCACCGGCGTCGTGACCAGCTCCAGCAGCGGCTCGTGGCGGCGGACGAGGTGGGCGATCTCCGCCGCCGGGCGGGGGAGGCGCACGCCGTACCGGACGGCGTCCGCGAGGACCGCGTCCACCATCGCCGCGAACGCCGCCGGCCACGTCGGGTGCAGCGGGTCCTGGGGGTAGCCGAACCCGTCGCCGGTCACTTCGTGCAGGCCGGCCACGATCGCGCCCAGCTCGGTGCGCAGGTGCGGGCCGGCGCCGGGCACCTGGGCCCACGGGACGCCCGGCACCTCCGTCATCAGCAGGAACCCCGGCCCGGCGCCCACCACCGACGGCACCGGGCCCGGAATCCGGCGGTAGTACTCCGCTTCCGTCGCGAGCAGGTCGTGTTCGTAGGTCAGGCCGGGAGCCGTCGGTGCGATCTTGAGGACCAGCCGCCGTCCGTCCGCGAGCCGCACCCGGACCGCCCGGTTGTACGTTCCGCCGCCGATCTCCTCGGCCGCCACCACCGAAGCCGGGTCGATGCCCGATGCCGTCAGTTCCCCTTCCACCCGGCCGAGTCTTCCAGCTTTTCCGCCGCGTCGGCCAGGTCCTCCGGGGTCGGGGCATCGTCCTGGGTCAGGCTGCGCCGCCAGTAGCCGGTGAACTCGACGACGTTCTTGGCCCAGCCGCGCTCGCCGACGAGGTGGCGGCGCACCGCACGGACCGTCGAAGCCTCGCCGGCCAGCCACGCCGCCACCGAACCCTCCGGCAACGCCGCCCCGCGAACCGCCTCGACCAGCTTGCGGCCGTGCCCGGCGCCGTCCCGGTGCAGCCAGTGCACCTCGCCGGGCAGCGGCTGCTCCTCGGCCGCGTCCGCGACTTCGACGAACGCCACCGCGTTGTCCACTTCGGACAGAATGGTCGCGATGGCGGGGATCGCCGTCTCGTCGCCCGCGCACAGCAATGTGTCCGCTGTGGACAGTGGGCGGCGGTAGGCCGCGTCCGGGCCGTAGCGGCCGAGGACGTCGCCCGGCGCGGCTCGGCGCGCCCACGCCGTGGCCGGTCCCGCCGAGCCGGAGTGCAGCACGAAGTCGACGTCGATCGTGTCGCGATCCCGCGAGCGCACGGTGTAACTGCGCATCACCGGGCGCTCGTTCTCGGGGACCGCGAGGAACGCCTGGTACCAGCGCATCACGTCGCCGTCGGCCGCCGGCAGCCGCACGGGGCGGCCCGGCGGCGGGAACAGGAGCTTGAGCTGCTGGTCCGGCCACGGCTCCAGGTCGGCCAAATCGGAGTCGGTGAAGGTGACGCGCACGGTGCGCGGGGTGACCGGCCGCACCGCCGTCACTTCGAGCAGACCGGTCGGCTTCACGGCTTCCCCAGGTATTCGCGCAGGTGGCGGGCGGTGAGCGTGGAGGCGTCGGCCACCAGTGAAGCCGGCGTGCCCTCGAAGACGACGCGCCCGCCGTCGTGGCCGGCGCCGGGGCCGAGGTCGATCAGCCAGTCGGCGTGGGCCATCACGGCCTGGTGGTGCTCGATGACGATCACCGTGTTGCCGGCGTCGACGATCCGGTCGAGCAACGCCAGCAGCTGGTCGACGTCGGCGAGGTGCAGCCCGGTCGTCGGCTCGTCGAGGATGTACGTCGAGCCCTTCTCCGCCATCCGGATCGCCAGCTTGAGCCGCTGCCGCTCGCCGCCGGAAAGCGTGGTCAGCGGCTGCCCGAGCGTCAGGTAGCCGAGGCCGACGTCGGCGAGCCGGTCGAGGACCGTCCGCGCGTTGCCCGTGGCGAAGAAGTCCCGGGCTTCGGCGACGGACATCGCCAGGACCTCGCTGATGTTCTTGCCGCGCAGTTCGAAGGTGAGCACCTTGGGCGTGAACCGCTTGCCCTCGCACTCTTCGCAGACCGAGGCGACGCCGGCCATCATCGCCAGGTCCGTGTAGATCACGCCGAGGCCCTTGCAGCGTGGGCAGGCGCCCTCGGAGTTGGCGCTGAACAGGCTCGCCTTGACGCCGTTGGCCTTGGCGAACGCCGTCCGGATCGGGTCGAGCAGGCCGGTGTAGGTGGCCGGGTTGGAGCGCCGGGACCCGCGGATCGCCGACTGGTCGACCACGACGACGCCGTCGCGGCTCGCCAGTGAGCCGTGGATCAGCGACGACTTCCCGGACCCGGCCACGCCGGTGACCACGGTCAGCACGCCGAGCGGGACGTAGACGCTGACGTCACGCAGGTTGTGCAGGTGAGCGCCGGTGATCGAGACGTGCCCGGACGGCGTGCGGGGTTGCGCGCGCAGGGTGACGCGGTGGTCGAGGTGGCGGCCGGTGAGCGTGCCGGACGCGCGCAGGCCGTCGACGCTTCCCGTGTAGCAGAGCCGCCCGCCCGCGGTGCCCGCGCCGGGACCGAGGTCGACGACGTGGTCGGCGATCCGGATCGTCTCCGGCTTGTGCTCGACGACCAGGATCGTGTTCCCCTTGTCCCGCAAGCACAACAAGAGGTTGTTCATCCGCTCGATGTCGTGCGGGTGCAGCCCGACGGTCGGCTCGTCGAAGACGTAGGTGACGTCGGTGAGGCTGGACCCGAGGTGGCGCACCATTTTCACGCGCTGGGCCTCGCCGCCCGAGAGCGTCGCGGATTCGCGGTCGAGCGAGAGGTAGCCGAGGCCGATCTCGACGAGCGAGTCGAGGGTGTCGCGCAGGTTGCCCAGCAGCGGCCGGATCGACGGCGCGTCGAGGCTCCGGACGAACTCGGCGAGGTCGCTGATCTGCATCGCGGCGCAGTCGGCGATGTTCCGGCCCTCGATCTTCGCCGACAGCGCGGCCTGGTTGAGCCGGGCGCCGCCGCACTCCCCGCACGTCTTGAACGTCGCCGCCTTCTCGATGAACGCGCGCAGGCGCGGCTGCAGCGACTCGGTGTCCTTCTGCAGGTAGAGCCGCCGGACCTTCACCGCGAGGCCCTCGTAGGTGATGTTGGTCTTGCCGACCTTCACCTTGCACGGCCCCTTGTGCAGCAGGTCGTCGAGCTGCTCGGGCGTGAAGTCGCGGATCTTGGCGTCCGGGTCGAAGAAGCCGCACGAGAGGTAGGTCTGCACGTACCAGTTGTCGGGCGTGAAGCCGGGTACCTGGATCGCGCCGTCGTGCAGTGAGCGGTCGAAGTCGAGCAGGGCGTGGACGTCGAGGTCGGACACCCGGCCGAGGCCCTCGCAGCCCGGGCACATGCCCTCGGGCAGGTTGAAGCTGAACGCGCCGGACGTGCCGACGTGCGGTTCGCCGAGTCGCGAGAAGGCGATCCGCAGCATCGCGTAGGCGTCGGTCGCGGTGCCGACCGTGGAGCGCGAGTTGGCGCCCATCCGCTCCTGGTCGACGACGATGGCCGCGCTGAGGTTCTCCAGCAGGTCGACGTCCGGGCGGGACAGGCTGGGCATGAAGGACTGGAGGAAGGCGCTGTAGGTCTCGTTGATCAGCCGCTGGGACTCGGCCGCGATGGTGCCGAAGACCAGGGACGACTTGCCGGAGCCGGAGACGCCCGTGAACACCGTGAGCCGGCGCTTCGGGATGTCCAGGTCGATGCCGGTCAGGTTGTTCTCCCGGGCTCCCCGGACCTCGATCACGTCGTGGGTGTCGGCGGCCCGCCTGGGTGAGGTCATACCGTCCTTCTCGATAGTTTAGGCTGTAAAGTGATTACCGATCGTACAATACTTTAGGGTGTAAGGAGTCGGCAAGGTGGTCGTCTTCGCGGGTCAGGGCGACGCCCGCCGGTCCATGGAACTGCTGTGGGGGCCGCGCGTGGTGGCGCCGCGCACGGGCCCCGGGCCCAAGCCGGGCCTGTCGGTCGAGGCGATCGTCGCGGCGGCGATCGACATCGCGGACGCCGAGGGCATGGCGGCGCTGTCGATGCGCGCGGTCGGGGAGCGCCTCGGCCGCACGGCGATGGCGCTGTACACGTACGTGCCGGGCAAGACCGAGCTGGTCGACCTGATGTACGACCGCACCCTGGGTGAATTGCCTTCGTCGTTCCCGGTGACTTCGGGGTGGCGCGCGGCGGCTTTCTCGCTGGCCGACGCGCTGTGGGACCTGCACCTGCGCCACCCGTGGCTGCTGCAGGTCTCGCCGGCGCGGCCGGTGCTCGGGCCGGGGGAGTTCCACGTGCAGGAGACGCTGCTGTCCGTTCTGGCGTCGACCGGGCTGCCGCTGTCCCGGGTCCGCTGGGTGGTGGCGGCGTTGTTCAACATCGTGCGCGGCTCGGTGCAGGCGGCGGCGGAATCGCGGCAGGCGGCCCGCGAGACGGGACAGTCCGAAGAGGACTGGTGGTACGCGCGGTCGGCGTTGCTGGGGGAGCTGGCGCCGGATCTTCCGGCGCGGTTCCCGACGGTGGCTCGATTGGGTGAGGAGGGCGAGTACGAGGCTGCGGCGTCGGAGGAGCCTTATCTCGAGCGGGAGGCCCGGTTATCGTTCGAGGCGGGCCTGGAGCTGCTGCTGGACGGCGTCGAGGCGGCGATCGTCAAGGCTTCCGGGCCTCGATGAGGAACCGGGTCGTGTGGGCGACGAACGGGCTGTCGCGCTCGATCTTCTCGTGCAGCTCCCGCAGCTTGCCGCGGTACTGCTCCACCGTGAACCCCGGCACCATCCAGATCACCTTGCGCAGGAAGTACACCACCGCGCCGATGTCGAAGAACTCCGTGCGCAGCGACTCCGAGCGCAGATCGACGACTTCCAGCCCCGCGGCGGAAGCGGCGGCGGCGGCCCGGTCCGGGTGACGGCTGTTGCGCGCGGCCTCGGGCTGCGGGCCGAGGAAGAACTCGACCAGCTCGAACACGCTCGCCGGGCCGACCTGCTGGGAGAAGTACGTCCCGCCGGGGCGCAGGACGCGGGCGATCTCGGCCCACCGCGTTGTCACCGGGTGGCGGCTGCTGACGAGGTCGAACACGTTGTCGCGGAAGGGGAAGCCCGCGGTCGCCACGACGGTGACCCCGCGCGGCCGCAGCCGGGCCGCCGCCTTCGCGATGTTCGGCGCCCACGACTCGGTGGCGGCCATCAGCGGTGGCAGAGACGGGCAGCCGTCGAGGACTTCGCCGCCGCCGGTTTCCAAGTCGAGCGCGGCGGAAACCTGGGCCAGGCGCTCGCGGAGCAGCCGCTGGTAGCCCCACGACGGCCGGGCTTCGGTGGCGCGGCCGGCCAGCCAGGAGAAGTCCCAGCCGTCGACGGACACCGCCGACGCTTCGGCCACCAAGTCCTCGAACACGCCTCCGATGGTCACAAAGCCGACGGCGGGCCGCCACCCGATTTCCGGACCGGCGGCGGGGGCACCGGCTTGGCCAGCGTGACCGCGGAGAACGCCACCACGACCGGGCCGCGCCGGGTCTCCACCGTGCAGGAGTCCTCGTCGCGGGCCACCAGGTCGCCGAGCGCGTCGGTGAAGCCGCCCTCGATGCGGTAGCGCACCACGACCCGCGTGCCGAGCGGCAGTTCTCGCAGCAGTTTCACAGCCGGCCGCTCAGCTCCTCGTCCGACGGCTCGACCAGGAACGAACCGTCCTCCCAGACGATCGTCGGGATGCGGCGGGCGCCGTCCTGCAGCTCGCGGACGCGGCGCTCGGCGTCGGCGTCCGCCTCGACGTCCACATAGGAGTATTCGACGCCTTTGCGGTCGAGCAGCGCGCGGCTGCGCTTCACGTCCGGGCACCAGCTCGCGCCGTAGACCGTCAGCTTCACGAAACTACCTCCCTGACCGGGGTTTCCACCGGGACGTGCCCCAACTCTGCCAGCCAGCCGCGGAACACCCGGTGCAGGGCCTCCGCCCCGACGACCTCGCCCGGGAACCGCAGCTCACGCGGGTGCACCACGAACCCGCGCTGCTGCGGGCCGCCGAGGCCGCCGTGCGAGCCCACGTGCGTCTCGAACGGGGACGCCTGGTCCGAATCCGGGTCGTAGCGGCTGTTGATCATCACGTCCGCGCAGTGCGGGAACGTGTCCACCCGGCGGATCAGGTCCGCCGCGTGCGGGCCGTACGGCGGCAGCGGATCCTCGCCGATGACGACCCCCGTCGCCAGCCGGTGCAGGCCGTCGCGGCCCAGGACCACCGGGCCGAATTCGCGGCTGCGCACCAGCAGGAAGCCGACGCCGGCGTGGTCGACCAGGGACGGCAGCAGGTCCGGGAACTCCCGCTCGATCGTCTCCAGCTCGACGCGGCCTTCGTGGTCGGTGAACGACACCATCGCGAGGTGCCCCGACACGACCACCACCACGCCGGGTGCCACCCGGGTGACCGCGCCCGGCGCGCCGGACGTCGTGCGCGGGCGGTCCTCGGCGCACTCTGCGTCCTCCACCCGGGCGCGCAGCCGGCGCGCGATCGGGCCGCCGCTCGTCGTCGCCTCGGCCAGGGCCGCGTTGATCTGCCAGCTCTCGGCCTGCCGCCGCTTCCCCGAAGACGCCGTTGACGGCGAACCCCCGCACAGCCGGCCGACGTACGCCTCGATCGTCTCGCCGAACCGCTGCGAGAACGCCTGGCCCTGGGTCTGGCCGTGGTCCGACAGCGCCACGACGTGGTAGCGGCGCGGCGCCAGCCGGCTCGCCCGGTGCAGCCGCGCGACCTGCTGGTCGATCGAGCGCAGCACCGACAGCGTGTCGAACCGCTCGATGCCGGAGTGGTGCGCGACCTCGTCGTAGCCGAGGAAGTCCGCGTACACGACCGGCCGCCCGGCGAGCATGTCGCCGAGGATCGCGGAGACGACGATGTCACGCGCGATCACCGTCGTGCCCGGCCGGGCCAGCGGGTACCAGCCGCCGCGCGGGATCCGCGGCACCACGCCGGCGCGGCGCTGGCGCACCGACGCGCTGATTTCGCGGAAGACGTCGACGAGCGCGACGGCGAACGTGCGCAGCGCGTTGACCGGGTTCGCGAAGTAGGCGTAGTAGCCCGCGCCGAGCCGATCCCGGTGCCGGCGCAGCAGCTTTTTCGGGACCAGCAACGGGATCGAGCTCATCGTGAGGCTGACGTGGGCGGCGTCGCCGGAGAACAGGTTGCCGCGGCTCGCGCCGTCGCCGGCCAGGAGGCCGCGCCCGTCGGAGTGCCGCCGCTCGATCTCGGCCGCGTCGGCCGGGTGCGCGCACGCCATCACGTGGTCGCGGTCCTTTTCGTACCAGCGGAACCCGAGGATGTCGTGGTTGGAGCCGTGCAGGATGCCGCAGACGCTCGCCCCGGTCTGCGAGCTCCAGTCCGTGTGCCACCGGGTGAACGCGTGGCTGTCCTCGGCGAGCCACGCGGCGAACGTCGGCATGTCGCCGTCGCGGATCGCGCGGCGGACGGTGTCGTACCCGAGGCCGTCGATCTGCAGGAACAGCACCCCGGGCGGCTGGTCCGCGGCCCCGGTGGCGGGGGTGTGCCGCCGGCGGCGCCGGGCGGCGCGGCGGAAGAAGATCTCGTCCTCGTCGACGGCGAGCACGCTCGAGATGAGCGCGCCGACGGCGGCCATGCCGAGCGTGACGATCACCGCGGTCCGGAACCCGGCGACCTCGACGCCGGGCACGGTCCGGAACACGGCCAGCGTCCCGGCCCCGAGCAGCAGGAACCCGAAGACGCCGAAGGTGAGGAACGCCAGCGGGTAGGCGATCCGCATCACCAGCGGCCAGACCACGGCGGCGAGCAGGCCGAACAGCAGCGCGCAGACCGCCGGCTGCCACCAGTGCGTCATCCGGAACCCGGGCAGGAGCACGTCGAGCAGGCGCAGCGCGCCGGTCACCGCGATCCACACGCCCACCGCGCGGGCCACGGCCCGGCCGCCGCGCAGCAGCCGGCCCTTCGGCGCGGCCGACGTCACACCGGCTCCTTGGTCTTGCGCCGCCACCGGGCGATCACGTTGGCCAGCACGGTGACCAGCAGGACGAGCACCGTCGCCAGCAGCGTCGCGACGACGGGCGAGTCGAAGATGCCCCCGCTCAGGATGCCGAGCACCGCGTACGCGCTCGCCCAGAGCACGCACGCGCCGAGCGCGGCGGGCAGCAGGCGCCGCCACGGGTAGCCCAGCGCGGCCGCGGCGAGCAGCACCGGGATGCGGCCGGCCGGGACGAGCCGGCCGATCACCACGAGCTGCCAGCCGCGGCGGGCGAACTGCTCGCGGGCCTTCTCGAGCCGTTCGGCGGGCTGGCGGCGGCTGATCCAGCGGAACGCGGCTTCGCTGCCCAGGCGCGGGATCCCGAACGTCACGACGTCGCCGAGGTAGGCGCCGAGGGTGGCGAGGACGATCACCAGCGGCAGGGACAGGTGGCCGGTCGTCATCGCGACGGCGGCCGCGGCACCGACGACCGCGCCGGTGGGCACGATCGGGATGATCGAGCCGAGCAGCACGCCGCCGAACACCGCGGGGTAGCCGATGGCGGCCGGGTCGGTCCAGTTCACGCGCGGTCCTTCGGCGAGGGCAGGGCGACGTCGGCACCGGGCTCGGTGAACAGGACGTCGGTGGTTCCGCCGGCGGCTTTCACCTCGGCGGCGAACACCCGCGGCGGATCGGCCAGCAGCCGTCGCATCCGGGCGGTGCGCCGCAGGCCGGGGAGGGCGAGCGTGCCCCAGTGCACCGGCACGGCGGCCCGGGCCCCGACGAGCCCGGCGGCCCGCGCGGCGCGGGCGGGATCGAGGTGCCCGGGGCCGAGGTTCGGGCCCCAGCCCCAGACGGGCAGCAGGGCGACGTCGACCGGGCCGAGGCCGCGCATGCCGTCGAAGAGGTCGGTGTCGCCGGCGACGTAGATCTTCTTGCCGTCGCTTTCCAGGAGGTGCCCGAGCGCGGGACTCTGCGGCCCGTGCGTCAGCCGCGGCCCCCACCGGTGTCCGGAATGGACGGCTTCGGTGGCGGTGACGGTCAGGCCGCCGTCGGTGAGCGTCTCCCCGGGCGCGATCTCCTCGACGCGCTCGAAGCCCTTCTTGCGCAGCCACGTCCCGGCGCCGCGGGGGACGACGATCCGGGTGTCTTCGCCGAGCAGCCGCAGGGATGGCAGGTGCAGGTGGTCGCCGTGGAGGTGGGACAGCAGGACGAGGTCGACGCCGGCGTAGCTTTCGGGTGCCGGCACGGGCACGACCCGGACCAGCCCGCCGACGCGCGCGGTGAGCACCGGATCGGTCAGCACGACCCGGCCACCGAGTTCCAGGCGGACGGTCGAATGGCCGAGGAATCGCAGGCTGAAGCCGCTCACGCCCCGAGTATCACCTTCGCCGCCGCCGGACGCCCGGCGGAGTGGCCAGGGCAACGCCGTCCGGTGACCCCGGAGGGTCGGCTCGCGTACTCGGAGGGTCGGCTCGCGTGCCTGGAGGGTCGGTTTGCGTACTCAGGGGGTCGGAAGCAGGGACGAGATGCGCAGTGCCGATGTGCCGATGCCGGTCGGGCCGCTGAAGACCGGGACCGTTGCCGGGTGGTAGCCCAGCTCCGGCTCCGTGTAGCGGGCCGAGGTCTGGTGCCAGTGCACGATGCCGGCCATCCAGTCGCGCAGCTCCTTGACGAACCCGAGCAGGGTCTCCTCGGTGGCGTCGTCGCGGTACAGGGCGGACAGCTCGGTCGCCGCCGCGTGGTCGAACTCCGCCAAGCGGGCGTGGATCAGGTCGGTCACCACCTCGACCGCGCGCTCCTCGGGGCAGTCCAGGAAGTTCCGCACCACCAGCACCGCGTTGTGCAGCTCGCCTTCGTACTGGATCTCCTTGCGGTAGGAGTACAGGTCGTTGGCCAGGCCGGCCACGTCCGCCGCCGCGTGCTCGAGCGTCTGCACCGGGCGCGTCCGGTGCAGTGCCGGCGGCACCGCGCTGTCACGCGAGAGGCTCATCGTGAGGTCCGCGCCGAACGTCCGGCGCCGCATCTCGACGTAGTCGATCGGGTCCGGGATGCGGTTCTGGGCCTGGTTCGCCAGCTCCCAGAGCCAGCTCGACGTCATCGACTCGACCGCCCGGCGCACGGCGGGCCGGCTCTCCGCCGGGGTCCGCGGCCAGAGGTCGGCCAAGCCCGCCTCCAGCGGTGTCGTCGGCGCCGGCATCGGCGCGCCGGCCGCCGGCATGAAGGCCGGCAAGCGGAAGTTGGCCGCCTTCGCACCCGCGAGGTCGCGGGTCGCGCCGAACACCAGCGGGTAGTAGTCGTCGGCGTAGGTGCGCCAGGTCAGCCAGTCGCTCGTGACGTCGAGGGCGTCGGCGGTCGCGTCCGGGTGGATGCCCGCCGCGCACAGCGGCAGGTCGGCGGCCCGCAGCTTCCGCTCGTCCCACACCACGCCGTCGAGGAAGCCCGTGCGCCGTGCCCAGTCGACGTTGCGGACCCGGCAGGCGTCCAGGTGCGGGCTGAACCGCGGCGGCAGCGGCAGGTCGAGCGACGGCCGCGGCACGTCGGCCGGGCGGAACGGCGTCGAGCCGTACGCCCGCAGCCGTTGCGGTGCGGTGGCGAGCACCGAAGCGAAGATGCGGGCCGCGGACGTGCCGAGGTCCGGGCCGCCGTGGCCGGCCAGGGCGCCTTCGTTCATGTACCGGCTGGACCGCAGGTGCCATTCGTGCCCGCCGGACTGCCAGTCCTGCAGGCCCTTGACGTAGGCGAACGTCGCCGCGCGCGCGGCCGGGTCGACGCAGTGGTCGTCGAGCAGCGCGGGCACCTCGGTGAGCGCGGTGTGCTCGAACTGGTGCAGCCGGGAGGTGATCAGGTCGTTGACCGCGTCGGCCGCCTCCTGGGTGCCCAGCCCGAGGAACTTCTCGAACACCAGCACGCCGTTGGACAGCTCGCCCTCGTCCTGCACTTCACGCTGGTAGGAGAACAGGTCGTTGCGCAGGTGGACGCTGTCGGCGAAGCAGTCTCGCAGGACCTCCATCGGCCGGGACGCGGCGATCGCGGCCGGCACCTCGGCGTGCACCGAGTGCTCGACCAGGTTCGCCGACCACGGCGCGCCGCCGACCTTCCGCCGCATCTCGACGTACTCGATCGGGTTGGCGAGCCGGCCTTCGTTGATGTTGGCCAGTTCCCAGAGCGACTCGTCCAGCAGTGCCTTCGTGCTGTCGGCGAACCGGCGCCGCCAGCCGGCCGACCGGTGCGGGACCGTCCGGTTCCACAGGTCGGTGAGGCCGCGCTCGACCGGGTTTTCCGGGGTCGCGGTGATTTCCCCGTCGACCGGCATGAACTGTTCGAGCCGGTCGAGGTAGGCGCGTGCGCTGCCGATGTCGCCGGTGCGCTTGTAGAGCTCGAGGAAGTGGTCGTCGAAGTAGAACACCCAGACGTACCAGTCGGTGATCAGGTCGAGCTCGCCGGCGCCGGCGTCGGGGTGGGTGTACGCGCAGAGCAGCGCGTAGTCGTGGGAGTCGAGGTCGTGCTCGGTCCAGATCACCGTGCCGTGCTGCGGCACGTCGATCATGTCGAGCTCGCGCGCCCAGGCCTTGCTGTGCTCGCGCGCCCGATCCAGGTGCGGGTTCAGGCGCGCCGGGTAGGGCATGTAGAACTCGGGGAGGACGAACGGCTGTTCAGGCACACCGCGAGGCAACCAGCCGCCCGCGGTGTCCGCCAAGGGGAACAGCCGCGAAGCACACGAACGGGACGAGCGCGTCCCCCGGCCGGCCCAGCGGCGGTCCGGCCCGATCGGCACGCGGTGGCGGGCCGTCGCACGATGGTGTCTCCGGTGTCTCCGGCGAACGAGGAGAGCAGATGACCGACGAAACCCGGGTGGTCGACAACCCGGACGAAGACCGCTACGAGCTGTGGGCGGGTGAGAAGCTGGCGGGGATCGCGCAGTACGACCGCCGCGGCGACCTCACGGTGTTCACCCACACCGAGATCGACGACGCGTTCTCCGGCCAGGGCCTGGGCAAGGTGCTGGCCGCCGGCGCGCTCGACGACGTCGTCGCCCAGGGCCGGACCATCGTGCCGGTCTGCCCGTTCATCGCCGGGTACCTGAAGAAGAACCCGGGCTACGAGGACCACGTCCGCTGGCCGCGCGAGTAGGCCGGAAGCCTTACGAGCGTTGGGCCGTCCGGGTGATCTGAGCGGTATGTCCGGTTCCCTTGGTTATTAACCAACCTTCGTCGGTACTGCGTTGGTTGCCTGGCAACGAAAGTGTCGGCACAGGCTTCGAACGGCAACCCTGGAGGAAGTTGATGACTCCCCGGAAGACCGCCCTCAAGACCCTCGCGGTCTTGTCGGCCGCCGCGCTGACCAGCGGCGTTTGCGCCTCGGCGGCCACCGCGTCCCCACTGGCCTTCGCCGAACTGCAGGCCCAGGCGATCACCGACGCCACCCAGGTGGCCGACGCGCTCGGCGCCGCTTCCGGCGGCGTTTACCTGGAGAACGGCAAGGCCGTCGTGAACGTCGTCGACGACGCCGCGATGCAGCAGGTGCGGGCCGCCGGCCTCACCGCGAAGAAGGTCAAGCACACCTTCGCCGCGCTCACCGGTGTCAAGAACCAGCTGGACGCGGTGAAGAACGTGCCGCAGACCGCCTGGGGCATCGACACGAAGACCAACCAGGTCGTGGTGAAGGTCTACGACGCGGCCAGCCAGGAGACCGCCGGCAAGGTTGCCGCGGCCGCCGCGCGGTACGGCGACAGCGTCCGCGTCGAGCACCGCACCGGCAAGCTGGAGCTGTACATCAAGGACGGCGACGCGATCCAGAACAGCCAGGGCCGCTGCTCGCTCGGCTTCAACGTGACGCGCGGCGGCTCGCCGTTCCTGCTCACCGCGGGCCACTGCACCAACCTCGGCGGCACCTGGGCCGGCGGCGACGTCTCGGGCGCGCAGGTCGTCGAAAGCGACTGCCCCGGCGCCGACTCCGGCCTGCTGACCCGCCCGAACGGCACCGGGCCCGGCCATATCAACACCGGCCAGCAGATCACCGGCGCGGCCACCCCGACCGTCGGCGAGCAGATGCAGAAGCAGGGCTCGACCACCGGCGGCGGCAGCGGTGAAGTGACTTCGGTCGACGAGTCGGTCAACTTCGACGTCGGCGTGCTCAACCACGAGTTCGGCACCACCGCGCACACCGACCACGGCGACTCCGGCGGCCCGGCCTACGACGGCTCCAAAGGCCTCGGCACGCTGTCCGGCGGCGACACCGTGACCAGCTACTTCTACCCGCTCACCCTCGAGCTGCAGGCCTACGGCCTCCAGCTCGCCTGAGCCAGGGCGAGGGCCCGCTCACTTTCCGTCGGGGGAGGTGAGCGGGCCCTCGTTCCGTCACGCTTGGAGCCGCCGCGCGCGGTAGACGGCGTCGGTGTGGTGACCCTCGCCGCGCGTCTCGCACGTCTCGACCACCCACTGCCACGGGTCGCCGAGGTAGCCGGTGATCTCCTCGGGCTCGAAGTACAGCTCCTCCGGCGGCTTCTGGCCGTCGAACTCCCGCATGGCCTTCGGCGAGTGGCCGGCGACCAGCAGCGAACCGCCGGGCCGGATCGCCGCCGCGGCCGCCGTGAAGACGTCGCGGCGCAGGTCCGGCGGGAGGTGCATGTACTGCGCCGAGACCAGGTCGTACTGCGCCTCCGGCCGCCACTCGAGGATGTTGCGGTGCAGCCAGTTCACCGTCACGCCCGCCTCGGCGCCGGCTTCCGCCGCGCGGGCGAGCGCGGTGGTCGAGATGTCGACGCCGTCGACCGTCCAGCCCCGCTTGGCCAGCCAGATCGCGTCGCCGCCTTCGCCGCTGCCGAGGTCGAGGGCGTGCCCGGGTTTCAGGCCCTCGACCTCGGTGCGGAGGTTGACGTTGACGTTCCCGCTCCAGATGCGGTGCTCGTCACGCTGGTACATCGCTTCCCAGAAGTCCTGCTTGAGCATCGCGTCGACGGTCATCGGGTGGTCGTGGGGCATGGTTCCTCCTCGGGGACGTCCACCCAGCATGCGGACGACGTCCCCGAGAAGGCAAACCTCGTTGCCGATCCGGCAACTCAGGCCGTGCCGTACACCTGCATTTCGTACAGCGAGTAGCCGTACGAGGTCCCGCGCGTGACGCCGTTCATCCGCACGTACCGGCCGGTGCCGGTCAGGCCGGTGAGATCGTCCGTGCCGCCGTTGCCGGTCGTGGTGGTGTAAATGGTCGTCCAGGTGGTGCCGTCGGCCGACGTCTGGATGCTGTACGCCTTCCCGTACGCGGCTTCCCAGGTCAGTTTGACGTGCGTGACGGATTTCGCCGCGCCGAGGTCGACGCGCAGCCACTCGGCGTTGCTCCCTTCCTTGGACGCCCACCGCGTGCTCGTCAGGTTGCCGTCCACGGCCGCGCCCGCCGGGTACGACGACGATTCGGTGGAGGACGCCGTCGCGGCCTTGCCCTGCGACAGCAGCGTTTCCGGGCCGCCGGTGCCGGTCACCGTGACGCCCAGCGAGGCCGTCTTCGTGCCGCCGGTGAGGGTGATCGCCGCCGAGCCGGGGGACGCGGTGGCCGCGGCGGCGACCGTGACGGTCGAGGTCCCGCCGGCGGGCACCGACTCGGGGGAGAAGGAGACGGTCACGCCCGCGGGAGCGCCGCTCGCGGAGAGCGTCACCGCGTCGGTGGAGGTCACGGTGGCCGTCGCCGAAGCGCCCGGCGCGACCGTCACCGACGACGGCGTCACGCTGAGGCCCGCGGCGCTCGCCGCGGTGAACGTCCAGCGGGCCGCGGTGCCGGAGCAGCTGCCCGCGGTCAGCGTGGTGCCCGAGGCGTGGAAGCACTTCTTGCTCGTCTGGATGTCCGAGATGGTGCCGTCGGGGTTGATCGACCACTGCTGGGCCGGGCCGCCGGTGCAGGTCTGCAGCACGATCGAGCTGCCGGAGATGCCCGCGCACTTGTCGTTGATGACGAGGAAGGCGCCGTGGAAGGTGAACCGCTGCTCGGCACCTGAAGTGCAGGCGGCCACCTTCAGCGTGGTACCGCTGCTCGGAGCGGCCAGGCAGGTGCCGGTGGCGGTGTTGCGGTACTGCCCGACCGTGGTGTTCGGCTGCGCGCCGCCCCAGCACTCACCGGTGCTCGTGTTGAAGATCGGCGTCGCGTCATAAGGCTCGTTCGAGGGCGGGTCGACGACGACCGGCTCCATGACCGGCGTGTTGTCGGGGTTGTAGTGCGTGAGCGCGTCTTCGCAGTCGATCGCGTCGAAGGCGCTGCCGCCCTTGCCGCCGAGCCAGAGGTCGATGTGGCGCAGGCCGGGGCCGCCGTTCGGGCCCTGGCTGTTCCAGTCGTCGGAGCACTCGTCGCAGCCGTCCTCCATGATGAAGTACTTCTGCACCCGCGGCACCCAGACCTTGGTGCCGGGCTTGAGTTCGTCGCTACTGGTGGCGAAGGTGATCGGGTCGGCGTACGTGCCTTTGCCGCCCGCGGTGCCGTGGATCTGCGGGTAGGAGATGTCCCCGCCGGGCGGGGTGTTGTCCCACCAGCCGTAGAAGGTGAGGAACGTCGGCTGGGTCGCGGCCGCGCTCGCCGTGCTCGCGCCGGTCAGCGCGGCGGTCAAGGCGAGGAACAGGGTCACGACGAGCACGAGCGCGCGCCGGGTCATGCTGCCTCCGAGGGACTGGGCGGACGATGACTGCGGCGTGCGTCCAAGGTTCGCCGGGGTTCGCGGGCGCGTCAAGACCTATTCGTAAACTTTCCTAACGAACCGGGTTTCGTGTCCCGCTCGCCGGGAAAATCCGGTGGGGAAGCGGATTCCTCGGCGAAGATGGCGCCATGAGCGAACAGCGGGAAATCGTGGTCACCGGCGGCGGCACCGGCATCGGGCTGGCGATCGCCGCGCGGTTCGCGGCGGCGGGCGAGCGGGTGACGGTCACCGGGCGGCGCAAGGACGTCCTCGAAGCGGCGGCGGAGAAGATCGGCGCGCGGGCGGTGGCCTTCGACGCGAGCGATCCGGCGGCCGTGCAGGCCGCGCTGGCGGAGCTGCCGCGGCGGGTGGACGTCCTGGTCAACAACGCCGGCGGCAACACCGACCGGGTCCGGGAGGCGCCCGCGGCCGGCGACCTGAAGGGCCTCGCCGACGCGTGGCAGGCGAACTTCGAGGCCAACGTGCTTTCCGCCGTGCTCGTCACCGCGGCACTGAAGCCGCGCTTCGCGGACAACGTGCGTGTCGTGACTCTCGGCTCGATCGCGGCCAAGCAGGGCTCGGGCTCGTACGGCGCGGCGAAGGCGGCGATCGAGGCGTGGAACACCGACCTCGCGCGGCAGCTGGGCGCCGGGGGAACGGCCAACGTCGTCGCGCCGGGTGTCGTCCTCGACACGGAGTTCTTCCACGGCACGATGACCGACGAATGGCTGAGTTCCCGGATCTCCATCGCCTTCAACCAGCGTGCCGGCCGTCCGGAGGAAATCGCGGACACCGTGCGGTTCCTGGCGGCGCCGGAAGCCGCCCACCTCACCGGCCAGGTCGTGCACGTGAACGGCGGCGCGTACGGCGCTCGCTAGGCCATCCGGGTCGCAAGTGGGGCGCCCGCCCCACGGCGGCCGCGGTCCTCTCCATGGTGGAAAGGGAAAGACCACCGGAAGAGAGAGGTGATCCGCCGTGACGGCCGCACCCGCAACCCCGGCCCTCCCGACGACCCGGCCGGCCGGCTGCCCGTTCGACCCACCCGGCAGCTACGCCGCCCGCCGGGAAACCGCGCCCACGTCGAAGGTGCGGTGCCCGGCGGGCATGGACGCCTGGCTGGTGACGCGGTACACCGACGTCCGCGCCGTGCTCGCCGACCGCACGATGAGCTCGCGCGGCGCGTCATCGGTGCACGTGAACCCGAACGCCGACCTCGACGAAGAGGTCCACCCGGGCTCGATCATCCAGCTCGACGGCGCCACGCATTCGCGGCTGCGGAAGAAGGTGATCGCGGAGTTCACCGTGCGGCGCGTGGAGGCGTTGCGCGGCTACGTCCGGCAGCTGGTGGAGAGCCACCTGGACGCGATGCTCGCGCAGGGCGCGCCGGCCGATCTGGTGCGGGACTTCGCGTTGCCGATCCCGTCGCTGGTGATCTGCGAGCTGCTCGGCGTCCCGTACGCCGACCGGTCGCGGTTCCAGCGGCAGAGCACGACGCTGGTCAGCACGGACGCGACGCGTGAGGAAGGCGAGGAAGCGTACGACGCGCTTTCGGGTTATCTGGCCGCGTTGTTCACCGAAAAGCAGCGGAATCCGCAGGACGACCTGTTCAGCAGGCTTTCGGTCGCCGGTGCCGACGACCCGCTGACGATGGAGGAGCTGGTCGTGCTCGGGCTGAGCCTCCTGGTGGCCGGCCACGAGACGACGGCCAACATGATCGCGTTGAGCACGCTGGTGCTGCTGGACCACCCCGGCCAGCGGGAGGCGGCGCTCGCCGCGCCGGAGCGGGCGGTCGAAGAGCTGCTGCGGTACCTCTCGGTGGTGCAGTGGGGTGTGCTCCGGTACGCGACTTCGGACGTCCAGGTCGGGTCGCAGCCGGTCCGGGCGGGCGAGTGGCTCGTCGCCGCGCTGAACTCGGCCAACCGCGACGAGTCGGTGTTCCCGGGCGCGGACGAGCTGGACTTCGATCGCGAGTCGCCGCGGACGCACGTGGCGTTCGGGTTCGGGGCCCACCAGTGCGTCGGGCAGCAGCTGGCCCGGGTGGAGCTGCAGGAGGCGCTGACCGGGTTGTTCCGCCGGGTGCCCGACCTGCGGCTGGCCGTGCCGCGGGAGGAACTGGGGTACAAGCACAACACGCTGGTGTACGGCGTCCGGGAGCTGCCGGTCGCCTGGGGCTGAGAAAATCGGGGGCGTCTTCGCGGCCGGGCGGCTACCGTGGCCGGCAACGCGCTGATGGAGCCGAGTAGTCCCGGGAGCGCACGGGTCAAGAGAGCCGCCGGTAGCTGGGAAGGCGGTCCCGTGCCCGGCGGCGAAGACCCTCCGGAGTGCGGGGAGGAACGGCGTCCGCGTCCCATGCCCCGCCGGCCGGCCCCCGTCACCGGGCCGCGAAGAGGCCGCCCCGCCGGCGGTGAAAGTGCGGTGGCACCGCGATTCCCCTAGTCGCCCGCACTCCCGAGGGATCTTGTTGGGAGGGTGATGAGTTCTCGTGTTCTGGCCGCCGACCTGCCCCGGTACGTCGGCGCCCGCGTCCGCGTCGCCGGCTGGGTGCACCGCCGGCGACGCCTGAAGTCCGTCACGTTCGTCGTGGTCCGGGACCGCTCCGGGCTCGCGCAGGTCGTGCTGCGCGGTGCCGCGCCGCCGGAGGAAACCGTCGTCGAGGTGCACGCCACCGTGTCGGCCAGCCCGCGCGCACCCGGCGGTGTCGAGCTGACCGAGCCGGTCGTGGAAACGCTGGCCGAAGCGGTGCCGCCGCCGTTCGACCTCTACCGGCCCGCCGTCACCGCGTCACTGCCGGCGATCCTCGACCACGCGCCGGTGGCCCTGCGGCACCCCGCGTTGAAGGAACGCTTCGCGGTGGCCGCGGCCGCCGTGCGCGGATTCCGGTCCACTTTGGACAGCCTGGGCTTCACCGAGGTGCACACGCCCAAGATCGTGGCGTCGGCGACCGAATCCGGCGCGAACGTCTTCGGCATCGACTACTTCGGCCGGCCCGCCTACCTCGCGCAGTCGCCGCAGTTCTTCAAGCAGGCACTCGTCGGCGTGTTCGAACGCGTCTACGAGGTCGGCCCGGTCTTCCGCGCCGAGCCGCACGACACCGCCCGGCACCTCGCGCAGTACACCAGCCTCGACGTCGAGTTGGGGTTCATCCGGGACCACCGCGACGTCATGGCCGTGCTCCGCGAAGTACTGGCCGGGATGGCGGACCCGGCGCTGGTCACCGTGCCCGGGGAGATCCCGGAGATCCCCTTCGCCGCGGCGCTGGACCTGCTGGAGGCGGACCCGCGTGAGCCCGACCTCGCCCCGGCCCACGAGCGGGCGCTGTCGGCGTGGGCGCGGCGCGAGCACGGGTCGGACTTCCTCTTCGTGACCGGTTACCCGATGGCGAAACGGCCGTTCTACACGCACCCCGACCCGGCGCGGCCCGGCTACTCGAACAGCTTCGACCTGCTCTTCCGCGGGGTGGAGCTGGTGACCGGCGGCCAGCGCCTGCACCGGCACGCCGACTACCTCGCGGTGCTGGGCGACGCCGCGCCGGAGTACGCCGACTACCTGCAGGCGTTCGCGCACGGCATGCCACCCCACGGCGGCTTCGCGATCGGTCTGGAACGCTGGACGGCGCGGCTGCTCGGCGCCGCGAACGTCCGGCAGGTCACGCTGTTCCCGCGCGACCTGCACCGGCTGACCCCGTGAGGAGGGCCCATGACAGCTCGTCGCCTCTGGGCGGCCGTGGAACCGTTGCACGCCGTCGTCTACTTCGCGCCCGAGACGGCCGAAGCGGCGAAGGCGGCCGGCCTGCGCGGCTACTGGATGGGCTACTTCGCGGGGCGGCTGGCGCCCCTGGGCCCGATCGGTCCCGAGCCGGCGGCGGCGGTGCTGTTCGGCTTCGCGCCGGAGATGGTGGCCCGGGCGTTGCCCGACGCGTGGTCGTTCGCCTCGCCCGCGGCCGTCCTCGGCTCCCGGCTCGAGGCCGTGGGGACGGCGTTGCGGCCGGTCATGGCCGACGTGTCGGAGCTGAGCGCCCTCCTGTGGCGGGCGGCGGACGCGTGCGAGTTCGGCGGCCGCCCGCTCGCGGCGGCGTGGGCGGCGGTGCCGAAGCCGGCGGACCCGCTGTCGAGCCTGTGGCTGGCGACGACGATCCTGCGCGAGCACCGCGGCGACGGCCACGTCCTGGCGGCGGTCCACGCCGGCCTGAGCGGCTTGGAGACGACGCTCACCCACATCGGTGACGGAGTGCTCGGCCGCAGGGACGTCCAGCCCCACCGCGGCTGGTCGGACACTCAGTGGGACGCGGCGGTCGACCGGTTGCGCACCCGCGGAATCCTCGACGCTCACGGCCGCCTGACCGACGCGGGCCGCGAGTTGCGCCGCGGGATCGAGGAGGACACGGATCGCCTGGCGGAGGCGCCGGTGACGGCCCTGGGCGCCGACGTCGAGCGGCTGCTGGAGCTGGCGGTGCCCCTGGCCCGGGCGGTGTTCGACAGCGGCGTGGTCCCGGTGCCGAACCCGATGGGTGTCACCCGTCCGTGAGTGTCGATTTCGGCCGGGCCCGTTCGACGCACTGGTGAACGCACCCGGACTTCGGAGGACTCCATGACGTTGCTCGCCGGCAAGAACGCGATCATCTACGGCGCCGCGGGGCGGATCGGCACGGCCGTCGCCACCGCGTTCGCCGGGGAAGGCGCGCGGGTGTTCCTCGCCGGCCGGACCCGGGCCCGCCTCGACGAGGTGGCCGGCGCCCTCCGCGCGGCCGGCGGCGAGGCCGAGACGGCGGAGGTCGACGCCCTCGACGAGCGAGCGGTGGACGAGCACGCCGCCGCGGTCGCCGCCGAGGGCGGCATCGACGTCTCGGTCAACTTGATCGGCCACGGCGACGTCCAGGGCACGCCGCTGGTGGACATGGCGCTCGCGGACTACGAACGCCCGGTGGTGACGGCCGTGCGCACCCAGTTCCTCACCGCCCGCGCGGCGGCCCGGCACATGATCGCGCGGCGGTCCGGGGTGATCTTGTTCTTCGGGGGAGCGGCCGACCCGGTGCGCGAGTTCGCGGTCGGCGGGCTGCAGGTGGCGTTCCACGCGGTCGAGGCGATGCGCCGCCAGCTCGCGGCCGAGCTGGGCCCGCACGGGATCCGCACGGTGACGCTCCGGACGGGCGGCATCCCGGAGACGCTGCCGGCGGACTTTCCGGGCAGGTCGGAGCTGGCGGAGAACATCGCGGGCAAGACGATGCTCGGCCGCGCGGCGACCTTGGCCGACGTGGGTGCGGTGGCGGCGTTCGTGGCCTCGGACCGGGCGGCCTCGATGACGGCGGCGACGGTGAACGTCAGCTGCGGTGCCTTGGTCGACTAGTGTCGCGCGTCGCAAGTTGTTTGACGTCCGGGAAGAGCGCCCCAATGTGGCCTTCGGTGCGTTGAACGCACCGAAGGCGGCCTTCGGTGCGTTCAACGCACCGAAGG
>NZ_JBFAZA010000035.1:0-123482 GCF_040681595.1 Amycolatopsis sp. NPDC051716 | reverse complement strand
TGAAGCGCCCCAATGTGGCCTTCGGTGCGTTGAACGCACCGAAGGCCACATTGGGTGCGTTCAACGCAACCAAGGCCACATTGGGGCGCTCGTCAGGGCGTCACGCCGGAGCCGTGAAGACGTACGAGCCCGAGGGCACGAAGTACGTCCCGGCCGCCGAAGGCACCGCCTCGGGCGGCGCGGTGATCCCCGCCGGCCGAGACGTCGGGACCACCACCGTCGCCGAGGAACCGGCCGGGACCGTCACCCGCAGCGTCAGCTTCCCGTTCGCGATCGACCAGTCGCTGACCGCGCCGCCGTACGGCGTCTCGTACGCCGACTTCGCCGAGGTCAAGCCGCCACCCGGGACGGGCGCGATCCGCAGCGACGAGTAGCCCGGGGACGCCGGGGCCAGCCCGCCCACCGAGCGGTACAGGAAGTCGCCCACCGAGCCGAGACCGTAGTGGTTGAACGAGTTCATCCCGGGGTCGTTGAACGAGCCGTCCGGCTTGATGCCGTCCCAGCGCTCCCAGATCGTCGTCGCGCCGTGGCCGATCATGTAGCCCCAGCCGGGGAAGTCCGGCTGCAGCAGCACCCGGTAGGCGACGTCGGCGTGGCCGTGCGCCGCCAGCACCGGCAGCAGGTTCTCCACCCCGAGGAACCCGACGCTCAGGTGCCCACCGGCCGCCGTGACGCGCGCCGCCAGCTTGTCCGCCGCCGGCTGGACGCGGTCGGCCGGCAGCAGCCCGAAGGCCAGCGCCAGGACGTACCCGGTCTGGGTGTTCGACCCGACCGTGCCGTCGGCCGCCACGAACCGCTGGGTGAACGCGGCCGCGACCTGGTCGGCGAGCGTCCCGTACTTCGCCGCTTCGGCACCGTGCCCGGTGGCCGCCGCCATCCGCGACACCAGCCGTGCCGACCACGCGAAGAACGCCGTCGAAATCAGGTCCTGCGCGGTGTTGTCGTTGACGTTCAGCCAGTCCCCGTAGGTCTGGTGGTCGCGGATCAGGTCCGCGCCCGAAGTCGAGCGCAGGTACTCGACCCACCGGACCATCGCCGCGAAGTGCTCCTGGATCACGCCGGTGTCGCCGTACCGCTGCCACAAGGTGTACGGCACGATGACGCCCGCGTCGCCCCAGCCGGCCGTGCCCGACCCGCCCAGCACTCCCGGCGCGACGTCGGTGAACGACCCGTCGTCGTGCTGCGCGTCGACCAGGTCGTCGCTGAACTTGCCGAGGAAGTTCGCGACGTCGAGGTTGAACGTCGACGTCCCGGCGAAGATCCCGATGTCGCCGGTCCAGCCGAGCCGCTCGTCGCGCTGCGGGCAGTCGCTCGGCACCGACAGCATGTTGGAGCGCTCGCCCCACAGGATGTTGTGCTGCAGCTGGTTCACCAGCGGGTTCGACGTCGTGAACGTGCCGGTCTGCGCGCCGGTGGTCCACATCGCCCGGCCGGTCAGGGTCGATGCCGTCGGCGCCGACGGCAGGCCGGTCAGTTCGACGTACCGGTAGCCGTGCACGGTGAACCGCGGTTCGTACGTCTCGGTGCCGCCGGTACCCGCCAGGGTGAACCGGTCGGTGGCCTGGGCCGCGCGGAGGTTGGCCGTGTAGATCGTGCCGTCCGGGTTGAGCACTTCGGCGTGCCGCATGGTCACCGTCGTGCCGGCGGGCCCGGTCACGGACAACCGGTTCCAGCCGCCGAAGTTCTGGCCGAGGTCGGCCACCCACACGCCGGGCTTCGGCTGGGTCCACGCGACCGGCTTGAACTCCTGCTGCACCGTGACGCCGTTGTCCACCTGGGACACCAGATTCGGCTGCGCGCCGGTCTTCACCCGGGGTGCCGCCCAGGCGCGGTCGTCGAAGCCGGGCCGGTCCCAGCCGGTGGCGAGCCGCGCGTCGTACGTTTCGCCCTGGTAGAGGTCGTCCGCGCGGATCGGGCCGTCACCGGCCTTCCACGTGCCGTCGGTCGCGATCGTGGTGCTCGTGCCGTCGGTGTAGGTCAGCCGCAGCTGCGCGGAGTACCACGGCTCGGTGCCGTACTTCTGGCTCCCGGCGATGCCGACGCTCCCGGAGTACCAGCCGTTGCCCACCAGCGCGCCCAGCACGTTCTCGCCGGCGCGGATCTGCCCGGTGACGTCGGAAACCCGGTACTGCACGCGTTTCGCGTAGTCGGTCCAGCCGGGGGACAGGACCTCCGAGCCGACCTTGACGCCGTTGAGGTGGGTCTCCTGCAGCCCGAGCGCGGTCGTCAGCAGCCGCGCGTTCGCGACCCGCTTGGTGACCGTGAAGCTCTTGCGCAGCAGGGGGGCGGGGGCGCTGACGGCGACGTCCGCGCCCCACGGTCCGGTGCCGTAGGTGGTCAGCGCCCGGGCCGCGGGCCAGGAACTGTCGTCGAAGGCGCGCTGCTCCCAGCCGTCTGGGCCGCTCTGGCTCGCCTTCCACGTGCCGTCGGTGACCAGCGAAGGTCCACCTTGGACGGTCAGCTTCGCGATCGTCCCGGCCGGGCTCTGCGTGGTGTTCTCCGTGCTGATGGCGATGGTGTTCGCCCCGGCCGTCAGCAGGCTGCCGACTTCGACGACCGCGGCCGTCTTCCACGAGTCGGCGACCCGCGGCGAGTCACTGACGCGGGTGCCGTTGACCCAGACGGTGGCGGTGTCGTCCCCGGTCACGACCAAGGTGGCCTTCGCCGGGGCCGCGGCCAGGTCCAGGGTCTTGCGGAAGAAGCGGGTGGCCGGCGGTACGCCGCCGAGCGGATCCCCTTCCGGGTACCAGATCCAGCTCGCGCCGGCGAGGTCCGGGCCGGCCGTGGCGCGGCCGAGGAACGCGCCGGTCCACTCGGTCGCCGGGGCGCGCAGCGCGGTTTCGAAGCGCTGCACCGGGCCCCATGCGCTCATCCGGCCCTGCCCGTCCCAGACGCGGACCTTCCAGGTGTACGCGGTCAGCGAGCCGAGCGCGGGACCGCCGTAGGCGACGTCGGCCTGCTGCGCCGAGGTGACGCGGCCGCTGTCCCAGACGTCCTTGCCGCCGGCCGACACCAGGATCTCGTACGCGGATTGTCGTTGCTGCGTCGCCGAAGACGCGAGCTTCCAGCCGAACCGCGGCTGGTCGACGCCGATCGGGTTCACGCGCTGCCCGACGGTCGCGCTCGCGACCGAGAGCGGCGTCTGTTCCGACTCGCTCGGCGTGCCGACGCGGGTGCCCCACGGCGCGGTGCCGTAGGCGCCGAGGTCCTTGGCCGCGGCCCAGGTCCCGTCCGCGAAACCGGGCTGTTCCCAGCCTTCCGGCACGGTCGGCGCGCTCTTCCAGCCGGCCCCGGTGGCCAGGTCGGTGGTGCCGGCCGCGGTCGTGACCCGCAGCCGCCCGAGCAGGCCGGCCGGGCCGCCGGCGTTGCGGACGGCGACGGCGAGGGTGTTGACGCCCGGGGCGAGCGCCGGCCGCAGGTCCACCGGAAGCGCCGTGCGCCACGAGTCTCGGGTGCGGGCCGAGGACGCGAGCGGGGTGCCGTTGAGCCAGACGTCGGCGGTGTCGTCGCCGGTGAGGACGAGCCGGGCGTCGGTGACCGCACCGGCGGGCACGGCGAACGTCGTCCGGAAGTACCGGGTCCCGGCGGGCGCGGGAGTTCCTTCCGGGTACCAGATCCAGTGCGCGCCGGCCAGGGCGGGCGGTGGCGCGGCACCGGCCGGGGGGACGGCGGCGGCCGACAGGGCCAGGATCGCGGCGAGGGTCGTGGTGGTGGCGCGCCAGAGCTTCGAGGGCAGCATGCAGGGCTCCCTTGCGGCGGGGACGAACGTGGGATTAGAACGTTTCAACCAGGCGTGGTAGGTGACTGTAATGAGAAGCTCACGCATTGGCAATACGCCACCGGTAGGCCCGGTGCCCACAGTCCGACGTCGTCCGGGCTTTCCTAAATCGTTTCAGGTCGCCGGTGCCGCCGCACCCGGACGACCACGACGACGGCGGCCGTGCCCAGCAGCACCAGCACGATCGGCAGCGCCGTCGGCAGCCAAGGCCAGGCGTCGCCTTCGAAGACGACCCCGTCGGTGGGCAGCTCCAGCACCTTCGCCGTCCAGCGAGCGGTGGCGACGTCGGTGCGGCGGGACAGGCCGCTGACCGCGGTGTCGTAGGGGAAGCCCGGCCGGTCGTGGACGTACTCGGGCGCCGGGCCGCCGGGTGGCGGCGTGACCCCGCGCGTCGCGCCGGGCACGAGCAGCCGGTCGAGGTCCGGCGCGGCGGTCAGGGCCGCCCGGGGCAGGAACGTCAGTCCGTGCCGGGACCGGATCGGGCCGCCGTCGGCGCTCACGGCCAGGGTGCGCGAGGACAGCGATTGGCCTTCGGTGTCGAACACCGACGCGAGTTCGACCTCGCCGACGCCGTTCGCGAGCAGTACGCCGATCTTGCCGGGGTTCCAGCGGAACCCGGCGTTGACGATCGCGGCCGCGTCCGGCATCCCGGCCGGCGGGTGCACCGGCACCGCGGTGCCGTAGCGGCGCCAGCCGATGGCCGCCGCGGCGTCGGCCGCGACCGAGGGCCCGGCCAGCCGTTCGACCCAGTGCAGCGTGCCGTCGATGCCGGAGAGGATCCCCGCGGTGGTGACGACGTTCCCGTCATCGACGAACCGTTCCCCGCGCACCCACCGCACCGCCGGGTAGGCGGCAGCCCAGGCGTCGACCTTCAGCCAGTGCGCGGTGGCCGGCCGCCCGTCGAGCAAGCCGGCGGAGGCGAGCACCGCGCCGCCGTTGCAGACGCTCAGCAGCTTCGCGCCGTGCGCGGCCTGGGCCCGCAGCCAGGCGGTGACCGGTTCGGTGGTGGGCTCGCCGACGTCCGGGAACGCGGGCACGACGACGAGGTCCGGCGCGGATCCGCCGAGCCGTGCGGCGAGGCCGCCGAAATCGAAGTCCGGCACCAGGTCGAGGCCGCCGGTGAGCGGTTTCGGCTCGCGGTGCGGCGCCACCGTGTAGACGTTGAACCGGCCGGTCGCGGCCAGGATCTCGTAGGGGGCGAGTGCGTCGGAGACCACGGCACCGCGATCGCCGACGACGACCACCGCGGTCGGCTTGGCCGGGTCGTGCGGGACCGGCGCCGCGGCCGGAACGGGCCGCGGCGGGCCGGGGGCGTAGAGGGCGTCGATCGCGCCGAGCGCGGAGACGGTCGCGCCGACGGCGGGAACCACCAGCACGGCGGCGACCGCGGCGAGGAGGAAAGCGAGGCGCTTCAGCATGATCAGTGCCAGTACTCGGCGCGGCGCCACACCATGGCGGCGAGCATCAACGGGAACATGATCACGTGCCCGGCGACCATCAGCGCGGTGCCGGAGATCGCGCCCAGCCCGTACGGCACGAGCAGCGCTACGAACGGCAGGTACATCACGACGGCCATCTCGGCGATCCGCGGCCACGCGTGGCGGCGCAGCGCCATGGCGGCCACCATCGCGACGGTCATGTTGGTGGCCATCACGATCGCGTCGACGGCCGGCCGCTCGAGCCAGGCGGCCGGCCACAGCGGGCCGAGCGCCACCATGCCGACGAGCATGGCGACGACCATTTCCACGTAGTGGCCGGCGAACCGGGCGAGCTTGCGGGCGGTGGTCCGGGTGACTTCGGTGGTGGTCATGGTTTCCCTCCAGGGTCGCTCCTGGACGAGGATCGCGGTTCCCGGCCGTGCTGCCAGGTGCCGGAAGTCATGACCGGGGGTCACGGTCTAAAGCAGGCCGAGATCCCTCGCGCGCAGCGCGGCCTGGGTCCGGTCGCGTGCGCCGAGCTTGCCCAGCACGTTCGTGACGTGGTTCTTCACCGTGCCTTCGGCGAGGAACAGCGCCGCGGCGATCTCGCGGTTGCTGCGGCCGCCGGCGAGCAGCCGCAGCACGTCGAGTTCGCGCTCGGACAGCGGCACCACCAGCGGCTGGGGCCGCGGCGCGGGCGCGTCCGGCAGCTGCGCGAACCGCGCCACCACCTTGGCCGCCACCGACGGCTGCAGCACCGACTCGCCGCGCGCCGCCGCCAGGACCGCCTCGACCAGCCGTGCCGACGAGACGTCCTTCAGCAGGTAGCCGACGGCGCCCGCCCGCAGGACCGCGAAGACGTCTTCGTCGTCGTCGAAGGTGGTCAGCGCGATGACCTGGACGCCCGGCTGCTCCGCCCGCAGCCGCCGGGTCGCGGCCACGCCGTCGAGGACCGGCATCCGCAGGTCCATCAGGACGACGTCCGGTGCCAGCGAAGCGGCTTCGCGCAGGGCTTCGGCACCGTTCCCGGCTTCGCCGACGACGTCGATGCCGTCGTGCGTGGCGAGCAGGGTGGCGAGGGCTTCGCGGAACAGGGCCTGGTCGTCGACGAGCAGGACGCGGACCGGCGTCATCCGGGGATCTCCATGGTCAAGGCGCTGCCGCCACCGGGGGTCGAGGTGAAGGCGAGCTCGCCGCCGAGGTGAGTGGCCCGTTCGCGAAGCCCGACCAGGCCGAAGCCGGCCGGCTCGCCGCCGTCGCTGCCCCGGCCGTCGTCGCGGACTTCGACCCGGACCGCCGCGGCGGCGTAGTCCAGGACGACGGCCACGGTCTCGGCGCCGGCGTGCTTGCGGACGTTCGTCAGGCCTTCCTGCGCGGCCCGGTAGAGCGCTTCGCGCTGCTCCTCGGAGAGCGGGCGTTCGGTGCCGGTCACCGTGAGCCGGGCCGTGACACCGGTCGCCGACGTCTCTTCCGCGAGGGCTTGCAGCGCTTCCGGCAGCGGCGGGATCGCCCGCGGTTCGCGCAGCGTCCGTACCGAACGGCGCACCTCGGCCAGCGCGGTTTCGGCCTGCTCCTGGGCTTTCGCCAGGACGGCGTCGGCCTTGCCGGGATCGGCCGGCAGCACCGCCCGCGCGGCCTTCACCTGCATCTGGACGACGGTGAGCGAATGCCCGAGCCCGTCGTGGATGTCGCGCGCGACGCGGTTGCGCTCCTGCGCCGTCGCGAGCCGCTCCGCCTGGGCGGCGTGGTCGCGGAGTTTCGCGTGCGCCTCGGCGAGTTCGCCGCGCGAGCGCTGTTCCCGCAGCAGCAGTTCGGTGATGATCGCGGCGAACAGCACCGACATGAACGTGCCGATCCCTTCCCGCAGCCCTTCGCCCAGCGACATCCCGAGGTGCACGAGCGGGACCACGGCGATCACGAGCGCGATCGCCGGCCGCGGCAGGCGCAGCAGCACGCACTGGCTGACCAGCACGACCAGGAACAACGTCGTCCCGACGCCGGCGTCGATCGTGAAGAGCACGAAGGCCAGGGGCAGCTGGACGGCGACGTAGGCCGCGCTCCACGCGAGCCGCTCGCGGCCGCGCACCCAGCCGAAGACCACCGTCGCGAGCACGGCGAAGACCGCGCCGAGCACGAGGGCGAGCCGGGGTTCGCCGGAGCCGAGCACCCCGAGCACGATCGAGAGGAAGGCGCCGCAGGTCAGCACCCCGAGGGCCCGGTTCATGCGGTCACTGTGGAGGCTGCGGCGCCCCGCGGTCAACCACGAAAGCGCTCACACGGCCGTTCGACACCCCGGCGTTTACGCTGGAAACCACGGCGAGGCCGATACGGGGGTTTGACATCGATGTCAGTGCTCTGGGGCGTGTCCTTCGACGCCACTCCGCTGTCCGGGGTCGTGGTCGAGTTCCTCAAGACGGCGCACCGCTTCGCCGCGCGCGGGCACCGCGTCCACCTGGATCTCGGGTACGACGTCAAGGCCGACAAGGGCGCGTTCTTCCGCCCCTACCGCGACGAGGCCCAGCTCCTGCCGGACTGGGTCACGCTCGACCGCGTCGAAGGCGTCGAGCGGATCCGCGGCTACGACCGCGACTTCGTCGAGCGGGTCCTGAGCGAAGTCGTGCAGGACGGCGACGACACGCTGCGGCCCGAGATCGACCGCGTCGCCGGCGAGCTGGCGGACCGGATGGTGGCCACCTGGGAACGCCTGGGCGTGACCGTGGTGATGGTCGAAAACGGGACCCTGCCGGAGAACCTCGCCTACACCGAGGCGTTGTACGCCGCGATCGACCGCTACGGCGCGCGCCACCGGCTCGGCCGGTTCGTGTTCTGGCGCGACCACGACCTGATGTGGCAGAGCGAACCCGGCATCGCCAAGTACGGCACGTTCCCGTACCCCGGCGTCCCCGCGCCGCGGAACTCCCCGCACATCCACTACTTCGCCCTGCACGAACAGGCGAAGGCGCGGACGCTGGAGTGGGTCCCGGAGCTGGCGAACATCGACGTCCTGCCCAACGCCTTCGCCATCGCCCCCGCGCGCATCGACGAGCGCAACGCGGCCTTCCGGGGTGATCACGGGATTCCGGACGGCGTCCCGCTGCTGGCCCGGATCACGCGGATCATCCCGCAGAAGCGCATCGACCGGGACCTCCACCTGCTGGCCCTGCTGTCGGACGCGTGGCTGTTCGTCGCCGGCGACGTCGGCGAGACGGCTACCGAGCACGCCCGGCTCGTCGACCTCGCGAACCGCCTCGGCGTGCGTGAGCGTGTCGTGTTCGGCGGCTGGCTGACCCCGTACGACACCGCCGTCCCCGGCCGGTACTCCGTGCGCGATCTCCTGGCCCACACGACGGTCGTGTCCTTCCTGACCTCCTACGACTACGAGAGCTACGGCAACCCGGTCAGCGAGGCGATCGCGTCCGGGACGCCGTACATCACCAGCGGGTACGAGCTGTACGACGTCGTCTACGACGGCTTCCGGGCGCCGGTGCTGGACATCCGGGCCCGCGACCTGCCGGACGCGGCGTTCGCGCGCGAAGTCGCCGAGCTGATCACCGACGAAGGGAAACGGGCGGAAGTGGTGCGGGTGAACTCGGAACTCGGGCAGGCGCGGTTCGGCGCGCGGGTCGTCGACGACCTGGTGGACCGGCTGTACCCGCCGCCGATGGGCGCGGCGACGCGGCTGAGCGTCGTGCTGCCGGTGTACAACGAGGCCGCGAACCTCCCGGAAGTGCTGCGGACGCTGCACGACCAGCGCGACGGCGACGCGCCCCTGGACAAGAGCCGGTACGAGGTCGTGCTCGTCGACAACAACTCCACCGACGACACCGTGGCCATCGCGCACGCCTTCGCGGCCGCGCACCCGGACCTGGCGCTGCACGTCATCCACGAACCCGAGCAGGGTGTTTCGTGCGCGAGGCGCGCGGGGATGGACTTCGCCGCGGCCCGCAGCCGGAACCGGCCCGACAGCGACCCGGGGGAGCGGTACTACCTCGTCTCCGCCGACGCGGACTGCCGCGTCGACCCGCACTGGCTGAGCGAACTGTTCGCCGCGATGGAGTCGAGCAAGGCCGCCATCGGCGTCTGCGACTACTACTACAACGCCGAGCACTTCACCGGGCGGCCGAGGCTGTGGGACGCGATCCAGCGGACGCTGCGCTGCCGCGCCGTCACCTTCGCGCTCTTCGGCGGCTTCCCCGACGGCAAGGGCTTCGCGGTCGAGCGCGACGCCTACGAGCGCGCCGGCGGCATCGAGATCTTCTACCAGCTGCAGGACGGGAAGTTCGTCAACCACCTCTCCGACGACTGGGACTTCGGGATCAAGGTCGCCAGCGGCGGCGACGCGATCACCTACGCGCCGCGCTCGCGCGTCGAGATCAACCCGCGGCGCGTCGACCACGCCATCGACGAGGTCATCGCCGGCCGGGCCTACGGCTCCGACGGCATCATCGTCATGCGCGACATCCGGCCGTCGGCGCCTCCGGTGCCCACCGACCTCACCGAAGCCGAGGCGAAGCAGGCCTGGGAGTTCTCGATCAAGGACTTCACCCCGAAGAACACCATCCTGCCGGTGCTCCTGACGCCCGCGCTGCTGGAGGACGACGCCGTCATCGCGTTCTTCGGGCCTGATCTCGCCGCGCGGCTGGCCCGGCGGATCAGTGAGCTCCGGCACGAGATGCGGGTCGTCGACTTCACGCCGATCCACGCCTACAAGACGCCGTCCTACCGGCTGTACTTCGAGTTCGCCGACGAGCTGTTCGCCTGCCTGCGGCGGCACGTCGGCGCGGACATCGGCCACCCGCCGCCCCTGCCGCCGTGCCTGGCGGCGGTGCCGGCCGCGCGGTTCGCGGAGTTCGTCCGCTACTACTGCGAGGACCGCGAGTCGGGAGAAGCGCACAACTACTTCGGCAACGGAGGGGTGTTCTGAATGACCCTGGGCTATGAAGAAGCGGTCGGCTCGCTGCACGCGATCGACCCCGCGTGGCCGCGGCCCGCCGTGCTCGACGTCCTGGAGGCGCCCGAGAACCGGCACCTGCTCGACTTCGTGCAGGAAGACCCGTTCGGGGCGCACGTGTTTCCGGGCAACGTGCCCGGCACGCCGGCGGAGTTCCTGCGCGACCTGGACGCGCAGCTGGCCTCGTCCGGGCCGATCCACCTGTGGTCCTACATCCCCACGTGCGCCTACCGCTGCCGGTTCTGCCAGTACCCGGTGGTGCTGGTCAAGGGCAAGATCGAGAAGGCGGCCGACTGGGTCGACCTCAACATCGCCGAGGCGCGGCTGTGGCTCGACGCCGTGCCGAACCTGGCCGGTGCCGAGGTGGGGGAGTTCAACGTCTTCGGTGGGACGCCGTCGCTGCTGCCGGAGGCCGAGATCCGCCGCCTGCTGGAGTTCTACCGCTCGCACTTCGGGTTCACCGCCGACACGACGATCCGCTTCGAAGGCGACCCGAGCACGTTCACCCCGGCCAAGCTCGAGCTGCTGCGGGAACTGGGCTGCACCAAGCTGTCCAGCGGGGTCCAGTCGTTCGACGACCACGTGCTCGAGCTGTGCGGTCGCGAGCACACCGCGAAGATGTGCGTCGACTTCGTCCGCAACGCGACGGCGGCGGGCTTCGAATGGGTCAGCATCGACCTGATGTACGGGCTGCTCGACCAGACCCTCGACAGCGTCCGCCGCGACCTCGACGTCGTGCTGGAGAACGAGGTGACGGCGGTGGTGTGCACGAAGCTGCACCTGGCGTCCTACAGCGACACCCGCACCGGCGTCACCGGGGAGAAGCCGGCCGCGTGGCAGCTGCCGTCCTACCGGGACAAGCTGGTGCGCGACGGGCACCGCTGGCCGACGCTCGGCGAGCAGTACCAGATGCGGGAGCTGCTCACCGAGGGCCTGCGCGCGGCCGGGTACACCGAGCACCCGACGATGTACTTCGCGCGCGACGGCCTCGGGCCGGAGAAGTGGAAGTCCATCATGGTCGACCAGGACAAGCAGGAGGCCGAGGTCGCGATCGGGCTGGGCGGCAGCTCGAGCTGCCGCGCGTCCGAGGCGATCACCGACGTGAACTCCCGCCGCTACCCCGAAACCGTGCGCTCCGGCCGGATCCCGCTGGGGTCCGCGACGCGGTTCACGCCCGAGGCGCAGGAAGCCCGGGCCGTCAAGATGGCGCTCACGACGTTGCAGCCGCTGCGGGATTCCCGGCACACCGCGCGGTTCCCCGGGCGCTCGCTGTTCGCGGAACCGTGGCTGGGCAAGTTCCGCTCGCTGGCTTCGCGGGGCCTCGTCCGGTTGCGGCCGGGTGTCGTCGAGCTGACGCCGGCCGGGGAAGTGCTCGTCGAGGCGATCATCACCACCGAACTCTGAAGATCACTGCATCGGGTGACACAAGCCTCGCGGGAACCGGGCCCGGCAGGCAGCATGGGTTCCGGAGCTGCTGCCACCGAGATCGGAGGCCGGATGAACCGAACCGTGACGAGACGGCGGCTGTCGGGCGCGACCGCGCTGGCGGTGTTCGCGGCGGTCGTGGCCGCGACGCCCGCCCGAGCCGACTGTTCCCAGGCCGACTACTCCCTGGCCGACACGAACTACGCGGGCACGCAGATCGCCCGGCACGAAGGCGTCCAGGGCACCCCGCGGACCGACCCGGCCGGGCAGACGCTCGGGCACGACGTCAGCGGGCACCAGGGCCCGGTCGACTGGGCCGCCGCGGCCGGCGCCGGCGCGAAGTTCACCTACGTCAAGGCGACCGAAGGCACCGGCTTCGTCAACCCGCAGTTCGGCCAGCAGTACGACGGCGCGCACGCGGCGGGCATCATCCGCGGCGCCTACCACTTCGCCCGCCCGGACGTCTCGGGCGGCGCCGAGCAGGCGGAGTACTTCATCGCCAACGGCGGCGGCTGGCGCGCGGACGGCACCACGCTGCCCGGCGCCCTCGATGTCGAATACAACCCGTACGGCGACGTCTGCTACGGCAAGAACCCGGCCGACCTGACGGCGTGGATCGCGGACTTCACCCGCACGTACCTGGCGAAGGTCAAGCGCAGCGCGCTGATCTACACGAGCACGGCCTGGTGGAAGCAGTGCACCGGCAACACGCCCCGCTTCGGCAACACCGACCCGCTGTGGCTGGCGCGCTACGGCCCGGACGTCGGCGAGCTGCCGGCCGGGTGGGAGAAGCAGAGCATCTGGCAGTTCGCTCGCGGCGGCGCCCTGCCGGGGGACCAGAACTACTACAACGGCCCGATCGGCCGGGTGCAGGCGCTGGCGAAGGGTTAGGTCTCCCTGGTCGGCCCCCGCCCTAGCGCCGGCGCGCGCGCAGGTCCGGCCACGGCGGCCGGTGCACCATGGCGATCCCGGCGAGGGTGGCGGCGACCAGCCCGATGCCCACGCCCAGGAGGGCGACGCGCGTGGCGTCGACCGCCGGTTCCCACTTGGCCTGGCCGTCGCGGACCGCGAACACGCCGACCGGCCGGTGGACCGGGATCACCGTCGTCCCGTCCGGGGTTTCGTACGGATCGCCGAAGGTGCGGGGTTCGCTCATGTCGCCATCGAACCGGAGACCGCCGCCGCTGACAAGATCGGACAAAACCTTGTCGCCTCCGTGACCGGCTGCTTACGATCGGCGGAGGAGCTGTTCGTCGCTCGTCCTTTGTGGACTCAGGAGGCGCCGTGCGCAGGATCGCCGTTCTCGCTGCGGTTTCCGTGGCCGCGGCCGCCGTCGTCTCCGCTCCGGGTGCCGCCGGGGCCGGGCGGACGTGGTTCACGTCGTGGGCGCAGTCCCAGGACGGGCGGGCCGACACGGCGGTCACCGGGCAGTCGCTGCGGATGATCACCCACCTCAGCCAGGGTGGCGACGCCGTGCGCGTCCGGTTCCAGAACACCTTCGGCGCCGGGCCGCTGACCATCGGGCACGCCACCGCCGGGCCGAGCGCGGGCGGCGCCGCGGTCACCGGGGTCCGCGACCTGACCTTCTTCGGGCGCCACGCCGTCACGATCCCGGCGGGGGGCGAGGTCTGGAGCGACGAGACGAAGCTCGTGACGCGCCCGGACTCCGACCTCGCGGTGAGCATGGCGGTCGAAGGGACCGCCGTGCCCGGCCGCCACGGCGCGGCCTTGCGCGACAACTACCTCACGCCAGCGGACTCGGGTGACCACGCCGGCGATGCTTCGGGCGAAGCCTTCACGGCGACGGTGGGCGCCACGTACGTCGTCAGCGCCGTCGACGTGCACAACGCGGCTTTGCAGGGCGTCGTCGTCCCGTTCGGCAGCTCGGTCGTCGACGGCATCGGCAGCACCAACTGCGGCCCCGGCTGCACCGAGCTCGGCGCGAACCGCCGGTGGACCGACGACCTGGCGCGGCGGATCGTCGCCTCGTCCGCGCCGCTCGCGGTCGCGAACGCCGGCGTCTCGGGCACGACGAGCGCCCGGTCGTGCCCGGGGATGCCGCCGTCGGTCGCGGGCCTGGACGCGGCGAGCAGGCTGGACCGGGACGTCCTGGCGCTGCACGGCGTCACGGCCGTCATCTACTACTACGGAACCAACGACCTGGCGTACGGCTGCGACGCGGCGACGATCCTCGACAGCTACCGGGCCGTGTTCGCGCGCCTGCGAGCGGCGGGCATCTCGGTGTACGTCACGCCGAGCACGCCGCGGCCGGGGTACAGCGACCAGGCGAACCTCGCCCGGCACGAGATAGCGCTGTTCGTCGAGCGCTGGAACACCTGCGGGGGCACGTGTTCCGGCGTCGTGGACTTCGACACGGTGCTGGCGGACCCGCTGAAGCCCAACAGCATCCTGCCGGCCTACGACAACGGCGACGGCATCCACGCGAACGCCGCCGGCCAGCAGGCCCTCGCGGACTTCGTCTCGGTGCCGATGCTCACCCGATCCGGGCTGGTCGGCCACACGATGGGGTGAGCCGGCGAGTCGGAACGGCGGGACTGTGCGTGCCGGTCAGCAGAGTACGTCCGGTGATGAACGAGTCGATGGACGACGCCGGGTGCTGCCTGCTGTCGGTGGCCTGGAACGTCGCCCCGCTGGCCGAAGGACCGCCCGGCTCCCGTCGCGGTGACCTGCGGCGCACGGTGGAGGCGGTGTGCCGCACCGCCGGCCACGGCGCCCGTGACTGGGCCGCGCGGCACGGGGCGGGCACGGAGGCCCAGTACCGGCCGTTCCTGCAGCTCGCCGACGTCGCCTACGAGATCGCGACGCTTCTGCTGCTGGTGGAGGACTTCCTGGTGCCGGACCTGGAGCGCGAGCACCGCCGCTGGGCGGAGATCGAGGAGCTGACCGGCCGGCTGACGGAGCTGTCCGAGTGGACGGCGGCCTTCCTCTTGTCAGGCGCACCCTTACGGTTGTAAGGTCACGCCTGACAAGGGAGGTCTCATGAGTACCGCGGTGTTCGCACGCTGTTCGTTCTGTTCCAAGCCCAACACGGAAGTGGACACGCTGGTCGCCGGCCCGGGGGTGTTCATCTGCGACGGGTGCGTGCAGCTGTGCGTGTCGGTGATCGAAGGCAAGCCGGCCGACGTCCCGCTGATCGCGCCGTGGGAGCACGACCTGCCCCTGGAGCAGGTGCTTTCGAACCTGCGCCCGGTATCGGCGGCGAGCACCCAGGTGCAGGACAACCTGGCGGCCTGGGTGGGCAAGGCCCGCGCCCTGGGCGGCACGTGGTCCCAGATCGGCGAGGCATTGGGGATGACCCGCCAATCGGCTTGGGAGCGGTTCGCCTAAACCTTGACACCGACCCCGGCGTACAAACCGTCTTCTTCGGGATCGACGACGGCGGCGAGCCGGTCCGGCCGCCAGTTGGCGGAGGTGGTCAGCCCGGGTTCGACGAGCTCGAAGCCCTCGAAGAGCGCGAGCACTTCGTCTTTGCTGCGCGGGTGGATGTGATCCTGGGTCTGGCGCATGGTCTCGGCGACGCGCGGGTCGCTCAGGACGGCGAAGTCGTTGGTCAGATGGGTGAGCGCGAGGTAGCTGCCGGGCGCGAGGGCGTCACGGTAGGCGGCGAACACCCCGCGGACCTCGGGCAGGTAGTGCCCGAGGGTGATGGCCAGCAGCCCGACGGGCTTGTCGAGATCGAGCAGCCGTTCGACCGGTTCGGACTTCAGGACGGCCGCGGTGTCGGTGGCATCGGCTTCGAGGGCCTCGGCGTGCACGTTGCCCTTGAGCAGCATCCGGCTGTGCGCGACGGCAACGGGTTCGTAGTCGACGTAGACGACCTTGGCGGCCGGATCGACCTCTTGGGCGACTTCGTGCACGTTGCCGACGGTCGGGATGCCGGAGCCGAGATCGAGGAACTGCCGGACGCCCCGGTCGAGCATGAACCGCACCACGCGCCGGAGAAAGGCCCGATTCCGCCGGGCGACCGCGGCGACCTGGGGCTGGATGGCCTCGAGCTTGCGCGCGACGTCCCGATCGGGCGCGAGGTTGTGGGCCCCGCCGAGCAGGTAGTCGTAGATCCGCGCGGCACTGGGCCGCGAGAGATCGGCCCCGGCCGGAATCCAGTCGGCGCCTTCCTGATCGGTCATGGCGATCCCCTCGAGTCGGCTCGGGTCACCTTAGCGCTCCCCGTGGCGTTCATCCCGTGAACGGCTTGGACGCCAGGGCGATCGTCGTTCTCTCCGTCTCGATGCAGCCGATGGTCTTGCCGGTCCGATAGGCGTGGTCCGTCAGGAAGAAGGGGCGCTCTTCGCGCTCTCGGTGCGCAGCACCGCCAGGAACGCTTCCCGTCGCGCAGCTTCTCGGCCGCGTCGGCCTCGGCCATTCCCAGACCTCGCCGTCGTCGGGCGAGCGGCGAGCTCAGCGCGCGGTTCCGCCGTTCGTCGCAATTCTGAACGCGAGGCGCCCCGGCATCACTCGGGAGCGAAGAAGATGTGCGACGCGCGTTCGCGGATATCCGCGTCGGAGTGGTCGCGCAACGCCGATACCAGCTCCCGCCACGGGGGCGGCCATCCCGCGTGAGGCCCGGCCTGGCTCGCGATACTCGCCGCGAACAACGCCTCCACGGGGTTCGCCGTGAGGGCCCAGGCGGTATCGCGCAGCTCCGGACGGCCCGGGGCGTGGCCGGCCAGCCAGGCCGCGAGCCGGTCCGCTACTTGCCAAGCCAGTGCGGGACGGTCGGCGATGGCGGCGATCCGGCGGAGGTCCGGCAGCAGGTCGCCGCGGCGGGGGAGGGCGGTTACCGCGAGCAGGAGCGCGTCCGTTCGGTACTCCGCCCGGTCCGCCAGCGCCATGGACAGCCGCTGCGCCTCAGCGCACATCGTTTCGCCCCCTGCGTCCAAGCTGGCCGCGAAGCGCGCGAGGAAGTGGCGCAGTCGCTGCCGGGCCGGCTGGTCGCGGCCGTCGACGACGACGTCGGCCGATTCGGCGAGCGTCGTCGCCACGGCGTGCACCGGTGCGGGATCGCCGGTGACCGCGGCTGCGGCGAGCACCGCCTCCACCACGGATCGCCAAGTCGCCGTGCTGGTCAGGTCGCCGATCAGGGGCACCAGCGCGGCAGGTCCTTCGCGGTCCCAGACGCTCCACGCGGGCCACGCGGCCAAGCCGATCCGCGCGGTGTCCGGGTCGGCGCTGCCCGCCACGGTCCGGACGAGCGCGCCGTAGCGCGCGCGGTACCGCTCGGCGACCGTCATCGGGTCGGCTTCGGTCACGGCCGTGGCCACCGCGGTCATCGCGGACGCTTCGCTGAGCCACCGCCACGCGCGTTCGTCGTCGAGCAGCCGGCGCGCGGCCGACACGATCGCGCGGCGGAGGTCGCGGTGCAGCCGCGGGTCCGCCCACAGCACGGCCAGTTCGCCGGCTGCGCCGGGCACGCGGTGCTCGGCGAGCAGCCGGACCGCCTCCTTGCGGGACGTCAGCTTCTTCCCCGCCAGCACCGGCCGGAGTGCCGCACCCAGTTCGGCCGGCGGGATGGTCCGCGCGGCCCGGCCGGCCGCGTACACCGCGACCCGGGCACGCTCGGTGTCGGCGTAGCCGAGCAAGATGCCCAGCGCGTCGCCCGGCCGATCGGTCCAGGCCAGCCCCGCCAGTGCGGCCTCGACCACGGCGACTTCACCGTCCTGGAGGAACGGCGTCACGTCGTCGACGCGGGCGCCGGGCAAGCTCGCCAAGCGGCGCACGGCGGAAACCCGCTCCCAGACCGGCTTGCGGGGTGCGGTGGCGAGGTCGGCCAGCAACTCGGCGTACCGCGCGACCTGGCGCGGCAGCCAGTGCCGCGACGACCCGCCGAAGGCCGCCACCAGCCGGACGCCGCGGGCGGCGAACCGGCCGTGCGGCGGCCGGTCCAGCACGAGGTCGAGCAGATCGGTCCGGCGCCCGCTGACCGCGTTCGCCACCGCGGCGACCGTGATCGTGGACGAGTCGCGCCGCAGCACGGACTCGACGCGCTCGTCCCGGGTCGCGGGCGGGGCCAGCCACAGCTCCAGGGCCCGGTGGACCGTGGTGTCGTCGGCCGCGCCGGTCGCTTCGCCGACGACGGCCTGGAGGCCGGGCATCGCCCACGCCCGCCGGCGCAGGCCCGCGGCCAGGGACAGGGCCAGGGCGTAGCGGCCGGCGCGGGCGTCGGCGGCGATGCGCGGCCGCAGCGCGGAGAACAGGCCGTGCTCGGCACCGCGGGGCAGGTCCTGGTCGAGCCGGTGCAGGTCGAGGGTGTGCGCGTGGCCACCGGAGAGTTCCAGGATCCGCAGGCCGCTTTCGACCAGGTCGGGCCGCGTCGTGAGGGTGCCCTGCCGGACCAGGCCGACGGCCGTGGTGCCGACCGCGTGCCGGGTGCCCCAGGACGCGTCCCGGGCCTGGACGGCATCGGTGGCCAGCTTGACCAGGGTGGCCGGATCGGCCGACCGCAGCAGCCACCCGGGGATCGCGGCGACGGCGGCGAGCGCGACCTGGCGGACCGGGTCCTGCTCGTTGGGCAGCCGCGTCAGTGACGCCAGCAGGCCGGCGACGACGTCCGGATCCCGGGTCGCGGCCGCCGCGCCGATCAGCAACGGGTAACCGAGGGCCCGTTCCGCCGCGGTCGGCCGCGCGATCGCGGCGCGCAGCAGGGGCTCGGCCTCCGGCCACGGCAGCCGGGCGGTCGCCTGCCGCCGCAGATCGGGGTGGTCGGCCACGGGGCGGGTGGCGAGCTGCCGGCGGGCCTGCTCGTGCCGGGACCACCACGGCAGGACGTCGAGCAGCGTCATCGGCAGCCGGGCCTGCTGCAGGTCCCGTTCGCCCAACGCTCCACTCAGGACGGTCGGACGCCGGCCGGGCGGAAGCCCGCGCAGCAACGCCGTCAACCGGTTCGCATCGGTGAGGCAGGTGCGCGCCAGCGAGGTCAGTGACTCGTCCGAGGCCAGCCGGAAAGCACGCTGCGCGCTCCGGCCCGGCTGGAACCGGATGAGCCGCGCCGGATCGGCGAGGATCGCGACGACGCGCTCCGGATCGGCGGCGGTCGCCGCGGCCAGCCAGCGGTCCGCGCCGGCCGGGAGCCCGATCAGCGGTCCCGAGTGCGCGAGCAGGTCGACGAGCTGCGCCGGATCGTGCCGGACCAGTTGCTTCAGCGCGGGCCCGAAACGCGCCCAGGTGACGTTGCGGCCGGCGTCGCCGGCTTCGGCCAACCGGCGGCGCAGGTGCGCGAGCACGACGGCGGGGTGCCGGCGGGTCAGCGCGGCGAGGTTGGGCACGGCGAAGTCCAGCTCCGGCAGCAAGGCCGTGACCGTGCCAGCTTCGCAAGCCGGGAGCACGGCGGCGGCCTCGTGGTCACCGAAACGGGTGCGCACCGAAGGCAGGAGAGCTTCGGCCCACTCCGTGGCGCCGGTGGCGCGCACCGCGCGGTAGAGGGTGTGCCGCCACGCGAGCGGCGCGGCCGGCAGGGCCGCGGTGACGGCGTCGAAGTGCAGGCCGTGGCGGGCGCAGTGGTGCATCGCCGGACCGGCGACGCGGGCATCGGCCGCGACGAGGCTGCGGCGCAGGTGCGTGTCGTCGCCCCCGATGACGGCCATCGCCGCGGCCCAGGTGCGCGGGAGTCCGGGGAGGGCGTCCAGGTCCGCGAGCAGAGCGGTCAGCTCCGGGGAGCCCGCCAGCGCGCGTGCGGTGTCGGCGAGGACCCGACGCCGGGCCGGCGCGGCCAGCGGATCGATCCGGGCGAGCAGGGCGCGCATGTCCATTCCGGCGATTGTTCCCGATCATGGAGCTCGCACCAACGCAATTCCGCCCGGGCGGCGCTGCGCAACCGGGCCGAACTCCGCACTCAATCCTCGAACTGCCCGCTCGGCCGGACGCCCAAGGAGGCGAAGGCGGCTTGCGCCCGTTCCCGCCACACCCGGGCGACGTCGGTACCGTCGGTCACCTCGAACACGTCGGCTAGGGCGGCGAGAGTAGCGGCTTCCCCCAGGCGATGTCCGGTGCCGCGATGGATTTCCAGCGCCTGCCTGCCGTGTTCGGCGGCCTGTTCGGTCTCGCCGCGCCGGTGCAGCAGCCGGGTCAACGCGGTGAGCGCACGGCCTTCCAAGCCGCGGTAACCGGCCGCGCGGGCGAGGCCGAGCGCCTCCCGGACACCACCGGGATCCTCGCGCGCCATCGCCAGCTCGATCCGGGCTTCGACGGTGCCGTACCGGATTCCGCTGTGCCGGGCGAGCTCGAGGGCCTTCCGGTGGCAGTCGATCGCCGCCACCGGCCGCCCGAGGCGCCGGTCGATGGTGCCGAGGACGTTGAGGGCGTCCGCTTCCACTCGCTGGTCCCCGGCCCGGCGCGCGAGCTCGAGGGCGGCCCGGGCGCGTGCGTCCGCGCGCTCGAGGCGGCCGCTGTCCCGGTCCACCGCCGCCATGCTGCGCAGGGTGGCGGCTTCGGTGCCGACGTCCCCGATCTCGCGGAAGAGGGGCAGCGCGCGAGCGAGTTCCGTCAGCGCCTCATCAAAGCGGCCCAGCGCGTGCAGGGCGTCGCCGAGGTTGCCCAGTGCCGTGGCCTGGCCGGAACGAATGCCGAGTTCGCTGTAGCGCGCCAAGGCTTTGGCGTGCCCGGCGGCGGCCTGCTCGTAGGCGCCCGACTCGTACTGGACGAACCCGAGGTTCCCGAGCGCGCCGGCCTCCCGGACCGGGCTGCGCGACTCCGCGGCCAGCGCCAGCGCGCGCCGGTAGCAGTCCGCCGCCTTCGCGGTCTCTCCCGACTCCCGGTACACCAGGCCCAGCTTGCCGAGCACCGCGGTCCGGCCCGCCACCCAGCCCGCGAGGCGGAGGAACCGGTCCGCTCGGGTGTAGTGCTCGATGGCTTCGTCGTGCTGGTTGCGGCGCAGGCACAGGTCACCGAGGTTGATCCGGGCGGCCGCGCGGGCCCGCGGGTCGCCTTCGGCTTCGGCCGCGGCCAGCGCTACCGACGCCAGCGCGGCCCAGTCGGGGCGGTGCAGGCCGATCCAGAAGTACCCGCGGAGGGTGTCGGCCAGCAGCCAGGCGACTCGCCGGTGACCCCGTTCGGCGGCCAGCCGGGCGACCGCGACCACGTTGGCCCGCTCGCTGTCCAGCCAGGCCACGGCCTCGGCCCGATCGCCGGTCCCGCTCGGCGGCTCGGAGTTCGGCGGCTCCGGCAGGCGCACCAGCTGCGGGTGGATCACCTTCGCCGCGGCGTCGGCGGTGCGCAGGTACCAGCCGAACAGCCGATCCAGCGCCGCCGCGCCCTCACCCTCGCCGTCGAGCCGGGAGCGTTCGCCGGCGTACCGCCGCAACAGGTCGTGGAAGGTGTACCGGGCGGGCCGGTGCTGCTCGATCAGGTGGGCCGCCGCCAGGCCGTCCAGCAGGACCGCCGCCTGCTCGGTGGTGCTGCCGGCGAGTGCCGCGACGGCGTCCGGGGCGAAATCCTCGCCCGGGAACAGGCCGAGCAGGCGGAACAGCCGTTGCTGATCTTCGGCCAGGGCCTGGTAGGACAGGTCGAAGGCGGATCTGAGAGCGGCGCGTTCGTCGTCCGGGATCGCCAGGTGGGCGAGCTGGTCATCCGGGCGGAGCCGGGTGACGTAGTCCGCCAGGCTGCCGGGGCGGCGGCCCAGCTTCGCGGCGGTGATCCGCAACGCCAGCGGAAGCCGGGCCGTGCGCCGGATCAAGGCGGCCACGGCCGCGGGTTCGCGGCCGACCCGCTCCGCGCCGAGGGTCGCGGCCAGCAGCCGGCCGGCTTCCTCCTCGGTGAACACGTCCAGCGTCAGCAGGACGGCGCCGTCGCAGGCGACCAGGCCGTCGAGCCGGTTCCGGCTCGTCACCAGCACGAGGCAGCCCGCCGTTCCGGGCAGCAGCGGACGTACTTGGTCCGCGGTCGCCGCGTTGTCCAGCAGCACCAGGACTTTCCGGCCGGCGAGCATGGTGCGGAACAGCGCGGCGGCCTCGTCGGCGTCGACCGGGAGCCGCTCCGGCGCCACCCCCAGCGACCGCAGGAACCGGGTCAGGGCCTCCAGCGGCCCGATCGGCGTGCCGGGCCCGTAGCCGCGCAGGTTGATGTACAGCCGGCCATCGGGGAACCGATCGGCCACCCGGTGCGCCCATTCGACGGCCAATGCCGTCTTCCCCACGCCGGCGGTGCCCGCGATCGCCGCGATCACGACGGCCGGGCACCGGGGGAAGGCCTGGCCCAGTTCCTTGAGGGCGTCCACCCGGCCGGTGAAGTTGGTGACGGCAGCCGGAAGCTGCTGCGGAACGGGCAGCCCGCCACTCGATGACGGCTCGTTCGCCACGTGCAGATCCGCGCTCGCCCGCAGGATTCGTCCGTGGAGGTCGCGCAGCTCCGGCCCGGGATCGATGCCGAGGTCGCCGGCCAGCCGCTTCCGGAGGCTCTCGTAGTGGGCCAGGGCCTCGGCCTGGCGGCCGCAGCGGTAGAGGGCCAGCACGAACTGACCGGCCAGCCGCTCGTCGAGCGGCCGGTCCGCCGTCCGGGCGGCCAGCCCGGCCAGCAGCGCGTGGTGCTCACCGCGTCGCAGCCGGAGGTCGGTGTGGTCCAGTTCGGCGGTGAACCGCTCGGTCTGGAGCGCGGTGCGCAGGGCGTCCGCCCACGGGGTGTCGAGGCCGGCCAGGGGCTCGCCGCGCCACAGGCCGAGCGCCTCGCCGAGCAGCGCCCCGACGCGGTCTTCGCCCGCGGTCGCCCGCGCCTCGGCCACCAGCGCGCGGAACCGGTGCAGGTCCACCGAAGACGGCTCGGCGAGCAGCACATAACCCCCCGTTCGGTGCTCGATCCGCAGATCGGCGATCCGGCGTAACCGGGACAAATACGAACGAAGCGAATTGCGGGCGTCGCCCGGAGTACGGGTGCCCCACACGCGGTCGATCAATTGATCAACGAGCACGACGCGGTTGACGTCGGCCAGCAGGGCGGCGAGCACCCACCGCTGCCGGGCCGGCCCGGCCGGCACCGCGACGCCGTGGACGCGCACCTCGACGGTGCCCAGTATCCGGAACTCCATGACCACGTCCCCGGCGAGTCGAGCACCCGGCATAGCACGCGGAATGCCCCGGAATCAACGTTTCGCCAATCTTCGTTCATTTCCCGGCGGGGATGCTCTTCGGCGTGACCCGGTGCGGAACCGGCGATCGACGGAAAGGGAGGTCCAAGTGAAAAATTCTCCATTGCGGCGGGGGCTCGCCGTCCTGGTTTTCGGGGCGGCCGTGGTGGGCGGTGGCCTGGCCATGTCCGGCACCGCCGGCGCCACGACGCTCGGTGACCCGGCCCCGGTGCTTCCGATGACCCTGGCGCCCTCCTGCGTGTCGTTCACGCAGTACCAGCACGGGAACGCCATCACCGGCTACTACACGACCGTCTACCTCGACAACAACTGCGGCTACCAGACGCGGGTGAAGATCATCATGCGCAACGGCTACGACAGCGGCTGCCTCCAGATGAACCCGGGCCTGCTCGACAAGAAGTTCACGTCGGACTCGGACAACGGACTGAAGCCCTACGTCGATCGGCTCGACGCCTGTTGAGTGCGTCACCATCTTGGATCGATCGGTCCACTAAACATGGACTGATCGATCCAAGATGGCTACCGTCAGCTTCATGGAGCTCATCGACCGGACGCACGACCGGCTTCCCGCGCCGACGCCTGACCGCGGCCGTTCCGCGAGCGGGTTCTGGTCGGTGGCCGCGGTCTACGCACTGGCCATGCTGGGTGGGACGCTGCCGGTCCCGCTGTACGCGTTCTGGGCGGCCGACCTCGGCTTCGGCCCGTTCGCCACGACGCTGATCTTCGCCGTCTACGCGGTGGGCGTGGTGGTTTCGCTGCTGCTGTTCGCCGGCCTGTCCGATCGGTCCGGACGGCGCCCCCTCACCCTCGCCGCCCTGGCCGTGGTCGCCCTCAGCACCGCCACCTTCCTGATGGCCGGCCAGGTCGTGGTCCTCCTGGTGGCCCGGTTTCTCAGCGGCTTGGCCACCGGGGTCGTCACGGCGACCGCGACCGCGTGGCTGGGCGAGCTGGCCGGACCGGGAAACGCGCGGCGCGCCACGACCACCGCCACCGCGGTCAACCTCGGCGGCCTCGGCCTCGGTCCGCTCGCCGCGGGCCTGCTCGCCCAGTTCGCGCCCGCCCCGGTCCACCTGGTCTTCTGGCTCTACCTGGGCGCTCTGGTCCCCGCGTTCATCGCCGTGGCCGTCGCTCCCGAGACCGTCGCCGATAGGCAGCCGGCTCGGGTGGCGGTGCAGCGTCCGGCCGTCCCCGCCGGGTCCGCCGGCCGGAGGGAATTCGCCACCGCCGCGGCCGGCGTGTTCGCCGCCTTCGCCGTCAACGCCCTCTTCGCTTCGCTGGTAACGAGTTTCCTGCACGACGCGCTGCGGGTGACCGGGCAGGCGGTGGCCGGGGGAGTGGTCTCCCTGCTGTTCCTGGCCGCCCTGACCGCCCAGCTGTCCGCTCCCCGGCGTTGGCTCGAGTCCCGGTGGTTCGCCGCCGGCGCGCTGGTCGCCGGGGTCGGACTGCTCGTCGCCGGGCTCTGGCTGCGCTCGCTGGCCGTCTTCGTCGCGGGCACGGTCCTGGCCGGCGCCGGCAGCGGGCTGACCTTCCGCCGCGGCCTGGGCGTGACCGCCGAACTGGCCGAGCCGCGGCGCCGGGCGGACCTCAACGCCACCTACTTCCTCGCCGCCTACGCCGGAAACGTCGTCCCGGCCCTCGTGATCGGCGGTCTGGACCAGGCCTTCGACGCGAACGTCGCGACATCCATCCTCGCCGCGGCGCTGATCGCCGTCATCTTCGTCCCCGCCGTGCGCAACCGGCGACACCCGGCCTGACCCACCCCCGTCCCCGAGGAGTTCCCATGCAGACGACCCAGCGATCCGCGCCGGCCGGTCCCGGTACCGCGAACGGCACCCCCGGCCTGCCCGCCGGTTTCGACGAGGTGTTCACCAGCCGGTGGGTGACCGTCGGCGAGCTGAGGCTGCACGCGGTCGTCGGCGGCGACGGCCCGCCGCTGCTCCTGATCCCCGGCTGGCCGCAGACGTGGTACGCGTGGCGGCTGCTGATGCCCGCGCTCGCTCGCGACTTCACCGTCGTCGCCGCCGATCCCCGCGGGATGGGCCTCTCGGGCAAACCCGGCGACGGCTACGACACCGCCACCCTGGCCGCCGACCTGACCGGGCTGATGGACGCGCTGGGCCACGAGCGGTTCGCCGTGGCCGGGCACGACGTGGGGATGTGGATCGGGTACGCCATGGCCGCCGACCACCCCGGCCGGGTGGTGCGGCTGGTGCTCGCCGAAGCCCTGATTCCCGGCCTCAGCCCGTCTCCGCCGCTCTTCGCGCCCCGCGACGTCGTCGAGCGCCTCTGGCACTTCGCGTTCAACCAGCTCGACGACCTCAACGAACAGCTCGTCGCCGGCCGCGAGGACGTCTTCCTCCGCTGGCAGTTCACCCACAAGACGGCCCGGCCGCTGTCCGAACCCGCCATCGAGCACTACGTCGACTCGCTCCGGCGTGATCCCCGGGCGCTGCACACCAGCTTCGGCTGCTACCGCGCGATCGGCGACACGGTCGCGCAGAACGCCGAACGCGTGAAGAACCGCCTCGATCTGCCGATCCTGACCATCGCCGGGGAACGCTCGACCGGTCCGCTGGTCGAGCAGACGATGCGCCCGGCCGCCACCGACGTCCGCGGCGTCGTGCTGCCCGGCTGCGGCCACTATCCTGCCGAAGAAGCACCCGAGGCGATGCTCGCGGCCCTGAGTGAGTTTCTCGCCCCCTGGGCGGACGGTGGAAGGAGCGAGCGTGTCCGGGCGCAAGCAGTTCGACGTCGATGAAGCGCTCGACCGGGCGATGCGCGTGTTCTGGGAGTTCGGCTACGCCGAGACCTCGCTCGATACCCTCGGCCGGGCGACCGGGCTGGGACGCGGCTCCCTGTACGGCGCTTTCGGGGCCAAGGACGACCTGTTCCGCCGGTCGCTCGAACGGTACGGCGCGCTCTACGAGCACCGCTACGAAGAAGCCGTCGCCGCCCACGCCGGTGACCCGGTCGCCGCCGTCGGTGCCTTCTTCGACGTGGTGCTCGACCGGATCGCCGACCCCGGTGTGCCGGACGGGTGTCTCGTCGTCCAGTCGGCCGCGCAGCTGCCCACCCTGTCGCCGGAGTCACGGGAAGCGGTCAACCGAGCGGTGACAGCGCAGCGCCGGCGGGTCCGCCGGGCCCTGGACGCGGCGTCCGCCGACCACGAACCGGCCGAACTCGAAAGCCTGGTGCTGCTCGTGGTCGGCGTCCAGCACGCCATCGTGGTCCTGAGCCGCACCGGCGCCCCGGCGGCCGACCTGCGCTCCCTCGCCGCGGCGGGGGTACGGGCGGTCGCCGACCGGCTGGCCTAGACGACGGCGTCGGTGCAGCTCATCGCCGGGTCCGGGGCCGTCCCGCCGCGAGTGTGCCGAAGGTGGGCTTCGCCCCACACCCGGACTCCTTCGACGACGGGCAGCAGAGTTGTCCCGTATGGAGTGAGCCGGTAGAGGACGCGCGCCGGGACCGGTCCGGTCACCACGCGTTCGACGAGGCCGTCGGCTTCGAGCTCGCGCAGCTGTTCGGCCAGGACCTTGGCCGTGATCGGCGTGCCCCGGCGGCGGAGGCCGGCGAAGTGGCACTCGCCGTGGGCGAGCCAGTAGAGCAGGGTCAGCTTCCACTTCCCGCCGATCGCGGCGAACGCCGCGGCCATCGGACAGCCGGGCAACGGGTTGGGACGGTTACCTGCAGGTGCCTTCTTGTCCACGGCGGTGCTCCCCTCGGATAGTCGGACCATGACCGTGCCATACAGAAGAGCCCTGATCGCCGGCCTTTCGGCCCTCCTGCTGATCGCGACGGCCGCGTCGACCTCGGCCGCGTCGGCCGCGTCGCCGGCGAGCGCCGCCGGCCAGCAAGACTTCGCGTGGGAAATCGGCACGTGGCGCAGCACCGTGCGGGTGCTCGCCGAGCCGCTGTCGGACTCCGCGGACACCTGGCTCCAGTTCGCGGGCACCAGCACCGTGCGGCCGCTCCTGGACGGGCGCGCGAACGTCCTCGAGTTCCAGGTCTCGGGGCCGGACGGGCGCATCGACGCCCTCAACATGCGGCTGTACGAGCCGCAGGCCCAGCGGTGGAGCCTGACGTTCGTCAACATCCGCGACGGCTTGCTCACCCCGGCGGTGTACGGCGGCTTCCACAACGACACGGGCGAGTTCTACGGCGACGACCAGCTCGGCGGCCACCCGATCAAGGTGCGGTTCCTCATCTCCCGGCCCACCCCGGACGAGGCGAGGTTCGAGCAGGCGTTCTCGGCCGACGGCGGGACGACGTGGGAAACGAACTGGCTGGCGGTGGATCGCCGGATTCGCCGGTGAAGTGACGCCGGAGCATCTTCGGGCGGCCGCACCGGAAACGGCTGCCTGCGCCGAAACTGTCTCTTGTGGACTCACCGATGGACCGGCTGGTTCAGTCCGCGGTGCTTTCGTGGGCTTCGCGGGCCGCGAGCAGTTCGGGCAGGTGTTCGCGGCTCCAGGCGCATTGGGCGGCCATCGGCTCGAAGAGCGTGTGGCCCAGTGCGGTCAGTTCGTACTCGACCCGGGGCGGGATTTCGGGGTAGGCGGTGCGCGTGATCAGCCCGTCCCGCTCCAGCGCCCGCAGCGATTCGGTGAGCACCTTGGGCGTGATGCTCCGCAACGGCGTCTGGAGCTCGGAGAACCGGCGGGGCCCCGATCGCAAACACGTGATGATCTTGGCCGTCCACTTGTCACCGATGCGCATCGGTGCCGCCACGGGGGCGCAGTCGGCGAACATGTCGGGGTCCAGCGGCTCACTCACACCGTCCACCGTACGTAACTATCGTTGCGGAAACCAAGGGCTCGCCCCGTAGCGTTCGCGGCATCGGCAGGTGATCGAATCCCTGCCCGGCCGAACGGAGTGAGCGCAGTGAGCAAGATCGTCGTTTTCGGGGCCGGCGGCCGGGCCGGGCGCCGCGCGGTGGCCGAGGCCACGGCCCGGGGCCACCAGGTCACCGCCGTCGTGCGCGACCCGCGGCAGCACCCGGAGCTGGCCGGGACCGGGACGGCCGTGGTCGCGGGCGACGTCACCCGGCCGGACAGCGTGGCCGAGGTCGCCGCGGGCCACGACGCCGCCGTCCATGCCGCGGCGCGGCTGAACGTGCCGGCGGAGACCTTCTTCCCGGCCGCCGCCCATGGGCTGCTGGACGGGCTGGCGCGGGCCGGTGTCGGGCGGCTGGTCGCGATCGGGATCGGTACGGTGCTGGAAACCGCACCCGGTGTCGCGGTGCACGACGACCCCGGTTTCCCGGCGGAGGGCCGGGCGTTTTCGCTCGGGCACGCGGCCGGGGTCGCGGCGTTGCGTGGAGCGGACACCGACATCGATTGGGTGGTGCTGGCCCCGCCGCCCATCGTCTTGGACGACGAAGCGGCGCGCACCGGCCGCTACCGGACGGGCGGTACTGGGATCTTGCCCATGGACGATGCGGCGCCGTTCTCCTACGCCGATCTCGCCGTCGCCCTGATCGACGAGGTCGAGACCCCGAAGCACCACCGCGCCCTGATCGCGGTGGCGGGTGTGCCGTGCGCATAGGAACGAACGTCGGCCTCGAAATCGACGGGCCCAAGTCGATGGCCGACATCGTCGACGAGGTCCGCCACGTCGCGGAACTGGGGCTGGGTGGTGCGTGGTGGGCCGAGCGGCATACCGCCGACGCGCTCACCGCCGCGACGGTCGCCGGGCTCGCCGTGCCGGGGCTGCCGCTCGGGACGGCCGTCGTGACCACCTACCCGCGCCACCCGCTGACGCTGGCCAGCCAGGCCCTGAGCGTGCAGGCGGCCATCGGCAACCGCCTCACCCTCGGCATCGGGCCCGGCCACCGGCACCGCGTCGAATCGGTGTTCGGACTGCGTTTCGAGCGCCCGGCCCGGCACACTCGCGAGTATCTCGGCGTTCTCGTGCCCCTGCTGCACGGCGAGACGATCGAGTTCGACGGCGAGATGTACCAGGTTGCCGGGCAGACGCACACGCCGGACGCGCTACCGCCGTCCGTGCTCCTGGCCGCGCTGGGCCCGGTCATGCTGCGCGTCGCCGGTGAACTCGCCGACGGAACCGTGGCCGTATGGACGGGTCCCCGAACGATCGAAACCCATGTCGCCCCGCGGATCACAGCGGCCGCCGAGGCCGCCAGGAAGCCCGCACCGCGCATCGTGGTCAACCTGCCCATCGCCGTCACCGAAGACGCCGACCAGGCAAGAGCCTGGGTCAGCGCCCATTTCGGCGGAGCCGGCCTGGTGCCGAGCTACCGGGCGCTGTTCGACCGGGAAGGCGTACGCGGACCGGCGGACGTCGTGGTGGTCGGCGACGAACACGAGGTGGGAAAGCAACTTCACCGCTACGCCGACGCCGGCGCCACGGAATTCATCGCCGTGCCGTTCGGATCGCGGGAGCAGATCGACCGCACTCTCAGCTTCCTCGCCCACGTCGACCGTGAGGTGTCAGTCTGACGCACTTCCAAACCGCCGATCCCCGCACTTGGCGCGGTGAGGGGACATATTGTGGTGGATAGAAGTTGACGAGCGGATATGGGGAGTACCATGGCTGCAGTCGTGATGGCGGCATTGGCGGGCCTGCTGGGGATCATCATCGGGCGCTTCTGGGACGGAAGGTCCGAATCTTCGCGATGGCGCCGAGATCAGACGACGCAAAGCTATCAGCGACTTGCCGAGGCATTCAGCCAGGTTTACGAGCACATCCGGGTGGTGGCGCTGGCGGAACCGGGCACTAGCGCGCTTGCTGAGGTCACGGACCGCGCTCGCCAGGACAAAACCTGGGACAACGCGTTGGCGGCCGTTTGGCTGCACGGGTCAACCAACGTCATCGAGAGCTCCTTGTCGCTGGACCGGGAGGTAACGAAGATCTTCCACCGGGTGCAAAAGATTCAACTGACCGTGGCAGACTGGAATGCTGCAAGGACGGAGGCCGCGGCCGCGTTCGAGCACTTCATCGAAGCTGCCCGCGAAGAGCTTCGCCTTCCATTTGTGGCGATCCGGCTGCTTCCTGATGCAGCGGCCTGATCAGTCACCGCCTGTGGCACAAGGGGGCCGGCGGCGTCGGCGCAGGTGTAAAAACGGAATGCGGCCAGCGCACTGTGGCTCTCACGAGTAAACAGGAAGTAGCCGTGCTCCCGGATGTCAGCGAAGGTTCCCTCGCGGCCGTCCACGGTGATCTTCTTGATGCCGCCTGCCGAACCGGGGTGGCGGGATTTCCGCCGAGGACGTACTTTTCCAGGGCCTGGCGGGTCCCCGAGTCGGTGGACCAGCCCACGATGCGGATCGCACCGGTGAAGATCCGCCGGGCGTCCGCTGCCGTCAGGGCGCCGACCGGCACGTCCGCGCCGGCCACGAACGTGAACGCACGATCGCCACCGGTTTGCCCACGGGACCGGGCGGTTCGATACCCGATCAGCCGATCCCGTGCCTGTCGCCGGAAGTTCACCGGATCGGTACGTTCGTGGTCGCCTTCCGGCGAAGCGCGGCAGCCATCATTCCCGGTGCCCGTACGAGACGAGGAGGTTCCGTGCCCGCTTCCCTGCTTTCCCGGACCGCGCAGCGGCTCGCCGTGACCGTCACCGCCGTGGCTGCCACGCTCGGTGTCAGCACCACGGTCGCCGACGCCACCGTGTACAGCTCCTGCACGCAGACCCGCTGCTCGGACGCCCGCTCGGCCAACACGACCTGGCAGAGCCAGGGCTACCCCGGCACGCGCGGCTGGTACGACTGGCCCGGCGGCAAATGCAACTACGCGGGCGGCACCTACCAGAACCGCGAAGGCGAGCTGCCGGCCGGCCACTCGTTCCGCGAGTTCGACGTCTACGCCCGCTCGTGCGGCGCGGCCCGCGACGCCTACCGGATCATCGTCGACCTGACCACCGGCGTGGTGTGGTTCTCGCCCAACCACTACACGGACTTCTACAAGATCTGAGACCGCCGAGGCCGTGCTCCGGTGCCCGCGGTTCGGGCACCGAGCGCGGCTGGCCGCGGGGAGACGAATGGAACGCCGGTCGCGCGGGTATGCCCGCGGTATGACGACTTCTCCGTTCGAGCCGAATCCGAAAACGGGACACCAGGAGATCGCGGCCGCCGATCCCGGCCAGGGGGCACCTGACACCGCCGACGGGTTCGGCCCTGGTGAGACGGGGCCCGATGTGATCCTGCCGCCCGCCGACGCCGGCGAAGAGCCCGAGTCCTAGAGCGGGTGATCCCCAGCATCCAGCCGGAGTCGGCTGCCCGTCGACCTGCGCGCGGTCGCATTCGCGACAGGCGACCACGACGAGCGGCGGACGGACGATCAGGACAAGCCGCAATGGCCAGCCGGCAGGAGAGGAACCGAACGCGATGGGCAAGTCCGTGAGCATCGCTTTCACCGGCTTTTCGGCGGGGTGTCCGGAACACCTGGAGCTTTGTGGACACGAAGGGGCCAGGCTTCCGGCACGGGCCGATGGCGGGGAGCGAGTCGTGGTCGTTCGGAGAAAGAACCGATGGCGTGGCTTTGGAGTGCAGCTACTGGTACTGGCGATCTGGTCGGTCGCTTACCGGTACCTGATCCGGCCGCTGCTGCCCAGCGGCGACGTGCTGGGTATCGTGATCCTCGTGGTGCTGGCGTTGGGGATCTTGGCTGTTCCGATCGTTTCCGCGTGGAATCGCCGGAAGCGGTGAAGGGCTTCCGGCCGAGCGGGAACGTGGGGGAGAGGCGTGGAGTCGTCGGCAGCGCTGCTGTTGAGACCGTCGGTCCGGGGCCAGTTGCCGGCGCTCGGCGTGCTGGCCGGGTTCCTGGTGTTCGAAGTCTTCATTGCCGTGCGGGGTTTGCTGACGCCGTGGCTGGCGATCGCCTGTCCCGCGGTGTTCGTCGTGGCGTTGGCGATCGGCGTCGTGTCGCTGGTTCGGTCCCGCGGGAAGCCGTGGCAGCTGCGTTGCGGGACGGATGGTGTCGAGGCGCGCGGATTCGAGGTGGTGCCGTGGTCGGCGCTGGCGGAGGTGCGGATCAGCCGGCTTCGGCCGGGCTGGCTGTATGCCGTGGTGCTGGGTCGTCACCGGGTGGTGGCGTTCGTGCCCCGGCCGGGGGCGACGGTGCCGGCGGTCGCGGTGTTCGATCCGCTGTCCCGGCGCGGGGCGTCCTCGAAGTGGGCTGCGCGGTGGCAGCGGAGATGGTACGGCAGTTCCTTCGTCGTGTTGACCCACACCGTGAACGCGACCGCTGAAGAGATCGCCGAGGCGATCCGGACGTTGACCGGCGTTCCGGTCGTCACGAGCTGATGATCAAGGTCGCGCGCGAGGTCAGCCGATGAGTTCGCCTTCGAGCAGGTAGGTCACGTCCACTCTCGTCAGCGCGGAGTTTCCCGCGGGCCACGGCTGGACGGACACCGTGTCCCCGGTGATCTGCGTCCGGCATGCCCGCCCGTCGGCGTGCAGCAGGATGTTCCGGTAGCCGTAGCGGCGGCGGATCGACGTCGCCGCTACGGCCGCCCAGGTGGCGTCGGACTCCGCCGGGGTTCCGTCGGGGTCGAAGCAGCGCAGGTCGAAGTTCGCTCGTCCCCGGTGCGAGAGCACCCCGAACCCGTCGCCGGACACGCCGGACGACTCCGCGCAGATCAGCGCGGCCAGCCGTTTCCAGTCGTCGTCGGCCGAATCGATGGTGTTGACCAGGATGTGGTCGCGGCCGCCGGCACGGAGTTTGGAAAAGCGCATGCGTGCTCCGTGGGTGCTCAGCTTGTGCGTCGGATCCGAAGTCCGCTGTGGAACCCGTCGACCGCCCACTCGTCTTGGGCGAAAACGGCGACCGGGAACAGGCCTTCGTAGAAGTCCAGGTAGTCGGTGCACAGCCCGCGCAGCACCGGGGCGATCTCCCCGCCGAGCGCGGCCGCGGCTTCCCGGACGAGGCCTACCGTGTGCATGGACGTGCCCGGAAGGCCGCGCAGCAGGTCGAGCACCCCGTTGAGCTTGGTGTGCCGCATCGCCTCCTCGACCTCCTCGGTGACCTGGGCCGCGGGGACCGCCGGTGTCGTCTGCCACAGGACGACCCGGACCGCGGCGCCCGCGACGAGTTCGCGCGGGGGCACGATCGGCAGGTCGGCGTGGGAGTACCGGGTGCCGTCCGCGTCGAGCTCGAGCGACCACTGCTTCTCGTCCGCCTCGTCGCGCGCCCCCACGACGTGGGGACCGCCGCCGCCGAGGTCCCACCACCACGCCAGCACGTGCATGGGCAGCTCGGACTCGGTCGTCCGGCGCATCATCACCCGGCACTGCCGCTCGAGACGCACGTCGGCCAGGTCGAGCCCGGCCGGCGTGGCGGTGCGGGCGAAGGTCAGCGGCACCGGCTGCAACGGCCGGGTGACCTCGCGAAGGACCGCGAACGGCTGCACGGAGTCGAGGCCGTACTCGTCCGCGGCCGGACCGCCGGCGATGGCGCTGAACCGGTCATAAGCGCCGGAGCTGATGAGGGGCACCGCGATTCCTCCTGAGGTAGCGGGTCAACGCCGTGGCGAGCAGCACGGCGGCGGGCCACGCGAGGGCGAGGCCGGCGAAGGGGACGAGCAACGCGTAACCGAGCAGGGCGGCGCCGGCGGCGAGCCTGGTCGCGGGCCGTCCGGTCGCGAACGCGCCGGCGGCCGCGGTCCCGAACACCGCGAGGGCCATCGCGTTGGGGACGCTCAGCAGGTCTTCCAGCCGGACCCACCCGGCGTCGAGCAGGAGCACCCCCGACGCGGCGGCCGCGGCCGGGACAACCATCCACATCGGACTCTTCAGCCGCGGGAATTCTGCGCCACCGAGCACTTTGACCAGGGCGAAGTTGCGCGCACAGGCCACCGCGCAGACAACTCCGGCCACCGCGGCCACGCCCCGGCCGAGCGCGTCGTGGCCGAACGGGGCAAGGGGGAAGGGCAGCCCCGGCTCACCGGCCCCGGCCCGGCCGGCGGCACCGGCGGCGAACAGAGCCAACCCGACGTACACGAGCCCGACCAGGCCCGCGCCGGCCAGCAGCAGGCCGGCCCGGGTGCCACGCAGCCGGGCGGCGCCTTCCCAGCCGACGAAAGCGAACAGCATCACGAACGCCGCCTTGCCGGCCCCGGTGACGGAGCTGGGGCCGGCCGCGATCCCGCCGCCGGTCGCCGCGATCGCCGCCACCACCACGATCACGGCGAGCATCGCGTACGGGGTCCACTCCGGGCCCCGCCGGCCGGTGGCGCCGCTCGCCGCGGCGGGCACCAGCACCGCGAGCGCGAACACCGCCCAGCTCGCGCTCACCCCGGCGGCGGTGGCCAGGAAGCCACCCGCCACCGAAGCGACCACCGCCTGTCCCACGCTCACGCCGAGCAGGTAGTAGCGCGGCACGGCCCGCAGGGCCACGGCGAGCAGCCCGGGTTGTGGGGTGCGGGCCGGCTCGGCCCGCGCCCCGAGCGCGGTCACCAGCAGCGCGCCGACGACGAGGTGGAACACCCACGCGGCGACCGAAATCGTGCCGTACCGCGCCACGGCGAGCCACGGCAGGAACAGGGCGCCGACCCCGACCACGCCGGCGGCCAGCGAGACCGCCGCACCGGGCCCGCGTCCGCCCGCCGCGGGCTCAGCCATCGACCGCGGACCGCGCGGCGAACACCTTCGGATACGCCGTGCCGATCCGCTGTCCTTCGGCCAGTGCCGCGACGCCGTCGGCCGGCCACGCCGGGTGTTCGTCCAAGCCGATGGTCGGCAGGCCGAAGAGCCCGGCCACCCGCCGTGACCATTCCGGCAGCAGCGGCGCGGCCACCGCGGCGAGCGTCGCCAGCAGTTCGGCGTGCCCGCCCAGCACCGCCGACAGCTTCGGCGCACCGGCGGCGAGCGCGGCGGTCCGGAGGTCCTCGGCGGCCCAGGTCACGGTTCCGGCGATGGCGGCCGCCGCCGAACGAGGCAGGAACACGTCGGGTTCCAGCGCCGCGGCCACGTTCGCGGTGAGGGCGGCGGCGCGTTCCCGGGGTTCGGCTGCCCGCTCACCGGGCATCACCGAGCCGCACTCGGCCGCGAGCCCGGCGAGCACCGCGCCCGCCCAGTCGTCGAGCTGGGCGCCGAGCACCGTGTGGAGCGTGTGGTCGAATTCAGTGCGCCGGAAGTCGGTGCGCTCGGTTTCCGGGTTGGTCAGCGCGAGGTGGAACCGCGCCGCGTCGGCCGGTACTTCGCGCAGGAAGTCGGACGCCCAGATGGCCCAGCCCCGGCTGGTCGAGAACTTGCCGCCTTCGAGCGCGTAGAACTCGTTCGAGATCACGTGCCGCGGCAGCACCGGGCTGCCGAGCGCCATCAGCAGCGCGGGCCACAGCGTCGCGTGGGAGAACGAGCAGTCGAACCCGATGAAGTGCACCAGTGTGGTGTCCGGGTCGTTCCACAGCTCTCCCGCCAGTTCCGGAGTGCCGAGAGCGGCGGCGTACGCCTCGGTGGCCGCGATGTAGCCGAAGATCCCGCTGAACCAGGTGTCGAGGATGTGCCCTTCCCAGCCGGGCAGCGGTACGCCGATGCCGTAGGAGTCGATCCGGCTGATCGGGGTGTCGGGCAGGCCCGCCGCGACCAGTTTCTCGCAGTAGTCCAGGACCCGCCGCCGCCACGGGCTTTCCTCGTACAGGGCCGTGAGCCGACCGGCCCACTGGGCGAGCGGGAACACCAGGCGCCGCGACGGCCGGGTGGTCGTCAGCGTGCCGCAGGTGGTGCACTTCGCCTCGTGCAGCCCTTCGACGTCCTGCGGCAGCCCGCATTCCTCGCAGTAGGTGCCGTCGGAGGGCGACTCGCAGAAGCGGCACTTGCCGCGGAGCTGGGCTTCGTAGCGGTAGGAGCCGCACGGCTCGCAGTACGCCGTGGGCAGCTCGCGCTCCTCGATCTTCCCCGCTTCCCACAGCTTCAGGAATTCCCGCCGCACGGTCTCGTCGTGCACGGGCTCCCGGTGCGGGTGCTCGTAGTAGTCGGGCAGCATCCCGGCCAGGGCGAGCGACTGTTCGATGCGGCGGGTGTACCGCAACGCCGTTTCGTGCGCCGGGTACCCGATTTCCGCGCCTCGGCGCGGGATGTAGCACGAGTGGTCGTCGGTGTAGCTGACGTAGCTGACCGAGGCGCCGCGGGCGATCAGGTACCGGCGCAGCACGTCCGCGCCGAAGAACGGTCCGGACAGGTGCCCGAGGTGCAGGTCGCCGTTGGGGTTCGGGGGTGCGCAGGTGATCAGTACCCGCCCGGTCGTCGTGGTCACTTCCGTGCCTCCTCGTGCGCGTCCATCTCTTCGGGGGAATACCAGGGCTCGGTTTCCCCGGCCGGGAGCAGCTCTTCCCCGGCCGCGTCGACCCGCCGGACCACGCAGCCGGGCGCCACCCGGGACTGCGCCGCGAGGGACCGCAGGACCACCGCGTGGGCGCCGACGATGCTGCCGGAGCCGACCACGACCGGGCCCAGCACCGTGGCAGCCGTGCCGAGCACCACGCCGTCACCGAGCGTGGGGTGGCGTTTGGCGCCCTTGGTGCGGGCGAAGTCCCGCCACCAGCCCACCGAGCCGAGGGTGACCAGGTGGTAGAGCATCACGTCGTCGCCGATCTCCACCGTTTCGCCGATCACCACGCCGGCACCGTGGTCGATGAAGAACCGGCGGCCGATCCGGGCGCCGGGGTGGATGTCGATGCCGGTGACGGCTCTGGCGAACAGCGCGATGGCCCGCGCCGTCGCGAACCGCCGCCGCCGGTAGAGCCGGTGCGCGAGCCGGTGCAGCCACAGTGCGTGCAGGTGCGGGTAGAGCAGCACCTCCCAGGTCGAGGTCACCGCCGGGTCCTTCGCGCGGACCACTCCGATGTCCTCGCGGGCTCGCGCCAGTGCCGTCTTGCCGGGGAATCCCTTCACCGCGGCCCTCCTTTCTGCCTCACATGTGCCGGTAGCGTCTGGCGACCGGGCGGCGGCCTTCCCCGCTGAAGCGGGCGAACCGGTACGGGTCGAGTTCCTCGGCCGGTCCGGCGCCGGCCAGCTCCGCGGCGACCGCACGGCCGATCGCGGGCGCCGACTTGAAGCCGCCGCCGGAAGGCCCCAGCGCCAGGTACACCCCGCCCGGCCCGGCTCGGCCCAGCACGGGTTTGCCGTCCGGGGTGTAGGACTCCAGTGCCGATCCCGACGCCGTGGCGACGCGGCCGGCCAGTGCCGGTACTCGCCGCGCCACCAGCGATCGGGCGGGCTCGAGCAGGTCGGGGCGCACCGGACCGGACGCGGTGTCCGGTGGGCCGCCGCGTCCGTCCATCGGCACCCGGTACAGCACGCCGTCCTCGCCCCAGGGGCGGAAGTACGTGCCGATCGTGTCGTCGATCGTGACGTCCACCGCCGGCAGCTCCGGGCCGGCCACCGCGGCCCAGCCGACGCGCGTGGTGGAGAGGGGGACGGCCACGCCGGTTCCGGTGAGCAACTCGGCTCCCCGGACGTTGGTGGCGAGGACCACTTCCGCGGCCGAGACGACCTCGGTCGCGGTCCGCACGCCCCGGACCGTGTCCCCGGACACGACCAGGCTGTCGACCCGCGTGCCGGTGCGCACCCGCGCCCCGAAGCCGGCGGCGCGATCCAGGAGCGCCGCGGTGGTCGCCACCGGATCCGCGTAGCCGGAGCGCGGTTCGGTGAGGACCGCGGCGACGCCGTCGTACCGCAGGCCGGGCCGCCGTCGCGCGTACTCGCCGGGGTCGAGCAACCGGGCCTCGATGCCGAGGACGTCCAGCTCCTTCACCGCCGTCGCGGCCACCGCCAGGAAATCTTCGCCGACGAGCAACGCGAACCCGGTCGCCCGGAAGCCGCAGTCACCGCCGACCACCTCCGCCCACCGTTCGAACACCGGCAGGCTGAGCGCGGCGAGCCGCATGTCGGCGGGATCGCCGTGCGTCAGGCGCACCTGCCCGGCCGACCACGGGGTGGCGCCCTGCCGCCCTCCGTGGCCCTGGTCGCAGACGACGACGTCGACGCCGCGGCTCGCCAGGTGGAACGCGATGCTCGCGCCGACCACCCCGGCGCCGACCACGACCACGTCGGCGGTGGTCACGAGAGCGCGTCCCGGACGTGCGTTTCGCCGCCCCACCAGAGGGCGAGGCACAGCAGGGGCGTGTCGCCGTGGTTGACGAGCACGTGCTTCACGTCCGGCGGGATGAGCACGGTGGAGCCGGGGGTCACGGTGGTGGTGTCGTCCCCGACCGTCATCCGGCCCCTGCCTTCGAGGAAGTAGAAGATCTCGGTCTCGCCGCCGGGGTTCACGTGCTCGGTCATCGTGTCGCCGGGAGCCACCCGGACCCAGGCGCCGCCTTCGTAGGGCTCGTTGTGCAACCTGGTGAGCCGCTGGGCGTGCACGTTGTAGTCGGGTTCGTACGTCAGGTCCGTGCGGTTGTCGATCAGCATCGGTTCTCCTCTCGGCGTCCGGCGGCGGCCACGGCTTCGGTCAGGATCTCCAGCGCGAGATCGGCCGTGTCGCGGTCGATCGTGAGCGGCGGCAGCAGCCGCACGACCGCGTCGCCGCGGCCGCCGAGCTCGACGATCAGCCCACGCCGCAGCGCGGCCGTCTGGATCGCGGCGGCCCGGGACGGGTCGGGAGCGCCGGTCCGCGGGTCGGTGATCTCCATGCCGAGCATCAGCCCGACGCCGCGGACGTCTCCGATCGCCGGCTCCTTCGCCGCGAGCGAGTCCAGGCCTGCGCGCAGCTGCCCGCCGCGGGCGGCGACGTTGCCCAGCACATCTTCCCGGCGCATCACCTCGAGCGCGGCCACGCTCGCGGCGAAGGCGAGCTGGTGCCCGCGGAAGGTGCCGATGTGCGCGCCGGCGTTCCAGGTGTCGAGCCGCCGGTGGTAGAACATGACCGAGATCGGCAGGCCGATGCCGCCCGCCGCTTTGGACGCGATCACCACGTCGGGTTCGAGGCCGTAGCGCTCGAAGGCGAACCACGAGCCGGTGCGGCCGTACCCGGTCTGGATCTCGTCGACGATCAGCGGCACGTCGAGCTCGCGCGCCAGCCGGGCGACTCTGTTCGCGAAGGCCGGGGTCGCCGGGATCACGCCGCCTTCGCCCTGGACCAGCTCCAGGAGCACGGCCGCCGGTTTCGGGATCCCGCCGTGCGTGTCGCGCAGGCTGTTCTCCAGGTACGAAGCGCAGTTGGTGTCGCATTCGGTCGCCGTCAGCCCGAGCGGGCACCGGTAGCAGTGCGAGTACGGGAAGAAGTGCACGTCCGGCATCCGGCCGGGCACCGCCGCCTTGGGGGCGACCAGCCCGGTGACGGCCATCGCTCCGTGCGTGGACCCGTGGAAGCCGCCCTGGAAGGAGATGATGTCCGAACGCCCGGTGTGGGACTTGCACAGCTTGAGCGCCGCTTCCACCGCGTTGGCCCCGGTGGGTCCGCAGAAGTGGACCTTGGTCGTGGCCCGCATCGACTCCGGCAGCAGCGCCAGGTGCGCCTCGGTGAACTGGTCCTTGGCCGGCGTCGGCAGGTCCAGTCCGTGCACCAGTTTTCCGAGCTGCTCTTGGACCGCGGCGACCACCTCGGGGTGGCTGTGCCCGAGGGCGAGCACGCCGGCACCGGCGAGGAAGTCGAGGAAAACGTTGCCGTCGACGTCTTCGACGTAGGCGCCCATGCCCCGTTCGAGCGCGACCGGCAGCCGCCTCGGGTAGGAGCGGGCGTTGGACTCGCGGGCTTCCTGCCGCCGCAGGAGCTCCATCGACTTCGGGCCGGGGATCGCCGTGCGCACGTCCGGTCGCAGGCCGGTGCCGAGTGACGTGCTCATGCGCCGGCCGCGGTCGGCTCGAGCGAGGTGAAGACCTTGGCCAGGCTTTCGGCTATGGTCGCCGCCCGCAGCGACAGCAGGCTGAACGAACCGGCGTCGCCGAGCCCGTGGGTCGTCTCGCAGAGCCCGTTGAGGTAGATCGGGGGCAGCGTGCCGCCCGGTGCGGCACCGAGGTCGTACTCGCGCCCGATCATCGCGTGCCCGGACTCGGTGCGCCCGACCTTCGCCGCGATCCCGGACAGGACCGTGGGCAGGAACTGCTCGCCGTCCGCGCCGGTCAGGTCCACGAAGCCGGTGGCGAGCACGACGGCGTCGAACCGCTCGTCGTCGGTGGTGCCGCGGTGCACTTCCCGCAGCCGCAGGGTGATTCCCGCCGGCTCGACGGTGCAGGCTTCGACCGCCGTGTTGCGCACCAGCTTGATCCGCCCGTCGCCGTCGAGGCCCTGCTCGTACATCGTCGTGTACAGGGCCTGGATCACGTCGCTGTCGGCCGCCGAGTAGTTGGTGAACCGGAGCTCTTCGGCGAGCTCGCGCTTGGACTGCTCGGTGCTGTCGTAGAAGTAGTCGACGAAGCCGGGGTAGAAGACTTCGTTGGTGAACGGGCTGAGGTCCTTCTGGCGGTAGCCGAACCCGCGCATGATGTTGTGCACTTCGGCGCCCGGCACATGCTGCAGCCGTCTGTTCAGGTCGATGGTGAGCTCCACCGCGCTCTGGCTCGCGCCGATGACGGCCACCCGCGGCCGCTCGACCGCGGTCAGGTCGCCGACCCGGTTGAGGTAGTCGGTCAGGTGGAACACCCGACGGTCCTCGACGCCCTGGAACACCCCGGGGATGCGCGGGGATCTGCCCGGCGCGACCACGGCGGCCCGCGCCCGGATCACCGAGCCGTCGTCCAGCGTCGCGACGACGAGGTCCTCGCCCGATTCGGTGACGGTGCCCAGATCCGTGACCGTGCTGCCGTAGCGGACCTGGCCGGCGAACTGCTCGGCCGCCCAGACGACGTAGCGCGCGTAGTCCTTGCGCAGCGGGAACGGCAGGCCGACGTTGAGGTACTCGAACAGCCGCTCGTTCTCGAAGAGGTAGTTGAGGAACGTGTAGCGGCTGCGCGGGTTTCTCGGCAACGCGAGGTCACGGACCGCGTTGTGCTGGATATCACTGCCGTCCAGCATCATGGCGGGTTGCCAGCTGGGACCCGGGCGCCGTTCGAGGAAGATCGCCGAGACATCGACGCCGAGTTCCTCGAGCGCAATCGCGGTCGCGATGTTGGCCGGACCGAAACCAATACCAAGGACGTCTACATCCACTGTCTTTGTCACCAATCGGGTCGACGCCGGAAAAGGGCGGCACGCATTGTTCGTTCCGTGCGTTTTGAGGAAATCCTGGTGGGTGTTCAGTTCGTTGCGGGCGTGAACGGCCCCAGAAGGTAAAGTGAACAATCGGGTGGGCCGCCGTCGGCGGACGGCCGTCCGGCGGATTCGACGCGGCCGCCCCGCTCCCGGGTCACCCGCCCGAGGGCGGCCGGAGTGGTCCGGTCGCCGTCGAGCACGGCGATCTCCGCCCGCCGGGCGCCGGCGCAGACCTGCAGGCCGATCGCCGTCGTCAGCAGCGTCGCGCGGGCCTCGACCGTGTCGAACTCCGGAAGCAGGGCCTGCTGTGCGATCACGTAGTCGTCCGGTGCGGCCGGACGGCGGTAGCCGATGACGAAGCCGATCAGCCGGTTCGGGTCGCAGGCGACCAACGACGTTCGCGAAAAATCGCGGAAGAACGTCGAATAGTACTCCACGCTATTGCCGTGTGTGCTATTGCTCTGCTTCGCGATGGACCGGATGACGGAACAGTCGACCACGTGCGGCGACCGGTAGTCGAACATCAAAGACTGCATCGTCCCCCCAGGCATTGCCGCCAGGTTAACCATGCGATCTTGATCCACTCAAGCCGCCCGATGGGGTTCACTCGGACAGTCTAACTAGGTGTGTACCCGGAGTGATGATCCGATTCGGCAGCAATTTTCGGGAGTTGCCGTGCGGCGCGCCCGCCCGAGACCAAAAAGGACAGGCAAACGCGGCGAGCGCCGAGATGGATTCGATTGCCCGGAATGTTCGGCGAACAAAGTCGGGGGTTGACACGTGTGGCCGGGCGTGGTCAGGATGGGCGACGGCCAATGGTTCTGGGGCGAAAACTTTCAGGGGGCTGGGGCGATGAAGCGGTCGTTGGCGTGTCCGCCGTCTGAAGAGGCACACTGAGCCGATCCCGGCCGGACTCAAGGGAACCGCGGCGCGCTCGAGCGCTCCGCCGCCGGAGTTCTGTCCAGGGGACGGCATTTCTGCCGCCGGCTGGGCGGTCCGGACCAATCGTAAGCGAAGCGGGCCGGCGGAACACCGCCCGGGCCGGTGGATGGCCGCCACCGCATCGACGACCCAGATTTCGGAGGCGAACGAGCGCATGAGGAACAACCGGCTGCCCGCGGACGGGGACGCCGTCGGATGAACCCGCTGACGTACACGCCGCGCCTGGTGAAATCGCTCCCGCCGCTGGACGTGGGCGGCCGGGCCCTGAAGGCGTACGGACTCTTCGCCGACCCGGCGGGCGCGCTCGACCCGCCGTCGCCGGAGTGGCTGCGGCAGCAGGTCGCTTCGGTGCTGCCCGAACTCCCGCACCCGGGCGACCACCCGGCCGGCTTCGTGATCCTGCACCGCGCCAAGGACGGCGACTACTTGCTGGTGAGCCAGTGGTACGACGCCAACATGCTCAAGCACTGGGTGCGCGGCTCGGTCGCCGGCGCCGGCGAGAGCACGGCTTTCGAGCCGCTGGCCGAGCCCGCGGTCATCGCCTGCGTCTGGGAGCTCGAGATCGTCAAGTTCGAGCGTGACGCCTGGGTGAGGACCGTGCTGGCGCACGGCCGGCTCGACTCCGAGGCGCTCGACGCCTACCTCGGCACGACCTTCTCGGGATGGGTATGAACGACGACATCAAGGTGCAGCCGGTCGAACCGGGTCAACTCGAGGCGTTGCTGGAGCTGTGCCGCGAGCACGCGGCCTACGAAAAGGCGGACTTCCGCGAGGACGGCCAGATCGAGCGCTGGCGCACGGCGCTGTTCGCCGAGCAGCCGGCGTTGCACGGCTGGATGGCGACGGACGACGGCGAGCCCTGCGGCTTCATGACCGTCACCGTCGACTTCGCCACTTGGAGCGCAAGACCGTTCGCCTACCTGGATTGCCTGTACCTCCGGGAGCCGTACCGCGGAAAGGGCGTCGGCCGCGTGTTCTTCGAGCGGCTGCGGGAGTTCGCCGCCGCGCACGGTTGCGGCTGGGCCGAGTGGCAGACCCCGCCGCACAACGAACCCGGCATCGGCTTCTACCGGCGCATGGGCGCCACCGCCAAACCCAAGGTCCGCTTCCACTACGACGTCGAAGGGGTGAACGTTTCGTGACGGACGTTTCCGCTCCGGTGGCGTCGCCGGCCGCGTTGCCGCCGTGGTCGCTCGACCCCGCCGACCAGGCCGGCCCGCCGCCCGCGCTCGGCGACCTCGTCCGGGCGGCGGCGCGCAACTGGCCGGACCGCCCGGCCGTGCACGACGGGCGGAGCGGGTTCACGTTCGCCGAGCTGGAGCGGCAGGCGCGGGCGCTCGCGGCCTGGCTGGCCGAGCAGGGTGTCGGCCGCGGCGACCGGGTGGCGATCCTGGCCGGGAAGTGCGCGGTGATGCCCGCGCTCGCCATCGGGATCTGGCGATGCGGGGCCGTCTACGTCCCGCTCGACGCGGCGCAGCCGGAACCCCGGTTGCACGGCCTGCTCGGCCGGCTCCGGCCGCGGGTCGTGCTCGCGCTGGACGACCGGGAGCCGGTGGTCACCGGCGCCCGCTGGGCGGGCGGGACGCAGCTCGACGCGATCCTGGCGGGGCCGGCCCCGGACCGGCCGGCCGTGCCGCACCGGCCCGAAGACCCGGCCTACATCATCTTCACCTCGGGGTCGACCGGGGAGCCGAAGGGCGTCGAGATCAGCGTCGCCAGCCTGATCGCCTACTTCGGGAACCACAACGAGGTGCTGCGGTTCACCCCGCAGTCGCGGGTTTTCAGCCTGTCCCCGTTCCACTTCGACGTCTCGATCGAGGACACGCTGCTGCCGCTGTCGCTGGGCGCGTACGTCCACCAGTTCCGCGGTGTCCACGCCGGCGCCGTCATGCGCGCGGTGATCACGCGCGAGCGGATCACGCACCTGATCGCGGTGTCCACGCTGCTGACCATGATCACCGAGGACGGGCGGCACGTCACGCGGGAGAAGTTCCCGTGCCTGGAGATGGTGATGACCGGCGCGGAGGTCTGCGACCCCGGCGTGATCAACACCTGGAAGACCCACCTCCCCGGCGTGCGCGTCATCAACGTGTACGGGCCGACCGAGGCGACGATCGTCTGCGTCGCCCACGAGATCGGCCGAGCCGACGACGTGCGGACGGGCTCGTACCCGATCGGCAGGCCCCTGCGCGGAGTGGTGGCCCGTCTCGTGGCCGAAGCCGGGACCGAGGTCCGCGAGCCCGGCCTCGTCGGCGAGCTGTGGATCGGCGGCGAGCAGGTGATGCGCGGCTACTTCGACCAGCCGGAGGAGACCGCCCGCCGCGTGGTCGAGGTGGACGGCGTCCGCTACTACCGCACGGGAGACCTGTGCAGCTACGACGCGGACGGCGACCTCGTGTTCATCGGCCGCAACGACGACGAGGTGAAGCTGGCCGGCCGCCGGATCCACCTCGGCGAGATCCGCCAGCTCGCGCTGGGCTGCCCGGGCGTCGAGCGGGCGGCCGTCGCGCTGGTCCCGCGGCGCGGCCGCGACCTGATCGCCCTCGTGGTGATGGCCCCGGACCCGGCGGTGGTGGCCGGTGTCGAGCAGCGGCTCGCCGACCTGCTGCCCGAATACATGCGCCCGGGCCTGGTCGCGTGGTCGCCCGAGCTCACCGTGTCGTCGACGGGCAAGACGGACGAGAACCGGCTGATGCGGCGGCTCGCCGAGGCAGCCCGGGAGTCGGCCGCGAGCCATTTCGCCTTTTCGCCCGGCGGGGACGTCGAACCCCTCGGCGGAGCCGGCGATGCCTGAGCGGCCGGCGCGGCGGCTGAACGCCGAGTTCGGCCGGCTGGCCGCGGCCAGGAAACTGACGGCGACCCGGGCGTCCACCGGCTCGCTCGCGGCGGACCGGGCGAACGCCGAGCGGTGGATTTCCCGCTTCGGCGGCGCGGCGGAGCAGGACGACGGCGCGTCGATCGAGGTGGGCGCGCATTCGGTGCTCGTCCGGCCGGCGCGGGAGGCCGCGGCCGCCCCGCACGTCCTGTACGTCCACGGCGGCGGGATGGTCTACTACTCGACGGCCACCTTCCGGCCGTTCCTGCGCACGCTGGCGAACAGCCTGCACGCGCCGGTGGAGGCGTTCGACTACCTGAAGGCGCCGGAACACTCCGTCGGGGATTCGGTGGAGCGGCTGGGAAGACAGCTCGCGGCGCGCTGCGAAGCGCTGGGGGAGCGGGACCTCGTCATCGCCGGGGACAGTGTCGGCGGACTGCTTGCGCTCTACCTCAGCGTGCGGGTCCTGCCCGCGGTCTTCTCGCGCGTCGTGCTCATCTACCCGGTGCTGGACCTGCGGACGGAGCGCGAGTCCTATCGGACGTTCGGGGAGGGGTACTTCCTCGACCGGGACGCCATGCGGCTGTTCAAGTCGGTCCTGAGCCCGTTCTTCGCCGAACGCGCCTTCGATCCGTTCGCCCTGCCCGAAAGCGAGCTGGCCCAGCTGCCGCCCTGCTCGGTCGTGACGGCCGGCTGCGACGTGCTGCGTGACGAAGGAATCGCGTGGGTGGAGCACCTGGCCGGGCGGTCGATCACGGCGCGGCACCGCCACTTCCCGGATCTCCCGCACGATTTCTGCCTGTACACCGGCAAGCTGGATTCGGCCCGGAACGCCGTGGCCGAGATCGCCGGGACCGCGTTCCGGCTCGGCTCGCCGGCCGAGGCGACCGGTCGATGAACCGGCCGCGAGAAGAACGAGGGGAGTGGCAGGCTTGAAAGCAGTCGTCAACGGCGAAGCGCCGGCATCGCCACCGTGGTCGGTCGATCCCGGCGAGAGCGGCCCGCCGCCCGCGCTCGGTGATCTGCTGGCGGCCCCGGCCCGCAGGTGGCCGGAGCGCACCGCGATCGACGACGGCGACACCGGCTTCACCTTCGCGCAGCTCGAGCGGGGCGCGCGGGCGGTGGCGGCCTGGCTCGCCGGGCAGGGGGTCGGTGCCGGCGACCGGGTGGCGGTCCTGGCCGAAAAGCGCGCGGTGACGCCGTTGCTCGCCGTCGCGATCTGGAAGTGCGGCGGCGTCTACGTCCCGCTCGACGCGGCCGAGCCGGCGGCCCGGCTGCAGGGACTCCTCACGCGCCTGCGGCCGGCCGTCGTGATCACGCCGGACGAGCGCGACCCGGGTGTCGCCGCCGGTCGGCTGGGCGCGGCGCGGCTGGCCGAGATCCTGACCGGGCCGGCCGCGGACCACGCCACCGTGGCCCATCATCCGGACCAGGCCGCCTACATCGTCTTCGCCTCCAGCCCGGCCGGGGAGCCCCAAGGGGTCGAGATCAGCCCGGCGAGCCTCTTCGCCTGCTTCCACAGCCACAACGAGGTGCTCCGCGTCACGCCGGATTCGCGAGTGCTCGGCCTGGCACCGTTCCACGTCGATGTGTCCTTTTTGGACACGCTGCTTCCGCTGTCGCTGGGCGCCTTCGTCCACCAGTTCCGCGGCCTGCCGGCCGGCCCGGTCATCCGGGCCGTGCTCGGGCGCGAGCGCGTCACGCACCTGATCGCGGTCTCGCTGCTGCTGACCATGATCACCGGCGACGGCAGGCAGCTCACCCGAGCCAAGCTGCCCGCCCTCCAGGTCGTGCTGACCGGTGCCGAGGTCTGCGATCCCGGAGTCCTGGCGAAGTGGAAGCGGCAGCTGCCGGAGACCCGCGTCGTCCACGCCTTCGGGCCGCCGGAAGCCACGGTCTTCTGCCTGACCTACGAGGTCGGGTCCGCGGACGCGGACCGGACCACGGCCTACCCCATCGGCAAACCGCTGCGCGGCATGGTCGCGAAGATCGTGCGGGACGGCGTCGAGGTCCACGAGCCGGGCGCGCAAGGGGAGCTCTGGGTCGGCGGCGACCAGGTCATGCGCGGCTACTTCGACCACCCCGGGGAAACCGCCCGGCTCGTGACCGAGGTGGCCGGGACGCGCTACTTCCGGACCGGGGACATCTGCAGCCGCGACCCGGACGGCGACCTCGTCTTCCACCGCCACGACGACCCGGAGATCGTGTGGCTGATGGGCCGTCGCACGCACCTGGCGGAGATCCGGCGGGTCGCCCTCGGGTGCCCCGGTGTCGAGCAAGCGGCCGTGGCCGTCGTCCCGCGCGGCGGTCGTGCGGTGGTCGCGCTCGTCGTCGTCGCGCGCGAGCGGCGGGCCGTGGCCGACGTCGAGGCGCACCTGGCCGAGCTGCCCCCGTACCTGCGTCCGGCGGTGATCGGCTGGTCGCCCGCCGCGGAGCCCGGCGACCTGGCCGGCCGGCTCGCGGCCGCGGCCTCGCGGTCGAACTCCGCCCGTTTCGTCCTGGCGGCCGACGGTGCCGCCGAGCCCTTCGAACCCGAGCCTGCCGACAAGGGGGAACCATGTCCGTAGCGGTGAAAGACCAGATCGCCGGGAACCTGGAAATGGCGCTGGGCAATCCGGTGGACCTCGCGCCGTTGTCCGACGACACACCACTGACCACTCTCGGCCTGGACTCCCTGCTGACCGTCAGCGTCCTGGTCTCGCTCATGGAGGACTGGGGGGTCGACCCGGGCGAGCACGCGGACTCGCTGGTCACCCCGAGCACCCTGGGGGATCTCTACGCCCTCGCCGACCGGTTCACCAAGGCCGGGGACCCGACCTCGAACGGAAGTGACATGCCTCCCGAGCAGCGTTCACAGCTGGACTACTACCAGGAGAAACTCGCCTACGAGATCGACTCCGCGGACCTGAAGGGAGCGCTCGAGGAAGGTCAGGACGTCGTCGTCGTCGACGGCCGCAGCGCCGAGTCGTACGCGCAGGAGCACATCGCCGGCGCGATCAGCATCCCGCACCGCTCGATCTCGCAGGAACTGCTGGCCGGCTACTCCCGGACGCCGCTGTACGTCGCCTACTGCGACGGCATCGGCTGCAACGCCTCCACCAAGACGGCGTTGAAGTTCGCGACCGCGGGCTTTCGGGTCAAGGAGCTGATCGGCGGCCTGAACTGGTGGAAGCAGGACGGCTACCCCACCGAGGGGTCGGCGGCGCTCTGCACCGTGGCCGGCCACGTCGACTGCGGGTGCGCGGGCTAGCGCCCGCGGCGGAAGAAGGGACGAGCTGTGAGCACTCCGATTCCGGCCGAGCCGGTGGATGTCGCCGTGGTGGGCGCCAGCATCGCCGGCTGCGCCGCCGCGATCCGGTTCCGGCAGCAGGGCCGCCGGGTGGCGATCTTCGACAAGAAGGCGATGGACGACCGGTTCTACAAGCGGCTCTGCACCCACTTCATCCAGCCGCACGCGGTGCCGGTGCTGGCGGAGCTCGGGCTGGCCCACCTCCACGAACCCGCCTGGTCGGTGCCGACGAAGGCCGTTTTCGTCACGCCGGGCGGCCTGGTGGAAGGGCCGGGCAACTACCTGCCCGGCGACCAGGACCTGTACGCGCTGAACCTGGAACGCCGGGTGCTCGACCCCGCCCTGCGCGCGGCGGCACGGGAGCAGGGCGTCCGGTTCGTCGACGCCACCAGCGTGGAGAAGCTCGAAGAAGACGATTCCGGCTGGCTTTTGCACACCCACGGCGAAGCCGGCTCCGGCCGCTTCCGGGCCCGGCTGGTGGTGGCCGCGGACGGCCGCCGTTCGCGGCTCGCCAAGGAGCTCGGCAACCCGGCCGAAACGCATCCGAACGAACGTTCGGCGCTGTTCGGCTATTTCACGGGAATCACGACCAGGCCGGACAACCGCTCGGTGTTCATCATGAACGAAAAGGACCTGGCCTGCGTCTACCCGCTCCCCGGTGGCCGGACGCAGCTGGTGCTGTTCGCCGAGAAGTCGCGGGTCGAGGGGTGGAGCGGCGACGACAAGGTCCGGCGGTTCCTCGATTACTTCGACAGCCTGCCCGACGCGCCTTCGATGGCGGGCGCGGTTCTCGAAGACGGCCTGCTGGGCTACACCGACTACCCGAGCCAGATCCGGAAGCCGGTAGTGGGTTCGGTTCCGTTCGTCGGGGACGCGGCGCTGTCGCTGGACCCGATGAGCGGCGTCGGGTGCGGGTTCGCGCTGACGTCGGCGGACCTGCTGGCCCGCTCGTTCGACGGCCGTTCGCTGGCCGGCGCCGATCCGGCCGCCGGATTGGCCGAATACCGGCAACGGCTCGAAGACGTCATCCTTCCGCACGCCGAAGGCATTTGCGTCGATTCCCTCGTCGAGAAGAACGAGGTGTCCCGGCAGCGGATGTTCCGGACCATCAGCGGAAACCCGGAGCTGAGCCAGCAGTATCTGGCCCTCACCGGGCGGATGCTGCTGCCGGGTGAATTCCAGCGGATGCTCATGCGAGCGATGATGACGCGCCGTACCGCTCCCCTTAAGCTGTAGCGCGAATTGACCTTCGGGGGTCAGGCGCATCACGACGGAGGGGACACGCATGCTATTGAGGCCGCTGGCGAAAGCGCGATCGTCGGCCGGTGCGGTGTTCGGCGGCCTTCCGGCCGGTTTCTGGTGGCTCTGGGTGGCGCAGCTGATCAACCGCGTGTGCGGTTTCGTGATGCCGCTGCTCGCGTTCTACGTCACCGACGAACTGCACTACAACGCGGCTTTCGCCGGCGCGGTGGTGGCGGCGATCGGGATCGGTTCACTGGTGGCGGGCCCGTTCGGCGGCATCCTGGCCGACTGGCTCGGCCACCGGCCGACGCTGGTCGGCGCGCAGACCGCCACCGCGCTGGGCATGGTGTCGCTCGCCTACGCCCGCTCGCCGTGGGCCCTGCTGCTCGGCGCCTTCGCCGTCGGTGTCGTCAACAACGCGACGCGGCCGGCGCACAACGCGCTCATCGCCGAGGTCGTTCCCCGCGCCGACCAGACCCGGGCGTACTCGCTCAACTTCTGGGCGATCAACCTCGGGTTTTCGGTGGCGATGCTGTCCGTCGGCATCGTCACCTTGACCGGCTACACCGCGCTGTTCTGGCTCAACGGCGCCACCATGCTGATCAGTGCCGTGCTGGTCGCCGTCCGGGTCCCCGGGCGCGGCCGGACCGCCGCGCCGGCGGAGACGGAGACCACCGGCGGGTTCGGGACGGTCCTGCGCGACCGGGGTTTCGTCGTGTTCGTCGTCGCCGAGTTCCTGGTGCTCACGATCCTCTACCAGTCCGAAAGCGGCCTGCCGATCGCGATGGGCCGGGACGGGTTCTCGCCCAGCACGTTCGGCCAGGTGGCCGCGCTCAACGGGATCGTGATCGCGGTGGCGCAGCTGCCGCTCACCCGGCTCTACAAGCGGTTCCCGGAGTCCCGGGTGCTCGCCGGCTCGTCGGCGCTGATCGGGATCGGGTACGCCGTCCTCCTGCTCGGCCACTCGCCGTGGATCTACGGCGCCTCCATCGTCGTGTGGACCCTGGGCGAGATCGGCAACACCCCGACCAGCTTCGCCATCGTGGCGCGGATTTCCCCGGACCACCTCCGCGGCCGCTACCAGGGGCTCTACCAGGTCGCCTGGACGGGGTCGCTGGTCGTGGCGCCCCTGGTCGGCGGCGCGGTGATCAACGCGTGGGGCACGGCCCCGCTGTGGATCGGCTGCCTGGTCGTCGGAGTGGCGGCGGCCGCGGTGCAGCTGCGCGTCGGCACCCTGCTCAACCGCCGCGCCGAGCCCGAGCCGACCCCCCGTGAGGGCCGGCAGCCACCGAACCCGATCGAATCGACTGGAGGACTCGTGGTGAACCAGAGCGACCGCCGACCCGCGGTGATCGTGATGAGCGATCTGGCGGCGCTGGCCCGCCAGCACCGGTTGATCACCGACATCGCCGAGCGCGGGCTGACTCCGCTGGTGATCGTCGGGCCGGTGACCGACCTCGAGAAGCTGAGCAAGTACATCGAGGACGAGACGCATCCGCTGTCCCGGATCGCGGAGGTCCGCAAGCTCCCCGGCCCCGCGGTCGACGGGGTGCTGGCGTCCGTGCAGGACTGGATCGCGGACTTCGACGTGCGCGGGGTGATCTGCAGCGGCGAGGTCTTCGTCGATCCGGCGGGCGCGCTGGCCGAGGCGCTGGGCCTGCCGGGCACCGGCGCGTGGGCGGCCCGGGTGTGCCGGGACAAGGTCATGCAGCGCGTCATCCTGCGTGATCACGGACCGGTGTCCCGTGCCTTCGCCCCGCACCAGCGGGACGCCGTGAAGTCCGACGTGTACCCGTGCGTGGTCAAGCCGGCGGGCCGGATGTTCAGCTCCGGGGTCTTCCGGGTCGCGGACGAAGCGGAGCTGCGCGCCGCGCTGACCGAGTACGGTCCGGAGGAGACGATCCTGGTGGAGGAGCTCGTCTCCGGGCCGGAGTTCTCGGTCGAGGCGCTGGTCCACCACGGCGAGGTGGTGTGGAGCGGCGTCACCGGCAAGCTCACCAACGAGGACAACAGCCGGTACTTCACCGAGATCGGCCACACGAGTCCCGCCGCCATCCCGCTCGCCGAGTCGAACGCGCTCGTCGAGGCGAACACGGCGATCCTCAAGGCCCTGCGGTTCGGCAGCGGCATCACGCACGCGGAGTTCCGGCTGCGCGACGGGCAGCCGGTGCTGATGGAGATCGCCGCTCGCCTCCCCGGCGACGCGATCATGATGCTGTGGCACCTGGCCACCGGCCGCCCCCTCGAGCCGGCCATGGTCGACCTGGCCCTCGGCGTGCGGCCGGAGCACCCGGCCGTGACCCGCAGGGCGGTCCAGCGTTTCGTGGAGCACCACCCGGGCCGGTTGACGGACGTGCGTTACGCGGGCAGTCCGGTGTCGTGGATCTCGGAAGAAGGCCGCTGGCCGACGGTGGAGCCGTCCGCAGCGGAAGCCCCGTCCCGGTGCGCGTCGGTCATGGTCGGTCTCCCGCGAGGAGCCAGCCTCGGGCCGTTGTACGACTCGAACGGACGCTCGGCGTGCGTGGTCGCCGACCTTCCCTGGGGAGCGGATCCCGAAACCGAAGTCGCCGCCTTCGTGGACCGCGTCGAGCTGACGATCGAGGCGGAACCGGCCGGCTGAACCCACGGCCTGGGGCGGGCTACTGCTGAAGAGATTTCCAGGCTGTCGAAAGGGTGCCGCCTGATCAGGCGGCACCCTTTCGACACACCCTTGAAGGCTGACGCTGGCGCGCCGGCTCGACCGGTTCCCCTCAGCAGGTCTGCCCGGCCTCGGGCAGGGGCGAGGCCGGGTCGCGTCGCGCCGGCGAGGGCTTTCTCGCAGCGCCAGGAGCGTTCAGGGTCGCCCTCGACGGTATCGCCGGAGGACTCGGCGATCGTCACCTGATGCCAGTATCCGAATTGGCCCCGTCCCATTCCGGCGGACACAGATTTTCTTCTCGGCACGTATCGAGCAAGCGGGCGAGTTCGTCGTCGGACACCGCTGTTACGAGTTTGTCCGGTGTCCGGCTGGCTGAGGCAGGCATGTCGTCACCGAGCGCTGTGCCAGACCGGATCGACACCATGACCAAAGCAAAAAGCGGGCCTCTGCAGCCGTGAGCTGCGGAAACCCGCTGTCCGTCGGGCTGACAGGATTTGAACCTGCGAACCCTTGCTCTAATTTGGTCTTCATCAGACCTGCGCGCTGGGCGTCGAGATGCCCGCTTACCAGGGCAAGTCTGGGCGTTGTTGGCCATCGTTGGTCGTTCCTCGGTAGTGCGGTGTGGCACGGATGTGACACGGGCGGAGCTCGAACTTCGAGGGGCTGGCTGCGACACTCGCTTTTGTGGAGCATGTATTCCGTCGATCATCACGACTGATCGACATGTGCCGTGACCAGCTGATCCGGCGGCAGCACCAAAGGGGGGTTCGTGGTCATCTGCGGTCGCCTCGCGACCATTTGCGAGGCTAAAGCATGGGACGGGCGCCGTGTCAGAGCTGGACGGGCACGTAACGATCCGACGGTCGCCGAGGTGGAAGCATAACGCCGGGTTCGTTGAGGTCGACTCCCGTGTATGACGAGTTGGGCTGCACGGGCACTGCTGGCTACTGCCGTGAGCCTTGCTATGGCCGCGTGTGGCCGGCCTCCAACGCCGCCGCCCGTTCTCTCGGTGATGCCTCAGGCGTCGTCGAGTCCGCCAACGACACAAACGCCGCCAACCCCTCCTTCGACGTCACCGACGCCATCCGCGCCGACGACATCGGCAACAAGCACTCCACCGAGATCTACTACGAAGCGGTCGAGTTCCTCCAACGGGCCAGGCTGTGGGCAGCGGGCTGTTGCTGCGGGTAACTACAACCCCAAATGCCACGAGTATCAGGGGTAGCTCGATCCTGGAGGATCAGGCCGGCAGAAGACGTCGGGCGATCTACAACACGAGTATGGGTGCCAGCAGGGCTACATACCGAAGGACGAGTGTTGACCGAAGGTCCCTTTGCACTTACTCGCTACCCAGCGGCCAGCGCACGAGGAGGCGGCTCGGTCGATGCCCAGGAGAAACTTGGTCTTTGATTACGGTCCTTCGTCGTCGTTCACTGGTGCCATGTGGGCAGAATGTGGGCTGTCGACGTCTTGGACGCTTTGCAAGCTCAGCTGCGCTCGCCGCGCTCGGCGACGGCGGTGGACTACTGGCCAGAGGCGAGTAATGTACTGGAAAGTCGAAGACTTACTATTAGATGTATGCAAATCTTTTCGGACGCGATGCCGTAATTCAATTTCGATACTGAGTGACATCTTGGCTACGAATTCCCATTCGCTCTGGTCAACGGTGTTTTTGTAGTCCAGTTGCATCAAAAGATCCTGCTGTCGACTACGGATTCCGTGTCGGATTCCCCTGAGCAAAAACGGCTGCATCTCATCGCCGGCAACCAATTCGGCCTTCGTCAAGGCTAGGTCCGTCTTGGCAAAGTTATCGCTCCACTGCCTGAGTTGTTGCCTGATGCGCGGGTGGTCGGGTGGTCGGGTGGCGGTGGTTTGAAGTCGTGAAGATCTAGATCGGCTTTTATTAGGGCAAAAGCCTCGAAAGACAAGCTCAGAGGTTCGATTAGGTCGGCGTACGCTTTTAGGCGTTGGTCTCGGAGCCAGCCGCTCGTTTCGCGTCGATCGGTGAGTCTCGAACCTATCGCGACGCCCAGCAACGCCGCTATCGGTGCCAGCAGAGCTGACAGGGCGGTGATCCAATTCAAAGAACCCTGTCCTCCTCGTGGCGGCTCTGGATGCTGAGCATCCTACAAGTGGGTGGCCTCCTCGCCATCTCGTCGGCCCGGCAGCGCCCGATCGCGCCGGGCCAAGGGGTGCCGGAGGTGGGCTGTCGGACTACGTGTCGCCTTCGCCGTCCTTGGGGCTGGCGAAGCGTCGCAAGGTCATGATGAGGTCGTTGATGGCGTCCGGGTCGATCAATAGCTCGATCGTCTCCTCCTGGTCGCCGCCGAGAGCCTGGGTGTTGATCGTGAAGTACTGGAGGAACTTCCCCGCATGGACGTACGTCCCGTCATCTTCGCGCCGGTTCCGGTCCATACCCGAAGTTTCCTGGCATAAAGGTCTTCGCCCATGACTATGGCTTTCGGGGCGTGCCTCATGACCGGGTCGGTGTAGTCGGTGCCGTCCATGGCCCAGGGCTCACCTGCGTCGATCGCTGCCTTATGGGCAGAGCAGACGACCGTCTCACGGCTGAAGCCCCGGGGTGGGGAGATCGTAAGAATTTCCTGTGCGGGTAATTGGCACCTCAAAACGACGCACTGCGCTGAACTGGTCATGATGATCCTTTCTTGACCTCCTCGGAGGTCGCATGGCAGGGCGCACCCGTTACAGGCCGACTTGCTTTGACTCACCAGTGGGTGCCTTTCGGCATCTCGTCGACCTGGCGCAGCCCAATCACGCCATGTCAAGGGAGCAGTTCCGGGCTTACTGTCGCGCGCTTGCTCGGCTGCCCCCTTGACGCCGCTCGCCCTACGGGCAGCGAAAACCGGACCAGCAAGCAAATCGCCCGTTCCGTACCCGACAGTTGGGTCGAGACCAACGTCGTCGAAGCCGGCAGCGAGGTCGAAGAGGCGTACCGCATGGTGCTCGACGCCACCGACGAGATCAGCGCCCAGCGCGACGCAACCCGGGTGCAGACCGACGACGACGCAGACACCGACTGCCTTTGAACCCGCCCGCCGGGCGGGGGCTGACATCGCTTCCGCCCGGCGCGATCACCGTCCAGATCAGACAGGAGACGCGCGATGGCCAAGCCGAAGAGGACCCGCGAGCAGTCCGAGACGCCCGCCGCGTCACCTGCAGCGGTCCGGGGACCGCGGTGTTGACCGTGATCGAGGCTGCCCGTGTCAGCGAGCAGATCAGCGCGGCCGTCGAGGTGTTCCTGTGGGAGACGCGATGACCGGCCGGCCGCGCGTGTTGGTCACCGGGTCGCGGACGTTTATCGACGCGGTTGCGATCCGGGACGCTCTCGCCGGCGTCTGGCAGAAGTTCCCGGGCGCAGTCCTAGTGTCGGGCGCCTGCGGACACGGCGCGGACCTGCTGGCCGAACAATGCTGGACCCACTGGGGCGGGGACGTGGAACGGTGGCCGGCCGACTGGCGCGGCCCGTGCGCCACCAGCTGCCCGCCTGGGCACCGCCGCCAGGGCCAGCGCGGAGCGTCGTTCTGCCCGGCCGCCGGGATGGTCCGCAACGCTGCCATGGCCGCCGCTGGCGCCGACATCTGCCTCGCGTTCATCCGCGACCGCTCCCGCGGCGCCACCTACTGCGCCACCACGGCCCAGCGGGCCGGGATCCCCGCCGAGATCCACCGCTACCGCACCGACGACGACCACCTCACCTACTGACCGCTTTGGAGGAAGCCGTGTCGCAGTACTTGCAGGCTGATAGACACCTTCCGATGTGTTGGGCAACTCGTGGTTACGTCCCAAAGAGTCGAGAGGCGCCTGTTGGCTTCAGCCCATCAGAGGCCATATTTGAGCCCCGCAGATGCCGTCGACGACAATTTCTGGGGCACCCGTCTGCTGGTATTGCTTGAGCGCTGCGGTTGTTTTCGGACCAAAAACGCCATTAATCGGGCCGGGATCATATCCCTGGCGGCGCAAGCATCGCTGGAGCAACGCCACGGCTCCGCCCGACGATCCCTCTCTGATTACGGGTATCCCCTGCAAAGTTTCTGCTGGGAGCGCATTCCACGTCGCGGGTCCGACGATGCCGTCGGCAGTAAGATCCCGCGCGGCCTGAAAATTCCTTACCGCTGTGACTGTTGCAGCAGTAAATCCGCCGTTAACAGGGCCGCCGTAGAAACCCTCTCTCTGGAGCACTCTTTGAAGAAGCTCCACGATACTGTTTGGCCCTGGCCGCTCGATGCCTGGTATTCCCCCAGGAAGAGTGTGGTAGGGGAGCATCTCTCCTCCATGCTCGCAGTTACGGGTGTTACGAGGATGCCACGGAAGACAGCGGGTCGCATGTCGGCGGATCAGGTCTTTCGGACGGCTCCGGTGAAGCCTGCGACGAACAGGGTGGCGAAGGCCCAAGCCAGCAGGCGTAAAGCCCAACTGGTGGCAGTGAGGACCTGACCGGTGACGGAGTCGGTGGTGTCGCAGCGTGCACGGGCGCCAGTGTTTATCAGCGGGGCGGCGAGGTCGAGGCCCACTCCGACTTGTTCGACGACGGTGCATCCGGTCGGCGTGGGTCTGGGTGGAGTACGGGTCTGGACGAGGCCACCGTGGTTGCCAAGATTGATGGCGAGGATGACGGCGGTGACGATGGCGGCAAGCAGGCCGAGGAGAGCTCGCCAAGGCTGATAGCCGTAGCCGAGAGTCAGTCCGGTAAGTCGGGCCCAGATCCGTGCGGAGCGTCCGGTGAGCGCTCTACGGCGGACCTGGTCGCGCCGTTGGGCAATGAGGATGCGTCGGGCTTGGCTGTCATGGCCAGCGACGCGGTGCGCAGCTGCGAGGTGCTGGTAAGGCTGAGCCGAGTATTTGGGTGTGCCCTCACGCAGAAGATTTAGCCACTCGTTGGTGGAAATCCCCACCGGCAAGCCGGCGTAGGTCAGGCCGTCCAGTTGGAGCCGGGCATGAGGATCGGTGCTGTGTTCTAACCGTTCTGGGTCGAATATCAAGCCTCCGCCGATCTCCGTGTGGGAAAGGTCGAGGACGGCGTAGCTGCCAGAACCGACTGCCTCGAACCCATGTCGGATTAACACGTGTTGGTCTACATGCAGGCCGTCGGCGTAGAGGGCGGGGCCGGAGTCGTTGCTCAGACGCGCACCATCGCATTCTAAGTGGCCCAGGTGGGCACCGAGTAGTCGGATTCCGCCGATTTCGCTCGAGGCGGAGCTTTCGAACCCGCCACGTAGGAACACCCCCTGCTTCGCGTGTAGACCGTCGCCGACGAGGGTGGGGCCTGAATCATTGTGTAGCTTTGCGCCATCGCACGAAAGGAAGGCGACGTCGGCGTGGAGCAAGCTGACGGTACTGTATGAAGCGGTAGATGCGATAGCCGTGAATCCACCCATAAGAGTTACACCGTGCTCTACGTGCAGATTGTCGGCATACAGAGCCGGGCCGGAGTCGTTGCTCAGGTGTGCACCATCACAGTCGAGCTCGCCGATATGGGCACCAAGCAGGTTCACGGCACCCGCATCGCAGCTGGCCGTAACGGTTGCGCCCATGAGAACAAGCGTCGGAACGTTTAGCATGTTCGCGTCCAACGCGGACACTGTGGAATGGGCCAGATGACATCCCGCCAGGTGAAGGACGTGAAGGGTGGCACCGCGAGCGGTCACGCCGGCCGGCAACAGGCAGTCGCGAAGCTTGATCGCCACGGAGCTGATGATGTTTTCAAGGTCGAGCCGACCTTCGATACGGGCTCCGCGAAGCTGTACGCCATGCGGGTCAGGGTTAGCCGCGAGGCGGCCGAGTACGATCTCGCGGATCACCACAGCGCGCACGGTGTGTGAGTCGTCCCAGGAGCGCATGGCCGGTTCATCGACTGGCTGGTCACCGACCAGGTCGAGCCATTCACCGCGCTCGACGTGGCCTACGAGCCGCCGTTCGGTCGGGTTTAGGATCAAGTCGTCGTCAGTTTCGCCCATTGCGCCCCCTTGCGACGTCGTCGCCGTCGTCAGCGGTGAATCTGACGGCCAATCCATCTAGCTAGTCGTTGATAGGGTCCTCGACGCTACCGTCTCCAGGAGTTAACGGTAGACGTCTGTCCGGTGGCGGTGCGGCACCGCGAGACAACTCCGGGCGTGCGTCACGCGAGGCTGTCAAGTTGATCAATGGCAGTCACGACGACTGCGAACGTCGATCGTTGGGTGCATCAGAGCCAGTTCAAGCGCGGCAGTTGGTGGCGACGTGGCGCGCGCAGCGCAGGGTGCGTCCCGATGCCGGCGCCACGCTGGGCACGTTATTGACGTGCTTATTCGTGTTTTATGTGAGCAATGTGCGAAATATGGGAGTGTCGCAATTTGCGCAGCGAAAGAAAATGTAAATTGCGGCAGTCAAGGGGTTCAATGTGCCGTACTCTGCCCTTATGGTCGCAAGAAAGAAGAAACGTCGGACACCTTCGATGGGTGTATCGCTCGCAACTGACGTCGAATTTCGAGCCGGACGGCCGAAGCCCTACTGGGCGAGGGTTCGTTGGGTCGACCCGGAGACGGGCGATTACCCGTCGATCTCCGAGCCTCACGCGACCAGGAACGCCGCCGATGACTGGATCGTCTGCATGGAACGGGCCGCCGCGAGCGGTGTCGATCCGGCAATGGCCGAAATGGCGCTCGGTGAGTACGGCGACCACAACCTGTCCGTCGCCATCCGGGGACTCGCTGCGAAGACGACCGACCCGTACCTCGCGGGCTGGCGTAAGCGTGTCAAGCCAGCGCTTGGGCATCTACCCGTGCGAATGGTCACCTATGGTGCAGTTGATCGCGCGGCAATGGTTGGATTGCTGACGGGTGCAGCAAATCCACGATCAAGAATAGCCTTGCCATGCTGGTTCGCGTGATGGAGCAGGCGTACCGCGACGAACTCATCACCCGTAACCCGGTTCGGATCAGCGGATGGCAACGCGAATTTCAGCTTGCCGAGGATGAGCTCGATGACCCGCGATCACTGGCGCTTCCGGACTGGGACACGCTCGTGCGGCTTGCGTCGGCGTTGGTTGCCCGTTCGGCGAATCAGTTTGCCGGCTGGGGCAACATCGTTACATTCACGGCCTCTACCGCGGCACGGATCGGTGAGGTGTCTGGTGTTCGAGTGTGCGACATCGATCGGGACACCTGGATTTGGAAGGTGCGCAGGCAGACGCCCACTGCTCCAGGAGGGCTCATCGATAAGGCCACGAAGGGCAGGCGCTTGCGAGACGTGCCGCTGATCGAGGAAGTGCGGCCCTTGGTTGCAAGCCTTCTGGCTGCTGTCGGTTTAGATCCGATGGCGCGGCTGTTCACTGGACTGCGCGGCGGTCGGGTCACGACGGCGATTCTTCGCGACGCGACCCACTGGGACGAGATCGTCGGCAAGCTCGGGTTCGAGCATCTCCGTCGACACGATCTCCGGCACACCGGACTCACGTGGATGGCGGACGCCGGCGTGCCCGTACATGTTCTGCGCAAGATCGCCGGGCATGGATCGTTGACGACCACTCAGCAATATCTGCACCCAGACCTCCGATCGGTGATGGACGCCGGCGAGCTACTGACCAAGCACCTGTCAGCGCCCCGACGGCCGCAGTTGCGCGCGATCTGACCGCAGTAGACAGCGGCAGCCGGAATCTGTCCCCAATCTGTCCCCGGTTGGTCAAGCGCGAGATCAACTTCCATCGTCTCTGGTGATCATGACAAAGGGCCCGTGAGCAGCGGTTATGCTCCTCACGGGCCCTTCAAGTGCGTCCGTCGGGCTGACAGGATTTGAACCTGCGACCCCTTGACCCCCAGGACGGGGGAGTCGGGGTCTACGCAGCTCACGGCACGTGCGCTTGATCAACTGGCGTGTCGCGAACACCTGGTCGTTCATCGGTGTGCATGACGTGTGGTCCCCGACTGGTCCCCGAGGTCGAGCTGGTCGTTGGCGTGTCGGTCGCTTGTTTGCGCTCGCTGGCGTACACGCCGGACGACGTGGTGGACCCCGCCACAACCTGCCCTGCATCCCGATATGAAGCCAGCACGCGGCCGGTGGTGCCGGGTCAAGACACGCTTCATCGTCTTGACGCGGTGCTACCGGCCGTTGTCACGATCAGGCGTCGGGATGGAGGTCTCCCGCGACGGGCGTAACAGAGATCGACTCACGAACGACCCGAATGTCAGACCGCTTGTAGTTCGTCGAGGAGGCCAACGTTGTCACAGGGGAGGGGTGCGGTGCCGCTGCGCGGCGCTGCGTCAGGTGACCCGCTGGCGGCCGTACCGCCCGGCCGGCGGGCGAAGCGGAGCGGCAGCCCGCCGTGTCGGACGCGGATGCGGCCGCCAAGGCGAGGGGCTACATAGGCGACAGGCGCGCCGCGCAGCGGCGGCGCGCCCTTGATCCCATAGAGCCAAGTTCGGCAACTAATGGAGCCTTAAGATGAATCCCCTCGTGCAGGGCCTGTTCAACAAGTTCAAACAGTCGGAGGAGCTTGAATCTCTCAGCGATTCCGACGCATTCGAACTTTTTGCTGCCAGCATCCTTCTTCCCGACTACCTTCTTTCACAGGCTGAACGAACCGACTTTTTGCTGGACCCTGGAGCAATCGGTGTAGATGTAGTCGCTCTAGAGGTCAACAGTCAACTCGTTTGGGATAAGACCGACGCGAGCGAGATTTGTGACGGTACTAACAGGCTCGAAGTGTCATTGCATCTGATTCAGGCGAAGAAGTCGGCCGGCGTCTCTTCATCTGAAATATTGAACTTTGGCGACGCTGCCTTGAAGATCTTGAACAACTCGGTCGATAGTGCATTCCAGAGGCTAGTGAGTGTTGCAGGTGCCTTGTCTTATATCTTCGAAAATCACGCTGCAAAGCTGAAGTCGCCGCCTGCGGTCGCCCTACATTTCACAACCACTGCGCCAAGGGTGGCTGTGGAGGACTCGACTGTCGTGGATCGGGTCGAGACGGTCCGGGGGCAGATCTCATCACTTGGGTTCGTGGGTAGAGTCTCTGTGCGCGTCCATGGAGCGGACGACTTGCATGACCTTTGGACCAAGAAAAATGTGTCTAACGAGGTTGAGATCCAGCTGGAAAAGTCGGTAAATCTTCCTAAGATGCAGGGTGTCACGCAAGGGATAATCGGCGTGGTCTCCGTCTCGGAGTTGTTGAGACTGGTTGAGAATGACGAAGGAAGCCTTGATGAGCGCGTTTTCTACGATAACGTACGCGGGTTTCAAGGGACTGGCAACTCAGTAAATAAGCAGATCATCTCCACGCTTGCCTCGGATGATCGAAACCTTCTCCCTGTTCTCAACAACGGCGTCACTGTCGTTGCGTCATCGTATTTCCCCAAGCCGGGTGATGCGATGTCTCTTTCTGGATATCAGATCGTCAATGGTGGCCAGACTAGTCATTGTGCATACTTGTCTAAGGAGCACCTGGGAGACAACGCCGACTCGACCTATGTTCCCATCCGTATAGTTGTCACTGAAGATGCTGATATAGCAACTAAGATCACGCAGGCAACAAACTCTCAGACTGAGGTTAAAGAAAACGATCTAGTTGCTTTAAATAAGTTTCAAAAGCGATTAGAGGACTTCTATCGGATCGACACCGAAGGTGTCAGTCTGACGTACGAACGCAGGTCGGGGCAATTTTTCGGTCGAGAAGTAACAAAAACTCGACTGGTTTCTATTAGTGACCAAATGCGAGCTTTGTCGGCGGTGTTTCTGGACTCGCCGCATGTAGCGGCCCGCTATCCTAAGCAGCTTTACAACGAAGTTGGTTCTAGGATTTTTCAGGATGACCACAAACTTATTCCGTATGTCGCTAGCGCATTTGCGGCCTACAAACTTGAAAACGCGTTTAGGACGGTCTTGGAGGCTTTCTACAAGCCCGCCAGGTATCATATTCTAATGGTTTATGCATACCAAGCGCTTGGACACAAGGCTGCTCCCTTGAAGAGTGCAAAGGTTGAAGAGGACTCGCGGAAGCTGATAGCGGCACTGAAGCGTCCGGATCAGGTCTCTTACTTCCGGCAAGCGGCAGCGGTCGTTGTCGAAGTTGCAGGCGGTAACCTGCGCTCCTCTGATCAGTTGAAGCGCTCTCAGCTTACCTTAGACTTGTTGAAGAAGTTCAATGCTTGACGTCGGCGGCTACGTGAAGAAAGGGTCTCCCGCTTCGAGTCCATGATTAATTCTTAGCCTGATTGCTTGGTGAACTTCGAGGTCGTTCACGTCATCTGGGTGAACCCAGATGACCTCACTGCTCTCCAGGCTGGTTTGCGGATCCCCGGAAATGGCCGAGGCTCGAAAACAGATGGAGAACTCTTGCCTTACCTCGCCGTCGTCGTAGGCGATGACGTGCTTGGGGTCTGAGTACAGGCCGATGACCCCCGTGACCTCACACTCAATGCCGGTCTCCTCGCGAACCTCCCGGACTGCAGCTTCGGCTAGGGTCTCGCCGAGCTCAAGCTGGCCGCCGGGGATCGAGTACAGATCGTTGTCAGTGCGCCTAATCATCAAGATCCGGCCTTCGTCGTCCTGAATGAATGCGGACACTGCCACTGCGATGCTGTTGGCCTTGGGTGCGTTCGGGTCGTTGTAGTAGTCGACTCGGGTCATGCTGCCTCCTAGAAGGTGGCCGGCTTGGCGAGGTTCCAGACTGACTCGAAGCTCTCCGAGTAGGTCTCGAAGAGGTCCCCGGCGGACAGTCTCCGCAGGTGGAGGGACGGGGCGTGGGCTCCCTGAAACCCGTACACGTGCGTGTTAATGATCATCTCGTCGTCGAACCGGAAGATCGAGTTGTAGAGCGTCGTGTTGTGGAACCGCATCTCCACACCGTCGACGCCGATCAGTGGCCGGTAGAACGCCAGGGCGTTGCGGATGCGCGCTGCAAGCGTCCCGTCGCCTAGCTGCTCTTCCTCGCCGCGCAGTGCGACGCTGTCCCCCTCGGGGTCTCCGAATACGAGCCGGATCTTCGCCCCGGCCGCTGCCTTGGCTGCCAGGTCCTTGATGAACCGCGGGCGTTCCACCAGGAACAACGCCGCGTGTACCAGGATCTCGACGGTCTCCGATGCGTCCTTGATCAGTCGGTCCCACAGCTCGACGGGGACGGCGTTGCGGTGCGGGAAGACCTGCACAAGCTCGGCGGCGGCCGTCTCGGCCTTGCGCTCGGGAGCCACGGAGTCCGGCCACAGGTAGGTCTCTGACTCGCGCGCCATGGCGGCGATCTTGTGCCGGTGCTTGGGGTAGGGCGTCCGGTTCTTGGTGATCCAGCGCTCGACGGTCTTCTGATCGACGCCGACGGCCTTAGCGACCTGCTCCAGCGTCAGGCCGTTGCGCAGCAGCGCGTCACGCAGGCGTTCGTTCGGCATCGGCACCCCTCGGGACGTGTAGGGACGTCTTCGACGGTACCAGGGACGTCCCGAGATGTCCCGCCACGTGGTGATCACGTCCCGCGTTTTGGCGGAGATTGAGTGTCAGGTTGCCGGGGCAGGCCCGGTGCCAGGACACCGAGGAGGAACGCGTGACCACTGAAGCGACTGTCCGGCTGGCTGGCTTGGACAAGCGGGCGGTCCCTCGCCGACGTGCGGCGTAGGCGCGGCGTGGCATGCGCGACACGGTTCAGATCCACGTCACGGCTGATCTGCCGATTCGTGTCCGGGCGCTGACGTACGCAAACCGCGCGGAAGTCCGGTTCGGCAAGGCGTTCCCGGTGGTCCTGCTCGTGGACTCCGACGCCATCGCCGTACTGCGGAGGGAACTGGACGAGGTGAGCGCGGTACTGGACGCCGCAGCGGCACGAGGCGGAGAGCCGCCAGAAGTAACCGACTAACAGACGACACAAGGGATTCAGCATGGCTATCGACAAGGGACACCGGTTCGGCATCGACTTCGACGACGCGTTTCCGCAGGGCTTGGTGATGGTGGGCGAGGTGTCGCCGGACAACGAGTACCAGTCGCGTGAGGACCGGGCCGCGAACCGTCCTGTGCGGCAGCGGGTGGACGAGGTGACGGGTAAGCGGCAGTGGAAGGTGATGGTCACCGACCCGGCGGAGACGCGGGCGAAGCGGGCGTCGTTCGAGATCAGCCTTCTCGCCGACGTGCAGCCGGTGCCGACCACCTCGGAGGCGCTGCCCGGGATGCGGCCGATCGAGCTGGACGGCCTGACGGCGGAACCGCGTGTGGCGGGGCAGGGTGAGTTCAAGTACCAGTCCTACGTGTTCCGTGCGACCGGGTTCAAGCAGGCCACCGGCAACGCGAAGCCGTCTCGGTCGGGTGGGTCCGGTGAGACGGCGAAGGCGGCGTGACAGGCATGGGCTTCCGCGAGCGGGTCGAGGCGTGGGAGCAGGCGTATCGGGACTACATGGCCGCGTGGGAGCACGGCCGTGCGGTGTTGTCGCCGGTGAGTGCGGCGAACACGGCGAATGCTGCTCGGCGGGTGTCGCGGGCGTGGCAGGAGCTGGCGCAGGTGCGCGGGTTGCCGTGGTGGTGTGTGGCGGCGCTGGAGTCGGCGGCCGAGGGGTTCGCCGACTTGGCCCGGGAGTGGGAACAGCATGACGGCGACGTGGGACGGGCTGGGGCTGCGCTGGACGGTGGGCGCGGGTACCGAGGTGACGGTGGAGGAGACCGGGACGGGCGCGTCACATCCGCCGGTCCTGGTGCTGGCGGGTGGGCTGTGCGTGGTGACGCTGGTGCCGCCGGAGGACCAGACGGCCTGGGCGGGGTGCGCGGTGTTCCTGCGCCGACTCCGCGACCACGCCGAGGACCTGGCGGCCCTGCTGGAAGCCCGCGCGGAGAGGACTGACCGTGCGCAGGACTGAGCCGAAGACGCTGCGGGACGCCCACGAAGTCGTGATGGACCGCCGGCCACCCAACGACGCGAACCCGGCGGTGTGGCTGGCGTTCCGCCTCGGCAACGCGCGGCTGTACAAGGCGGTCGCCGACGTCGACCGGGGTCATCACCACGAGGCGCTGTACTGGGCCGGATACGAGGAGCGGAAGGCGGGTGAGATCTCGGCGGAACTTCAGGCGGAAGGGACGCCTACTGAGTAGTCCCATGTAGACGACCGAAAAGTCAACAGTATTAGCGAAAAGCGCGCGCTCCGGCGTGCGGTGATGAAGCACGTCCTGTTGCGGGTGCGTGTGATCCGTTAAGGCGCAGAAGCGGAACCTGGCTACCAACCTTGCCGCTCCTGCGCTGTCCACAACCAGCGGAAGTGAACAATGACAACGCTAAACGACGACAACCGGCGAGCGTCAACGGGGGTCACCCGAACGCGCTGCGCCTCCTGCAAACGCTTCGCCAAACTCCTGCCCGGTGAGACCAAGTGCGCGCCCTGCTTGGGAATGCTGCAGCTGGATCTCGACGTGAAGCGGGGTGGTCGGTGATGTCTCCCGGCTTCGCAATAGTGGCCCTGGCCGGGCTGGGGCTCGGTGTGTGGGTGCTGCACAAGGTCGGCCGCGCCTTGGCTTCGATCCTGGAAGCCTTGGCTGCGGCGGCCGTGGTGTTCGTGGCCCTGTGGTGGCTGTGGAAGGCGGTCGTGTGGATGCTTGCGCAGGTTGTGACGCGCTGGCGGACCAGCCTCGCCATCGTCGCGGTCTACGGCTGGTGTGAGCTGGTCGGCTGGCTGTCGCTGGCGATCACTCTTGGCAGCGTCGCGGTGGTCCTGGCGATGTGGTGGATGATCGACGCGGTCTCGTTTGACCAGTGGTGCTGGCGGTTCCTGCGCTCCTGGTGGGCTCGCTGGGCCGTGTACGGGCGGAAGCTTCCGGAGTGGCTACACGCCTGCGGCCTGTCGGCGCGGGACGAGGCGCTGCCGGTGGTGGTGAACGTGAATCTCGTCGGCCGTCGACGCGCGCTGTCCCGCTCGACCTCGACCCGCTCCGGCACGCGATTGCCCAAGGTGCTCGGCGTCCGCTCCGGTGCCTCGTGGGATGAGGTGCGGGTGGAGCTGGTGGCCGGGCAGAAGCCGGAGGACTTCGACGATGCCGCCCGTGCGCTGGCTGTCGCGCGGAAGGTTGCTCGTTGTCAGGTTCGCGAGCTGGCCCCCAACGTCGTGTCGATCGACTTCCAGCGGCGTGACCTCCTTGGCGGCGGGGTGGCCGGCCCCCAGGTTCCGGACGGCGTCGACTCGACCGGCGTGGACCTGCGCAACGTCTGGGCGGGTCGGACCGAGTACGGGCGTGACTGGCGGGTGCCCCTGCTGGGTTCCGGTGCGCACTGCCTGACCGCTGGTGCCTCGGGTGCGGGCAAGAACTCGGTGATGTGGTGCCCGCTCGTGGCCGCCGCGACGGCGATCCGGGCTGGGGTGGTGCGGATGTCCGGGATCGACCCGAAGGGCATGGAACTGGCCTACGGGCGCGGAATCTTCTCCCGCTACGCCGTCGGCGGCAAGGACGCGGTCGAGCTGCTCGACGGCCTGGTGGAGGAGATGGAATCACGCAAGCGCGCCTTCGCCGGTCGGCTCCGGACCATTCCGGTTTCGACGGAGTATCCGTTGGAGCTGCTGGAGTTCGACGAGATCGGCGCGCTGACCAAGTACACCGACCGCAAGACCCGTGAGGCCATTGTGGAACGCGTCGCCCTGCTCACCACTCAAGGCCGGGCACTGGGGATCTCGGTCCGCGGTTACGTCCAGGAGCCCACTAAGGACACCGTTCCCGTGCGGGAGCTGTTCACCCGCAGGGTATGCCTGCGGGTCACCTCGAAGACGCACGTGGGCATGGTCCTGGGCGACGGCGCGTACGAGCGCGGGGCGTGGGCGAACCGCATCGGCGACTCGGAGGCCGGCGTGGGCTACGTGTGGGGCGAAGGCATCCGCGAACCGTTGCGCATCCGGGCCGGGTGGGTCTCCGACTCCACGGTCAAGGCGCTGGAGACGTACGTGACCAATGGGGGTGTCGCGGATCTGCGACACGGCGGTGAGGGGGTGGCGGCGTGAACCGGCTGATGATCTTCCTCGACGCCATCCGCGACCACCTCGACTCGCACCAGCTACCGCCGGCCGCGTCGGTTGACGTCAATGCCTGGTTGAGCCCGATCACTGTTCAGCTCGACGTGGACGGGCTGCCCGAAGTGTCGCGGGCGTTGCTGGTGTGGACGCAGACGCTCGAGGACGTCTCGGCTCGGCTGTGGCGGCTGGTCGACGGGACGCAGGTGCACTTGTCGATCACTGGCCGGACGCCGTGCGGCATCCCGGTCTTGGTGTTCGGCCTGGTGCGGTTCGAGCCGAGCACGTTCCCGGATCTCCCGGCCGGAGCGAAGCAGGACATGCCCGTCAACCTGCTGCGCGGCTGGTCGGCGCCCGGGGAGGTGGCGGCCTGATGAGCGAGACACGCGCAGAGCGGATGCGGACACCGCTGGCTGCCGACGTGATCCGGGCGACGGCGGAGAAGCACGGCGTCTGCGTCCGCCCGTTCACGATGGAGGTTGGGGACACCACTACCGGCGAGCTCCGCTACGTGCCAGTGCCGTGCGGGTCCACGGTGGAGTCGGTTTGCCTGCCGTGCGCGCGGAAGGCGAAGGCGCTGCGGCAGGTCCAGTGCCGCGAGGGCTGGCACATGACCGAGGAACCCATCCTCGCCGCCGAGCCACCCTCGGAGGATCACAAGGAACTGCTCACGTACCGCGCCGACCTCGTCGCGGCCTACCGGGAAGTGGTCGAGCATGACCAGGCGGAGGCCGAGGAACTGCGGGAGGAGATCGCCGGAGTTGACGTGGAACTTCGGCAACTCGGGATGCGGGGTCGGCTGCCCGCCCTCGACGTCCCGGCCAAACTGGCGGTGAAGCGGTCGACGAAGCGCAGGCAGGATGCGCCGAACCTGCCCCGGCGAAAGGTTGCGAAGACCACCGTCGGTCGGGAGTACGCCGGGAAGTTCCGGCCGTCCATGTTTGTGACGCTGACCTGCGATACCTACGGGCCGGTCCGCGGTGACGGTGCCCCGGTCGACCCGTCCCGGTACGACTACCGGCGGGCCGCCCGGGACGCGGTGCACTTCGCCGCACTGGTGGATCGGTGGTGGCAGAACCTCCGCCGGGTCGTCGGCTGGGACGCGCAGTACTTCGCCACTGTCGAGCCGCAGCGTCGGGCCGCGCCGCACCTGCATGCGGCGATCCGGGGCTCGGTGCCGCACGACGTGATCCGGCAGGTCACTGAGGCCACCTATCACCAGGTCTGGTGGCCGGCGCATGACGAGATCGTCTACGCCGATCGCCTGCCGGTCTGGGACGGCCCGGACACCGGCTTCGTTGACCCGGAGACGCGTGAGTCGCTGACCAGGTGGGGCGACGCGGTGGAGGCGGTCGAGCGTCCGGCGCACGTGGTCACGTTCGGCCGCCAGGTGCACTCGAAGGGCATCCTCGGCGGCACCGAAGAGGCCGGCCGTCACATTGGCTACCTGACGAAGTACCTCACCAAGTCCACGGGTGAGGTGGTCGAGGCGGATAGCGCGGCCCAGGCTGATCACCACGACCGGCTTCATGCCGAGCTGTCGGTCACGCCGTGTTCGCCGCGCTGCGCGGTCTGGCTGCTCTACGGCGTCCAGCCCAAGGGCGTCACAGGCAAGACCACGCCGGGGCACTGCAAGGGCCGGGCCCACCGCCGGACCACGCTCGGGCTGCCCGGCCGCCGGGTCCTGGTCTCTCGGAAGTGGTCGGGCAAGACGCTCGTGGACCACAAGGCCGACCGGCGGGCATTCGTGCTCCAGGCGCTCGCGGCGGTCGGGATCGAGAAGCCGGAGGTGGACCGGTCTCAGCAGGTCTGGCGGAAGGTCGAGCCTGGAGACCCGCAGGTGCCGCCTCGCCCGCACTTGGTGATGCGCGCGATCGCGGAACGGATCACGTGGAAGGCCGAGTACGACCGGGCGCTACTGGCGGTGGAGAGACCTCCAGAAACTTCGGCAGCCGAGCTCGCGGCCTAAGAGGGGAGTGGACATGGAACTGCGACTGGTGGATGGGCGGTGGCTCACGACCGAGGAGTTGGGTGCTCTGCTCGGCGTTGATCCTTCGACGGTGCGGAGGTGGCGAACGTCCCGGCCGCCGCAGGGACCGCCCTTCGTTCAGCTCTCCGAGCGGGTGACCGTGTATAGCGCGTCGGACATCGAAGCGTGGCTACGGAGCAGGCGCGTTGATCCAGGTCAGGCGGCCGCGTGATGGCCGGCGAAGTGCGGCTGCCGCTCGGCGTCTCGTTGTCGTCTGATGTCGAGTACCGGCCTGGGCGGGCGAGTCCGTACCGCGGTCGGGTGCGGTGGGTCGACCCGGTGACGAAGAGGCGTCCGAGCAAGTCGGAGGCGTTCGCGTCCGAGGACGAGGCTCGCGACTGGATCACCCGAATGGAGCGTGCCGCTGCTCAGGGCGTCGACCCGAACACGGCGACGATGAAGCTGGCTGACTACGGGACGACGAACATGACGTTCGCTCTGCGTGGGCTGGAGGCCAAGACCACCGATCCGTACTTGGCTGGCTGACGGAAGCGGGTTGTCCCGACGCTGGGGCACCTGCCGGTCAGCATGATCACGAACGGGGCAGTCGACCGAGCGGTGCACGCGTGGATCGCTGACGAGTGCAGCCGGTCGACGGTGAAGAACAGCATTGCGGTGCTGGTCAGGGTCATGGAGCAGGCTCTCCGGGACGGCATAATCGACCGGAACCCGGCCCGGGTGACCGGCTGGCAGCAGGAGTACAAGCGCGCCGAGGACGAGTTGGACGATCCGCGGTCGCTGGCGCTGCCGGACTGGACCTCGCTCACGACGCTGGCGGACGCCCTGGTGGCGCGGTCGTCGGGGGAGTACCGGGGCTGGGGTGACGTGGTGCTGTTCGCTGCCTGCACGGCGGCCCGGATCGGGGAAGTCTCGGGCTGCCGGGTGGGCGACATCGACACCTCGTCGTGGACCTGGACAGTTCGCCGGCAGACGACGCCGTCACCTGGCGGGCTGGTGGACAAGGGGACGAAGGGGAAGCGGGCTCGGACAGTGCCGTTGATCGAGGACATCCGCGAGCTGGTTCAGCGGCGCATCGCTCTTGCCGACAACGACCCCGACGGCCGGCTGTTCAAGGGCCCCCGTGGAGGTCGGATCACGACCGCGGTGCTCCGGGATGCGACGGTATGGGACGAGGTGGTGGCAGCGCTCGGGTATGACCACCTGAGGCGTCACGACTTGCGGCACACCGGTCTGACCTGGATGGCGGATGCTGGGGTACCGGTACATCACCTTCGCAAGATCGCGGGCCACGGGTCCTTGTCCACCACCCAGCGGTATCTACACCCCGACAACCTAGCTGTTACAAACGCCAGCGCTCTCTTGACAAAGCACCTGAGGTCGTCAGCGCGGCCGACTCTGAAAGTAGCGAGATAGGATTCCTTTGTCGATAGAGCCCACCAACACCCTGGATAGCAGCGAGATCCCGCGTTGGAGTGACGAGATCGATGCGCTGAGGTGACCAGATAGTTACGTTAGAGCTGACGGGTTGCTGATCGAACCCGAATGGATCATGCATGGCTGCGTTTAGCTCTGTAGTGTGCTTGACCTAATATGGTCAGGGAGTCCTTCATGCGAGTATCTGAGATATTCCATCTGCCGCAACGGCAATCAGAGCTGGACTTCGTTGATGTCGATGTGTCAACGGATGTTCCAGTATTTGTTGACCCCAGGGCGATTCGGATCCAGTCGGGTAGGCTTCATGATCGTTGCGTCGCCCTCTTGCAAAGCTTTTTTGCTGAAGTTCTAATAGGTCTAAAGGATGGCAAGCGGGCGGAAGTTGTTAAGTTGTTGGGGCGTCTGGATGAGCCCAATGAAGTTCACCTCGGTTTGTCGCGGGGAAGGTCTCGTGGGCGAGGTCTGGGTGGGGTCGGTGCAGTAAGTGTAGTTGACGCATTGGCCGCAAGTCGAGCAGCGCAGACGGGACTTCTGTCTGACCTTGAGGATTCCGCATTGCTGGTCGAGGGGATCGGTCGAGATATTGTATCGGACATCACGACCAACGTCGTCCGAAGCGTGCTGATTGACTACACGCAAGAGCAATGTGAATATCATAGAATACCCACGGAAGAAGTCTATGCTGGCTGGATCTGGGATGCCGATGAGCTAAGATGGAAGCAGGTTGAATCATTTCTTCCTTGCATCGGTGACGAGTTGCTGCTTCTGGTGCCAAAGTCAATCGTCCGGCTCGACCTCATATTCAATCCTCAGAAGTATTATTCGAAGGCGATTGCTCCATTCCATGAAGAGAAGGAGATTAAGGCTGGCAGCAATCTAGTGTATGCACTCAAGTCAACAGGTGAGAAGCGGGTCCATAAGATGGATCTGATTGAAAAGTACGGCAACACAAAGGCTGCGGTCGTCAAACATACCAACGAGTTTCCTGCGGCGTTGAAGATCTACAAGGAGACGCCTGGCATGGCTACGTCCCCTCCGCTTGACCACAACACGCTCGCAAGTAAAACGCATTCGATGCGTCCGGACTTCGGGTCCCTGTTGGGGAGAGTTCGTGCGATTTCTCCCGGAGGGCACGGCGCTTCCATGTACCATCGCGCTGTTGGGGAGCTTCTGGCAGCAGTGACTTACCCGTTCCTTGGCAATATGGTGGTGGAGGATGAAATCAATGAGGGGCGCAAGCGTATAGATCTCACCTATGACAACCTCGCCGACGAGGGTTTCTTTAGGTTTATCAGCCGTCATTACATGGCTTCGCAGATGGTTGTAGAGTGTAAGAACTACAGCAAGGATCCGAGTAATCCGGAATTAGATCAACTTTTGGGTCGGTTTTCTATTCATCGAACAAAGTTTGGAATTATCGCTTGTAGGAAGATTGCTGATAAGCAGCTGTTCGCGCAACGTTGTAAAGATGCGGCGCTTGCGGGTGTCGGATTCGTCTTCTACATGGACGACGATGATCTTGAGCGGCTGATCAACGATTACGACTCATCGGACGGGAAATTTCCGTTTTTTCGCGAGCAATTTGACTATCTGGTCAAGTAGGCCGGCATTTGGAGGATTGTTGTCGTTCGTGTCGCGAGGTGATCCTTCGATGGTGGTCGCGAGCAGGTGACGCAGTAGGCCCTTGAGAGGCCGAGGTTGACGAGTGGTCCCCAGATGGTCCCCGGTCCAAGAAGTTCTGCTGTAGGGGATGCCGAGAGCGGTCAACTGCAAAAGCCGCCTGACCTGGGCTTTCACCCAAGCCAAGCGGCTTCTGTGTCCGTCGGGCTGACAGGATTTGAACCTGCGACCCCTTGACCCCCAGTCAAGTGCGCTACCAAACTGCGCCACAGCCCGGACCCGCACTCGCTGAGTGCGTGAGAAGTACTCTAGCGCGCCCTCCGAACGGCCGTGCAACCAGGGTCCCCGGTCCTCCTGACCTGCGGAAACCTGTCAGGAAGACCAGGGCTCGCGATCAAGCCGGGTTGGCTGCGTGGGTCAGGGGCTGCCAGGCCACGAACAGGTTGTTCGAGCCCGCCGGGTGCTGGCGGTCCGTCAGTGTCTGCGTGTTCGCCATCGCGATGTCCATGCGCGTGTTGAGCGCGTCGAAGCCCACCTCCGTCACCGGGCCGAGACCCAGGTTGAGGTGCCCGCACACAGCCAGGAGGGCACCGCCGCTCCGAGCTGGTACTTCGACTGGAACCCCAGCGCCTGGCGCAGGCGGGTGCCGACGTCCGTCGAGTACACGTCCTGGCCCTGGATTCGTACTGTCTCCGCCACGTCCGCTATGCCGTAGCCCGTGTGGGTGAAGTCGCGGCAGGTTTCCTGGGTGAGGCCGTCCATGAAGGTCGACTGGCCCTGCCAATAGCCCACGATCTGGTCGCGGGAGGAGAGGCCGCTGCCCGGGACCGTCTTGGGCAAGGCGCCGTCCGAAGCGAGGTAGACGTACGCCGCCACGCGGTTGCGGTAGCGGGTCACCGCCTTGTCGAAGCTCGGCTTGTCCTCCAGGAACACCGAGATGCCGACCGCGGCCTCCATCATGGACAGTTCCCAGTTTCCGTTGCTGTTGCTGCCGTTGATGACCTTGCTCAGGTAGACATTGCGGAGCATTGTCGCGAAGCGTCCCGAGTTCGGCCAGCTCGAATACGTGTGATCACCGCCGACCACGCGTCCATCAGGGCGATCGCCTTTTGCGCGTAACGCGCGTCGCCCGTGATGTACCAGATCAGTGCGTCCGTGTACGCCGCTGTCGCGTCTTCGCGCTCGTCCGTGCAGCCGTTGTCGGGGTTCGAATACTAGCCGCATTCGACCACCGCGCGGGGTTTCGGCGTCCGCGAAAGGGACGCGTATGCGCTGCTCCGTGCCTGGTCGTACGCCGCCTTCCACGGCTGGGCGCCGGCGCTCACCTCGGCCTTGACGAAGTCCAGCTGGGGACTGCTCACCAGCACGCCCTGGTGGGTGAACGTCGCTGGGGCCGGGGTGGCCAGGCTCTCCTCGAGACGACGGTGTCCGAGGCGCGCGCGGCTCAGCGTCATGGTCCAGACCATCGCGGGTCAAGCTCCAAAGAAAGTGTTCAGCCCGCTGAACAGGGGTGTTCAGCGGGCTGAACGAAACCTCAGCCGAGCCCGGCGGTCACCGCGTTCATCAACGCGCCGGTGTCGCCCGAAATCTCCCACGCCATCACGCCGAGCAGGCCGCGAGACTTGAGCCACGTGGTCTTCAGCCCGATCGACCAGGCGTCGTCGAACGTCCACCACTGGCCGCCGTTGCCCGTGTAGCAGGAGGTCGCGACCGCCGCCGTGTCGTGGTGGACCGTGCAGCCCGGCACGCCCGCCACCAGGTTCGCGTACCCGCGGGTGCCCGCTTCCTCGGCGAACTGACCCGGCGCCGCGCCGGTCGCCGACTGCCACTCGCCGCTCTTGCCGCCGTCGGCGACGCCCTGCCAGCCACGGCCGTAGAACGCCAGGCCGAGCGTCAGCCGCCGTGGATCGACGCCCGCGTTCGTGTACGCGTTGATCGCGCTTTCCGCACTGAAGTGGAAGTTGTACGGGTCGTCCGCGTCGGCGTACAGGTTGCCCTGGTGACCGGTTCGGTTCGGCTCCCACGAGTTGTCGCTGCCCGAACCGTGGAAGTCGTAACCCTGCACGTTGGCGACGTCCAAATAAGTGAAGATCTTGGAAAGGTCCCAGCCCGAAGCGACCTTCGCGGGGTCCGCCGGGGTGAACGCGTGCAGCTGGTACCGCTTGCCGGTCGTCGCGCCGTAGGCGTCCAGCTGCGTGCGGAACTCCGCCATCAGCGCCGTCAGGTTGACCTTGTCGTTCGGGCTCCAGTGGTTGCCCGGGTGGCCGTCGGCGCTGCCGGGCCACTCCCAGTCGAGGTCGATCCCGTCGAAGATGCCGGCCGCGGTGCCCGGCCCGCCCGCGCCGCCGTAGGCCGCGATGTTGCCCTTGAGCCACGTGTCCACACAGGACGAGACGAACTTCTTGCGCGAGGCGTCGGTGGCCGCGACGTCGGAGAAGTACTTCGAATACGTCCAGCCGCCGAGCGAAACCAGGACCTTCAGGTTCGGGTGCTTCGCCTTGAGCTTCTTGAGCTGGTTGAAGTTGCCGCGCAGCGACTCCCAGCCGGTGTCGGCGACGCCGTCGACCGACTGCGCCGCCGCGAACGGCCGCGAGTAGTCCGCCTCGGCGTCACCGGCGCCGTCGCCCTGGCTGGGGTCCTGCGGGTTGGCCGTGGTGCCCTTGGTGACCCCGGACAGGCAGGTCAGGTTCACTGGATCGATGTTCTCGAACGCGTACAGCAGGTGCGTCAGCTTCGCCGCCGCCCCCGAAGTCTCCAGGTTCTTCACGAAGTACTGGCGCCCGTAGATGCCCCACTGCACGAAATAGCCGACTTTCGCGTAGCCGGAAACGATGTCGCCGGTCTTCGCGGTGACGGCCGCACTGGGCGCCGAAACGTTGTCGTAGCCGTCACGGGCACGCACCGTGAACGTGTACGAAGTGGACGGTGCCAGCCCGGTCACCACCGCCGCCGTCGTGGTCACCGTCGTGGCCAAAACGGACCCGCGGTAGACGTCGTAGCTGACCACGCCGGTGTTGTCGGTCGACGCCGTCCAGGCGAGGGAGACGCTGCCCGCATCGGCGGCCGTCGAGCGTAGCCCTCCCGGCGCGGACGGTGGCTGCGTGTCATCGGACGGATTGTTGGTGGTCACCGCGAGCGCCGCGCTCGCCGGGGAGGTGGTCCCCTTGGCGTCCTTCGCTTTAACCGTGAACGAGTAGGCCGTGCCCGGAGCGAGCCCGGAAACCGTCGCGCTCGTCCCGGTCACCGACGCGGCCAGAGAAGTCCCCTGGTAGACGTCGTACCCGGTCACCGGAAGCGAACCGGCGGCCGAAGCGTTCCAGGCCAGCGCGACCGTCTTGGTCGTCTTCGCGACCAGGCGCAGGTTCGCCGGCGCGCCCGGCGGGGTGTCCGGTGAACCGTCGCAGTTGGCGTTGTCGACGCGGCACTGCGTCGGCGTCGCCGCGGCGCTGAGCCGGAAAGCCGGACTGTACGGGTAGGTGGTCCGGCCCGGCGCCAGCGTCGCGATGTAGTAGGCGGGAGTCAGCGTGACCTGGGTACCGTTCTGGGTCACCGTGCCGTTTTCGCCCGTCGAAGCGGTGACGCCGGCGGGGAGCGTGAAGGTGATCGTCCAGTTGCTCACGGACGCGGTTCCGGTGTTGGCGACGGTGTAGGTGCCGGTGGTGCCGTTCATCGCCAGGGTGGCGGTCAGCGAACCGGCCGCGGCGGCGGGCGGGGCGAGCGCCGCGGTGCCACCGAGCGCGATGAGCAAGGCGGCGAGTGCGGAGCGTAGTCGAGCGGGGGTGCGTCTCATGGCGGTTCTCCAAGCGGCACGAGGCGGGGACGATGTGGTCTAGACCACATCGAATGTAACCCGGCGCGAGGAGAACCGCGCACGCCCGAACGGCGGCAACCGGTGTCCGAACGGACTGTTAACGCCCCGAGAAGGTCGCTTTCCCCGGTCCGTCGGCGAGGAACGACTTCACCGCGTTGCGGAGGTCCTCGGTCTCGAAGAGCTCGGCCGCGATCGTCGTGATGTGCGCGTTCGCCTCGGCGACGCCGCCGGCCGAGAAGTGGTCGAGGACGCGTTTGGTCGCCGCGTGGGCCCGGGTCGGTCCCTCGGCCAGCCGGCGCGCGAAGGCCCTCGCGGCCTCGTCGAAGCCCTCACCCGGCAGGACGCGGTTGACGACGTTCCAGCGCTCCAGCGTCGCGGCGTCGTAGGTGTCGCCGGTCATCACGAACTCCTTGGCGCGCCCGACGCCGGCCCGCGCGGCGAGCCGCTGGGTGCCGCCCATGGTCGGCGTCAGGCCCACGACCTTCTCGACCAGGCCGAACTTCGCGCGATCGGCGGCGAGGATGACGTCGCAGGCCACGGCCACCTCGAACGCCCAGGTCAGGCAGAGGCCGTGCGCGGCGAACACCGTCGGGAACGGCAGCGCCGCGATCCGGTCCGGCACCGCGAGCATTTCGTCGAAGAGCACCTTCGCCTCGGCGGGCGAGCCCTGGGCGTCGAACAGCGAGACGTCGACGCCGCCGCTGACGATCTTGCCTTCGGCGCGGATCAGCAGCGCCCGCGCGGGTTCGGCCTCCAGCTCGCCGATCGCCGAGGCGAGCGAGGACTGCAGCGAAGCGGTGTAGAGGTTCAACGGCGGAGCGTCGACGGTCAGGACGGCGAGCCCGCCGTCACGATCGAGGCGGACCTGCTCAGTCATTGCTCACCCTGCTTCTTCGGCTTCGACGATGTCGTCCCAATACTGCTGGGCCTCCGGGCGCCAGTCGACGTGTTTGTGATGGAACAGCTCCGCCGCCTTCGTCCCGCTCCACTTCGCCGGGAGGAGCTCGGCGGGCAGCTGCGGGTCGAGGAACGGGAACCGCCGCCACTCGTGGACCAGCTCGGTCTGCGCGCGCAGCACCGCGCGGCCGCCGGTCGGGTGCAGGCCGGTGAAGCGGTCGATGAAATCCTCGTAGCGGTCCTTCAGCTCGGTCAGGTCCCACGACCGGGCGACCATGGACTCCTGCTCGCCGACCTCGCCGTACGCGGCGGTGAACGACATCGCCTGCGCCTGCAGGCCCAGGTCGTTGACGATCTGCTGGGCCTCGCGCTGGCGGGACAGGTCCGGGCTGACCCACACGCCGGCGACCGGCGAACCGAAGCCCGCCCAGGTCAGCCGGGTGCGCAGCCGGTGCCGGAGGTCGCGCTTGGCCTCCGGCACGGAGACGATCAGCATCAGCCACTGCCCGTTCCAGCTGCGTTCCTCGCGGCCGAACGCGTAGATCCGGTCGGCGCCCTCGGTCAGCAGGCGGCGCCCCGGCGGGGTCAGCGACCAGCGCACGCGGCGCCCGACGCGCTCGGAGACCACCCAGCCCTCGGCGGCGGAGCGGGCCAGCGCCTGCCGCGCGGACTTCTCCTCGATGTCGAGGATGCCCAGCACCTCGACGAGCATCGACGTCCAGACCGGTTTGTCGCGCGGCAGCGTGTACTCGCCGAGGACGGTCATCAGCAGCGACCGCGCGCTGGCGTGACTGACCTCGCGGCGCCGGCTCACCGTGGGCCGTGGCGCGGACGATCGGCCTTCCCTCGGCTTCGGCCTGCGGCCGAGGGTGACCGGGGGAGCGGGCTCGCCCATGCTGTTCACCGACCTCACTGTGTTATGGCACTAACAGGCTGCGGGACTGACAACCGAACAGGGTACCCACACTGAGTGATCAAAGCGCCACGGGACACACACAGCCGGTGGTTTGACCTTGATCTGACAGTTCGCGACGAGGTCGTAGACTCGGCTACCTCATGAGCGCAACTCTCGTCGCGAAGGACCTGGCCGCCGGCCACGGTGACCGCACCCTCTTCTCCGGCCTCGATCTCGTCGTCGCACCCGGGGACGTCGTCGGCCTGGTCGGGGTCAACGGTGCAGGCAAGTCGACCCTCCTGCGGACCCTCGCCGGGCTCGCGAAGCCGGACAGCGGCGAGGTCCGGCTGAACCCGCCCGCCGCGACCGTCGGGCACCTGCCGCAGGAGCCGGAACGGCGCGAAGGCGAGTCGGTGCGCGCCTTCCTGGCGCGGCGCACCGGCGTCTCGGCGGCGCAGGCGGACCTCGATTCGGCGACCGACGCGCTGACGGCGGGCTCCGCGGGCGCGGACGACCAGTACGCGACGGCGCTCGACCGGTGGCTCGCCCTCGGTGGCGCCGACCTCGACGACCGGGCCGCCGAAGTGGCCGCGGACCTCGGCCTGGCCGTGGACCTCGATCAGCCGATGACGTCGCTCTCGGGCGGCCAGGCGGCGCGCGCGGGGCTCGCTTCGCTGTTGCTGAGCCGCTACGACGTCTTCCTGCTCGACGAGCCGACGAACGACCTCGACCTGGACGGCCTGGCCCGGCTGGAGCGGTTCGTCTCGGGCCTGCGCGCGGCGACGGTGCTGGTCAGCCACGACCGCGAGTTCCTGGCCAGGACCGTCGACCGCGTCGTCGAGCTGGACCTGGCCCAGCAGCAGGTGAACGTCTACGGCGGCGGGTACGAGGCGTACCTCGAGGAGCGCGAAGTCGCCCGGCGGCACGCGCGCGAGGAGTACGAGGAGTTCGCCGACACGAAGGCGTCGCTCGAGGCGCGCGGGCGGATGCAGCGGGCGTGGATGGAGAAGGGCGTCAAGAACGCCCGCCGGAAGCAGCCCGACAACGACAAGGCGGCGCGCAAGTTCCGGTCGGAAGCCACCGAGAAGCAGGCGTCGAAGGCGCGGCAGACCGACCGGATGATCGAGCGGCTGGACGTCGTCGAGGAGCCGCGTAAGGAGTGGGAGCTGCGGATGGAGATCGCCGCGGCCCCACGGGCGGGCGCGGTGGTCTCGACTTCGCGTGGGGCGGTGGTCCGGCGGGGTGGCTTCACGCTCGGGCCGGTCGACCTGCAGATCGACTGGGCGGACAAGGTCGCCATCACCGGGGCGAACGGGTCGGGCAAGTCGACGCTCCTGGCGGCGCTGCTGGGCCGGGTGCCCCTGGACTCGGGCGCCACCGCGCTGGGGCCGGGTGTCGTGGTCGGCGAGGTCGACCAGGCTCGGCGGTTGTTCCTGGGTGACGTCCCGCTGTTTTCGGCGTTCGCTCGTGAGGTGCCGGAGTTGGCGGACGCGGAGGTGCGGACGCTGCTGGCGAAGTACGGCTTGAAGGCGGCCCACGTACTGCGCTCGGCGGCGACGCTCTCGCCGGGCGAGCGGACGCGGGCGGCGCTGGCTTTGCTGCAGGCGCGGGGGGTGAACCTGCTGGTGTTGGACGAGCCGACCAACCACCTGGACTTGCCCGCGATCGAGCAGCTGGAGGCGGCGCTGGACAAGTACCCGGGGACGCTGCTGCTGGTGACGCATGATCGGCGGATGCTCGATGCTGTGCAGGTGACGCGTCGGTTGGTGGTCGATGGCGGGAAGGTCAGCGAGGTGTGACCTGTGGTGGGGTTGCGGCTCTCGGTCTTCGGTGGTGTGAGCGGTGCTCTCGGTTTGGAGCACTGTGTCGAGGGTGGTTGTGAGCAGTGCTCTCGACGGTGAGCGGTGGCGGCTGTCGGGGGTGAGCGGCGCTCTCGACAGTGAGCGCTGCTCGCTGCGGCGGTGAGAGCGGTGCTCTCAAGTCTGTGCGCTGCCTTCCGTTGGGGTCGGAGCGGTGCTCTCGTGGCGCGAGCATCGTCGGTTGTGGCGGGGGAGCGGCGCTCTCGAAACTGACAGTTGCCTGTCGTCGGGGCGGGCGGTGTTCTTGAAGTCGGGGGCGGCTTGTCGCCGCAGTGGGAGCCGCGCTCTCAGGCGCGAGCGTGGAGTGGAGTGGAGTGTGAGCAGTGCTCTCGGATGAGAGCGCTGCGTACGGAGAATTGCGAGCAGTGCTCTTGGATGAGAGCGCTGCGTACCGTGGAATGTGAGCAGTGCTCTCAAGTGTGAGCGCGGCGCGCTGTGAGGTGAGAGCAGTGCTCTCGGACTTGGGCGCTGGGCGCCGCTGTGGGTGAGCAGTGCTCTCGGGTGGGAGCGCTGCGTGCCGCCGTGGGCGAGTGGTGCTCTCGGGTGGGAGTGCTGCGTGCTGCCGGGGTGTGAGCGGTGCTCTCGCCTCTGAGCGCCTCCCGCAGTCGCGCGTGAGCGGTGCTCTCGGATGTGAGCGCTGGTCGCGCGAGCCGGGTGAGCGGTGCTCTCGCGGGAGAGCGCCGCTCACCCCTTTGTCGCACCGCCGGTCAGGCCCTTCACAAACTGCTTCTGCAACGCCAGGTAAAAGATCAACACCGGCAGCGTCGCCAGGAACATCAATGCGAACACGCTCCCCAGATCCGCCTGGTACTGGCCGATCGACCGGTAAATGCCCGTCGTGATCGTCGTTCCCTGGCTGGGACCCAAGATGATCAGCGGGTCGATGAAGTCGTTCCAGATCCACACGCCCAAGAAGATCAGCACCGAGGCCGTTGCCGGGCGCAGCAGCGGGAACACCACCCGCCAGAACACCTGCATGCGGCTCGCGCCGTCGAGTAGGGCGGCCTCCTCCAGTTCCACCGGCACGCCGCGGATGAACCCGGTGAACACGAACACCCCGAACGGCACGTAGTACCCGACGTTGAACAGGATCAGCCCCTGCAGGGTGGCCATCAAATGAGTCACCCGCAGGACGTCGGTGATCGGGATCAGGATCACCTGGGGCGGGATCATCAAGCCGGCCAGCAGGATCAGCGTGAGGACCTTCGTCCACCGCTTGCCCGAGCGCGCCAAGTAGTGGCCGAGCATCGCGGACAGCACCGTCAGGACCAGGATCGACAACACCGTCACGACGATGCTGTTCGTCAAGCTGACCCAGAACAGCCCGTCCGGCCGGGTCAGCACCGCGTGGATGTTCGCCAAGGTCGGCGGCAGCGGCAGCGACGCCGGCTCCTTCGCGATCAGCTCGCCCCGCTTGAACACGTTGGCCAGCACCAGGTACAGCGGCACGAAGAAGACCGCACTGACGAGAAGAGCAACCGCGGGCCGGGCAACGGAACCGGGACGAGGGCGGGACAGCGTCACAGGTCCACCTCCCGGCGGCGGAGGAAGTTCAGCACCACCGTGGTCACCAGCGCCACGATCACCAGCATCAGCACGGCCATCGCGGACGCGTAACCGACGTGGTTCGAGTCGAATCCCGTCTGCAGGACGTCGAACGCGATCGTCGCCGTGGCGCCGGAACCCGGGCCTCCGTTGGTGATCACCTTGACGTAGTCGTAGGTCTTGAACGCCGAGATCAGCAGCACCACCGTGTTGATCGTCAGCGACGGCGCCAGCAGCGGCCACGTCACCGCGCGGAACCGGCGCAACGGCCCGGCGCCGTCGATCTCCGCCGCCTCCAGCAGCTCCGGCGGAATCCCCTGCAGCCCGGCCAGGTAGACCACCACGCAGAACCCGAGCATCTGCCAGCACACGATCGACGCGACCGAATACAGCGCCATGTCCGGATCGGACAGCCAGCCCGGAGGGTGCGAGACACCCAGGCCGCGCAACAGGCTGTTGAGCGGCCCGCGGTCGTCGAGCAACCGGGACCAGACGATCGACACCACGACCGAGCTGAGGATCACCGGGGTGAAGAACACGCTCCGCAAAGCGTTGTACAGCCAGCCTTTCCGATCCAGCAGCAGCGCCACGCCGAGGCCCAGGACATTGGGGACGATCACCACGATCACCGTCAGGATCGTGGTCACCCGCAGCGCGGTGAGAAACTGCGAGTCGGTGAACAGCAGGCGGTAGTTGTCGAAGCCGACGAACTTCACCGGGGGGTGGAACGGGTTGTAGTTCGTCAGGCTGTACCCGAAGCTGATCAGGATCGGCGCCATCACGAAACACAGGTACACGAGCACGCCCGGCGCGCCGAACGACGCGAAGTGCGCCAGCCGCGGCAGGACCGGCCGGCGTCGGCGGCGGCGCGGGGCCACGGGGCGGGGCGGGGCCGGGGGATCGGCGACGGCGGTCAAGGACGTCAGCCCGCCTTCGCCCACTCGGTGTCCAGGAAGGCGCACGCGTCGGCCACGGACTTGCGGCCCGTGATCACGTCCTGGGCGGCCTGGTCGACCTTGTCCTTCATCCCCGGCAGCAGCCCGTCGTCGGCGGTTTCCCAGCGGAACGCGTGCACCACGGCGTTCTGCTGCACAGCTTGGGTGTAGAGGTCGTAACCGGCCTTGAATGTCGCCCCGACGCCGGACGGCGGCGTGTAGCCCTTGATCGCCGGGAACAGGCCGTCGGCCTTCACGGAGGCGTCCAGCTGGTCCTTGTCGAGCTGGAAACCGAGGGCGAACTTCCTTGCGGCGTCGAGGTTCGCGGCCTTGGCGTTGACGATCATCCCGCCGCCGGTGTAGGCGGGGACGACGAGTTTTCCGTCCTCGGTGGGGAAGTTGAAGACGCCGACCTCGAAGTCGTGCTTCTTCGAGTCGGCGTTGGCGGCGAACCAGTTGCCCATCGGGTACATCGCGCTCTGGCCGTCGAGGAACGCCTGCTCGGTCGCCGCGTAGTCGCGGGACACGCTGGTCTTGTCGACGTACTCCTTCGCCGCGAGGTCGGCGAGCTTCGAAAAAGCGTGCTGGAACGCGGGATCGGCGAACTTCACCTTGTCCTGACGACGCTGGGTGAGCCAGTCCGGCATCGTGTTGTAGACCTCGGTGCTGACCAGTCCGGAAAGGATCATCGACGACGGGAAGCCGTCCTTGCCGCCGCCGATGGTGAACGGCGCGTAGCCCTTGTCCTTGAGCTTGCCGGCGTCGGCGACGAGCTCGTCCCACGTCTTCGGCGGCGCCGCGATGCCCGCGTCGGCGAACATCTTCTTGTTGTAGTAGATCGGCGGGATGGTCTGGGTGTTCGCGGGCAGCTGGTAGTACTTGCCGTTCACCGGGTTGGCCTGCGGGAACTGGAAGTCCTTCAGCTCCTCGGGCGTCCACGCGTAGAGGTTGCCCGCCTCGGCGAAACCGGCCGAGTCGACGGCGATCATCACGTCGGGGAACTGGCCGGACTGCAGGAGCTGCTTCGCGTACGACGTCCGCCCGTCGGCGGTCGGGGCGACGAGCTTCTTGACCTTGACGCCCGGGTTCTTGTCCGTGACGCGCTTGATGGCGGCGTCCCAGTAAGCGGGGGTGAGGTTCGGGGTTTCGAACGTCAGGAAGGTGATCTCCGCGTCGCCGCCACCGCCGGTGTTCGACCCGACCGAGCACGCGCTCACCGCCAGGAGCGCCACTGCTCCCAGCGCCAGGAACCTTCTCATGACCGCCGCCTTCCGTCACCCACCATATGTGATGTATGAGGCATTCGATCGGACGTTTACCGGAGTGTCAAGCGTCGAATGCCGTCGAAAGTGCGGCTGATGGCCCGATAGATCAGATCTTTAACCGGTTGAGGCGGACGACTCTGCTGGCGAAGTCGCCGGTCGGGAGGCCGGGCGGCAGTCCGCGGGCGAGCAGCACGGCGCCGCTGTGCGTCGTCCCGGAAGCCGGATCCAGGTACCGGTGAGCGGGATCGAGGCCGGCCAGCCGCAGCGGCCGCTCCGGCTCGCCGAAGTGCGCGGCCTGCCGGTACTGGAACACGACCACGCGATCGCCGAGCACGTACTGGAGCGCGGTGACGCCGTCGTCGGCCGGCGGCCGGAGCCGGTACAGCGCGCCGTGCTGCACGACCGGCCGGATGTCCTTGTAGAGCGCCACGAGATCCCGGGCCGCCGCGAGCTCGTCGGCGGGCCAGTGCACGACGTCGCCGCCGAGGCCGAGCACGCCGGCCATGGCGACGTGGAACCGGAACGCGAGCGGCACCGAGCGGGCCGTCACGAAATTGGGGTTGTCGGTGACCCAGGCCGACATCGCGCGGGCCGGGTAGAGCTGGCCGTACCCGTGCTGGATCCGCAGCCGGTCGAGCGCGTCGGTGTTGTCGGAGGTCCAGACCTGGTCGCTGCGGGCCAGGACGCCGAGGTCGATCCGCCCGCCACCACCCGCGCAGGACTCGATCCGCAGGCCGGGATGGTCCGCGCGCAGCCGGTCGAGCAGCGCGTACACCGCGCGGGTGTGCTCGACCCACAGCCGGTCCTGGTCGCTTTCGCCGGGCCAGCCGGCTTCGCTGAACGGCCGGTTCATGTCCCACTTGAGGAAGTCGACGCCGTGCTCGCCGACGAGCCGGTCGAGCCATTCGTGCGCCCACTCGGCGACGTCCGGGCGCGCGAAGTTGAGCACCAGCTGCCGCCGCAGCTCCGAGCGGCGCCGGTGCGGGTGGTGCAGCACCCAGTCCGGGTGGGCGCGGTAGAGGTCGCTGTCGGGGTTGACCATTTCGGGCTCGACCCAGATGCCGAACCGCATCCCGAGCCCGTGCACGGCGTCGACCAGCGGTCTCAGCCCGTCGGGGAACCGTGCGCGGTTGACCTGCCAGTCGCCGAGCCCGGCGTGGTCGCCGGTGCGGGCGCCGAACCAGCCGTCGTCCATCACGAACAGCTCGACGCCGAGCGCCGCCGCCCGCTCGGCGAGCGCGCGCTGCCCCGCCTCGGTGACGTCGAATCCGGTGGCCTCCCAAGAGTTGTAGAGCACCGGACGCAGTTCCTCCGCGTGCGGCAGGACGTGCGCGAGGACGTAGGCGTGCCACGCGCGGCTCGCCGCGCCGAACCCGCCGTCGGTGTACAGCCCGGCGCAAACCGGCGTGGTCAGCGGCCGCCCCGGCCCGACGCGGTGGACGACGCCGTCCTGGCCGAAACCCCCGCTGACCGTCAGCCGTCCGGTCGACGACCGGGTGGTGGTCAGGCGCCACGACCCGCTCCAGGCCAGCGCGACGCCGTAGACCTCGCCGTGGCGCTCGGTCGCCGTGCCGTCGTCGACCATCACCCACGGGTTGGCGTGGTGGCCGGTGATCCCGCGACGGCTCCCGAAGCCGGTTTCGCCGTGCGGCGCACTCACACGGCGCAGCTGCGTCTCCGCCGCCCAGCGACCGGTGACGTGGCTGAGCCGGTAGTCCTCGAAGAGCGGCACCGCCCAGGTGGCCGAGTCGGCCCGGACGACCTCGACGTCGGTGCCGGCGGTCAGCTCGGTCCAGCGTTCGAGGACGGCGCCGCGCAGCCGGTAGTGCAGGGTGATCCGCAGCGGGTAGTGCCGGTCCGCGAAGAACAGGCGCAGGTGCTCGCCGGTGATGTCGTGGTTCTCGTACCGCCATTCGAGGGCCCGCGTCCCGTCGGCGAAGCGGACCTGCAGCGCGGGCGTCCAGTACCGGGTGCCCCCGTCGGCGGCGAGTTCGGCGAGTCCCTCGTTCGGGTCGTTGAAGCCGTCCCACCAGGGAAGGGTTTTCCCGGGCAGCTCGAGGACTTCGGCATCGGACAGCGCGGCGCCCCAATGGAGATGGGTCGGGACGTCGTCTTCGTCCAGCCGCAGCGCGTACGTGCCCGACTCGCCGGTGAGCACCCAGGTGCGGTGGTCATCGAGGAAGCTGATCCCGGCCATGCGGGACATCCTGCTCACCGGCGTGGCCGCCGCCAAGGGATGTCCCGCTCACCGGTCACGGGCGGTCGGTGAGGTAGCCGCCCATCGTCTTGAAGTACTCGTGCGCGGGCAGTTCGGTCCCGTCGGCGGTGCGGACGCGCTCGACGAGCAGGCCGGGGGACCGGCCGCGCCGGGCGTCCGGCCCGGCGACGATCACCACGCCGTCGCCCTCGCGGATGAAGATCCGGCCCGGCGTGCCGCCGTAGTGGCCTTGCGAGACCGACGCCTTCAGGATTCGCAGCTCCTCGCCGCGGTGGTAGGCGAACGCGTTCGGGTACGGGTCCGAAAGCGCGCGCACGAACCGCTCGAGGTCGGCGGGCGGTAGGGTCCAGTCGATCAGGCTGTCCCGCTTGGCCCGCTTGTGGAAGAAGCTGGCCTTCGACCGGTCCTGCGGCACCGGCGTGTAGCCGGTCTCGATCAGGGAGATGGCTTCGGCGGTGATCGGCGCGATCAGGTCGACCGTGCGGTGGAAGAGGTCGGTCGTGGTGTCGGACGGCCCGACCGGGATCGCGCGCTGCAGCACGATGTCGCCGGCGTCGAGCTCGCCGTCCATCATGTGGGCGGTGACGCCGACCTCGGGCTCGCCGTTGATCATGGCCCAGATGAGCGGCGAGAAGCCCGCGTACGCCGGCAGCAGCGAGTCGTGGATGTTCAGGGTGCCGTGGCGCGGCAGCTCGAAGATCTCCGGCGGCAGCCAGGTGCGCCAGTTGTTCGCCACGATCAGGTCGAGGTCGGCTGCCTTGAGCTCGGCGAGCAGTTCGGCGTCGTCCGGGCGGTTGCGCAGGAGGACCGGGATGTCGTGCGCGGAAGCGAGGTCGGCGACCGAGTCCGCCCAGATCCGCTCGTAGGCGTGGTCGCTCTTCGGGTGCGTGACCACGAGGGCGACCTCGTGACCGGCGTCGATGAGCGCCCGCAGGGTCCGGTGCCCCCAGGTCTGGTAGCCGAACATCGCCACGCGCATTCGAGAGTGCCTTTCATGATCGGGGGACGAACATCACCACGAACGTACTAGGCGAGGCTCGCCTAAGTTAGGTTAGGGTTCCCTGAACCGTACCGGAGCGCGCGAGGGAGCAACATGACTGCAGAGGTCCCGATCTACGACATCGTCGGCGTGGGCTTCGGACCGTCGAACCTGGCCCTCGCGATCGCCCTCGCCGAGCACAACGCCGGTCCCGGTGAGCCGGTGACGGCGCACTTCCTCGAGCGGCAGCCGCGCTTCGGCTGGCACCGCGGGATGCTGATCGAGACCGCGACCATGCAGGTGTCGTTCCTCAAGGACCTGGTCACCATGCGGAATCCGACCAGCGAGTTCAGCTTCCTCAACTACCTGCACGCCGCCGGGCGGCTGGTCGACTTCATCAACCACAAGAACCTCTTCCCGCTGCGGGTCGAGTTTCACGACTACTTCGAGTGGGCGGCCGCCAAGGTCGACGACGTCGTCTCCTACGGCACCGAGGTCGGCTCGGTGACACCGGTGTACGACGGGTCCGAAGTCGCGTACTTCGACGTCCGGGCCTCGGACGGCTCCTGCCTGCGCGCCCGGAACCTGGTGATGGGCACGGGTCTGCGGCCGCAGCTGCCCGAGGGCGTCACCGCCGGGGCCCGGATCTGGCACAACAGCGAACTGCTGTTCCGCGTGGACGCGCTGCGCGGTGCCGACCCGAAGCGGTTCGTCGTGGTCGGGGCCGGCCAGAGCGCGGCCGAGGTCGCCGCGTTGCTGCACGACGAGTTCCCCCGCGCCGAGGTGTGCGCGGTGTTCGCCCGCTACGGCTACAGCCCGGCCGACGACAGCTCGTTCGCCAACCGCATCTTCGACCCGGACGCCGTCGACCAGTTCTACCGCGCGGGCGAGCCGGTGAAGGACCGCCTGATGCGCTACCACGGCGCGACGAACTACTCCGCCGTCGACATCGACCTGATCGACGAGCTCTACCGGCGGGTCTACCGCGAGAAGGTGCTGGGCGTGGAACGGTTGCGGCTGTTCAACGTTTCGCGCCCGGTCGAAGTGACCGACAGCGGAACGGTGACGGTCGAATCCCTGACGACGGGCGAGCGCACGGTCCTGGACGCCGACGCGGTCGTCTACGCCACGGGCTACCGGCCCGCGGACCCGACGCCACTGCTCGGCGAGCTGGGCCCGCGGTGCCTGCGCGACGGCGAAGGCCGGCTCCGCGTCGAGCGCGACTACCGGCTGACGACCGAATTCCCGCTGCGCGGCGGGATCTACCTGCAGGGCGGCACCGAGCACACGCACGGCATCACGTCGTCGCTGCTGTCGAACACCGCGGTGCGGGTGGGGGAGATCCTGCAGTCCGTGGTGGACCGCCGGGTGGTCGCCGAGCCGGCCGGGGAGTTGGCCGTCAGCGCGCGGTGAGCTGTTCCCGGAGGATGTCGCCGTGGCCGGTGTGGCGGGCGAGCTCCTCGATCAGGAACAGGTAGACGAACCGGAGGGTGACCTCGCCGACGACCGGGTGCGTCCAGCGGTCGTCGAGCGAGAAACCCGCCGCGATCTCGCGGGAGCGCGCGCTGGTGCGTTCGTACTCGGCGATGACGCCGTCGACCGTTTCCTCTTCGGTGACCACGAAACTGGGGTCTCCGGGGGTCGAGGGCCCGTCGATCTCCGTCTCGTCGAGCCCGGCGATGAGCCACTGGAACCAGCGGCGCTCGGCGACGGCGGCGTGCTTCACCAGGGCGATCGGTGTGGTCAGGGACGGGACCAGCCGGCGCCGGGCGTCCGCTTCCGACAGCCCGCGCGCGTTCTCGACGAGCGCGAGGCGGCCGCGGTCGAGCATGGCCTCCAGCAGTTCGCGTTCGGGGCCGGTGGTCTTTTCGGGCAGCGCGTACACGGCAGTCAGCTTCCTGGGTGGGGGAGTTCGGCCGGATCGGTCCTCGGAGACGGTGGAGACGGTGAGGAAGGCCGGGCCCCAGGATAGCGCTAGTGCACCGGCGCCGGGTGGTGACGGCTGATCGGGATCACCATCGGCGTCCCGCTCACCGGGTCCGGGGCGACCTGGCAGCGGACGTCGAAGACCTCCTCGACCAGGTTCTCCGTGATCACCGACGCCGGCTCGCCGGAGGCCACCACGCGGCCCGCCTTCATCGCGATCACGTGGTCGGCGTACCGGCACGCCTGGGGGAGGTCGTGCAGCACCATCACGATCGTGCGGCCCTCGGCGCGGTTGAGGTCGACGACCAGGTCGAGCACGTCGATCTGGTGGGCGAGATCGAGGTACGTCGTCGGCTCGTCGAGCAGCAGCACCGGCGTGCCCTGCGCGACCGCCATCGCGATCCACGCGCGCTGGCGCTGGCCGCCGGACAGCTCGTCCACCGGGCGGCCGGCGAGGTCGAGCAGCGAGGTGGCCTCCAGCGCCGCGCGGACCGCGTCTTCGTCCGATGTGGACCACTGGCGCCACCAGCTCTGGTGCGGGGCGCGGCCGCGGCCGACGAGGTCGGCCACCGTCATGCCCTCGGGCGCCACCGGGGACTGCGGCAGGATGCCGAGCTGCTGGGCGACCTGGCGGGTCGGCAGGTCGTGGATCGAACGGCCGTCCAGGTACACCCCGCCCGCCTTCGGCGTGAGCAGCCGGGCGAGCGTGCGCAGCAGCGTCGACTTGCCGCACGCGTTCGGCCCGACGATCGCGGTGATCTTCCCGGCCGGGATGTCGAGGTCGAGGCCGTCGATGACGACCCGGTCGTCGTAGGCGACGCGCAGGTCCTGCACGCGCAGGGACGGTGTCATCTGTTCAGCCTCCGGAGCCGGATCGGTTGGCCCTGGCCAGCAGCCAGAGCAGCAGCGGGGCGCCGAGCGCGCCGGTCACGATGCCGACCGGGAGCGGGGACGCCGTGAGGGTGCGGGCCAGGAGGTCGCTGCCCAGCACCACCACCGCGCCGGTGAGCGCGGACGCGATGAGCGGCGGGGACGGCTGGCGCGCCAGGCGTTGCGCGATCTGCGGCGCGGTCAGCGCGACGAACGAGATCGGGCCCGCGGACGCCGTCGCGAAGGCGACCAGCCCCGCGCCGGCCAGCAGCAGCCCCAGCCGGACCGGCTGCACCGGCGTGCCGAGTCCGGCGGCCACGTCGTCGCCGAGCTGCAGCGTGCGCATCCACCGCGACAGGGCCAGTACGAGCGGCAGCAGCACCGCCAGCGCGCCGGCCAGCGGGACGACGTGCTCCCAGCCGCGGTTGGCGAGGTTGCCCACCAGCCAGCCGATCGACGCCTGGGCCTCGGTGATCTGCGCGCGGCTGAGCAGGTAGTCGGTCAGGCTGGTGCACATCGCGAAGATGCCGATGCCCACCAGGATGATCCGGTAGCCGGTGGTGCCGCGCCGCCACGCGAGGACGTAGACGAGCAGGCCGGTCAGCAGCCCGCCCAGCAGGCCGAGCGTGGTGGTGCCGAGGCCGCCGCCGAAGCCGAACGAGATCCCGGCGACGACGGCGGTGGCCGCGCCCGCGTTGATGCCGATCAGGTCCGGGCTGGCCAGCGGGTTGCGCGTGATGGTCTGGAACACCGCACCGGACGCGCCGAACGCCAGCCCGGCCAGCAGCCCGGTCAGCGCCCGCGGCAGCCGCAGCTCCCGCACGATGTAGCCGGTGCCGCTGTCGCCCCCGCCGAACACGGCGGACAGGACGTCGGACACGCCGAGCGGGACGTCGCCGATCGTCATGCCCACGCAGAACAACGCGAACGCCAGCACGGCGAGCACGAGCGAGACGGCGACCGGCCGGAGCCGGACCTGGCCGGACACCGCGGGTTTCTCGAGGCGGAAGGTGACGCGGCCGCGCCGCACCTGCAGCAGGCTCATCAGGCTTCCACCAGCTTGCGGCGGCGGACCAGCCAGATGAAGAACGGCGCGCCGAGGAAGGCGACGATCACCCCGGCGCGGACCTCGCCGGGCCGGGCCATGATCCGGCCGAGGATGTCCGCGGCCAGCAGCAGGCAGGGCGCGAGGACCGCGGTGTAGGGCAGCAGCCACCGGTGGTCCGGCCCGATGAGGAACCGCACGGCGTGCGGGACGATCAGGCCGAGGAACACGATCGGCCCCGCGACCGCGACGGACGCGCCGGTCAGGAGCGTGATGGCCAGGGCGCCGCGCAGCCTCAGCGGGCCCAGCCGCCGCCCGAGCGCCACCGCGACGTCGTCGCCGAGCGCGAGGCTGTTCAGTGCGGGGCCGCTCGCGATCGCCAGCACCACGCCGACGAGCAGGAACGGCAGCACCCGCAGCAGCGATCCGCTGTCGACGCCGGCGAGCGAACCGGCCGACCAGAACCGGAAGCGGTTGAGCGCCACCGGGTCCGACAGCACCATCGCGCTCGTGAACGAGCCGAGCAGCGCCGTGACGGCGGCCCCGGCGAGGGCCAGCTTGACCGGGCTCGAGCCGCTGCGGCCCCGGGTGCCGAGGAAGTAGACGACCGTGGTCGCGGCGAGCGCACCGGCGAAGGCGAACCAGATGTAGCCGTAGAGGGAGCTCACGCCGAGCACCGTGATGGAGAAGACGATGGCGAACGCGGCCCCGGCGCTGACGCCGAGCAGTCCCGGGTCGGCCAGGGGGTTGCGGGTCAACGCCTGCATGAGCGTGCCGGCCAGCCCGAGCGCGGCGCCGACCAGCACGGCCAGCAGGGTGCGCGGCATCCGGACACTGTGGATGATCACGGCGTCGGCGGACCCGTCGTCGTGCCACAGGACCTGCCAGACGGCGCCGAACGAGATCTCCTTGGAACCCAGCCAGACACTCAGCAGGCAGAGGAAAACCAGCACACCGAGAGCGGCCAGCAGACCGAGCGCGCGGCCCGTGTGTGGCGGGCGTCGCTCGAGAGCGATCCCTCCGGGGTCTGTTCGCACCGCACCTCCGACTGGTACTGATTTAGGTAAGGCTAACCGATGGTACAGGAGTGCATCCTCACCATCTGTTTGTTAGGGTCACCTAACTTCGCGTCCCGGCCGGGACGCCGTGAGCAGCGGGAGGCTGGTCTACCGGTGAGCAACGGTGACGCTGTGCAGCAGCAGGTGTCGAGGCTGGGTTTCTGGCGTGACTGCCTCGCTTCGGCGCCGAAGGAGCTGCCGCTGCCGGTCGACCGGCCGTACCCGGCGGAGCCCGCCGCCCCGGTGACGCTCGCCCGGCCCGTGCCCGAGGCCGACGAACTCACGCTCCTCGCGGCGTTCACCGTGCTGTTGTCCCGCTATGCGGGAACGGCCGACGTCCTGCTCGGGATCGGCTCGCTGGTGCCGCTGCGGGTGGATCTGGGCGGCTCGCCCGGATTCGCCGACGTCGTCGCGCGCGTCCGTGAGGCGCGAGAAGCGGCGCTGGAGCACGAGGTGCCCTTCGCCGACCTGGTCGCCGAGCTGGAACCGGAGCCCGGTCGCGGCGGGTCGCTGCTCGTCAATGTCGGCTTCGGCGCCGAGACCGGCCTGCCCCTGGACCTGAACCTGACCGGCGAGGGGGTGCGCTACCGCCCCGACGTCCTCGACGCGTCCACTGTGGACCGCATGCTCGACCACCTGGACCACCTCATCGCCGAGGCGGCGGAACGTCCACAGTGGCCGGTCGACCGGCTCGCGCTGATGGCCGCGCCGGAACTGCACCGGATCCTCGACGACTGGAACGACACGGACCTCGCGACGCCGCCGGCCACCTTGCCGGAGCTGTTCGCGGCCCGGGTCCGGGAAAACCCGGACGGGATCGCGCTGGTCTTCGAAGACGAGGAACTCACCTACGCCGAGCTCGACGCCCGCGCGAACCGGCTCGCCCACGTCCTCGCCGGCCGCGGCGCCGGTCCGGAACGCGTCGTCGCGCTCGCCGTGCCGCGGTCGGTGGACATGATCGTCGCCGAACTCGCGGTGCTCAAGGCCGGCGCCGCGTACCTGCCGCTGGACCAGGACTACCCGGCCGAGCGCATCGCGTTCATGGTCGCCGACGCGCGCCCGGTCTGCGTGGTCACCACCCGCGAACTCGCCGGCCGGTTCGACGGCGATGTCCTGCTCCTGGACGAGGTGAGCCTGGACGACGTCCCGGCGACGGACCCGGCCGCCGCGATCGTCCCGGCCAACGCCGCCTACGTCATCTACACCTCCGGCTCCACCGGGCGGCCCAAGGGCGTCGTGGTCTCCCACTTGGGTGTCGCGAAGCTCGTCGCGACGCAGTCCGAGCGGTTCGGCGTGGGCCCGCACAGCCGCGTGCTGCAGTTCGCGTCCCCGAGTTTCGACGTCGCGTTCTGGGACCTGTGCCTCGGTCTGCTCTCCGGCGGCCGCTTGGTGATCGTCCCGGCCGAACGCCGGGTGCCCGGGCCCGAGCTGGCCGAATACGCGCACGCCCACGGCGTCGACTTCATGATCCTGCCACCCGCGCTGCTCGCAGAGTTCCCCGAGGACTGCGACCTGCCGCGCAACAGCGTGCTGCTCGCGGGGACCGAACGCGTGTCGCCGGAGCTGGTGCGCCGCTGGGCGCCCGGGCGGCGGATGTTCAACGCCTACGGCCCGACCGAGGCCACGACCAACTCGACGCTCGGGCTCTGCGACCCGGAGATCGTCCCCGGCTCGGCCGTCCCGATCGGCGTGCCGGACCCCGGCACCCGGGCGTACGTCCTCGACGCGCACCTCGCCCCGGTGCCGATCGGCGTGGTGGGGGAGCTGTACCTCGCGGGAAGTGGTTTGGCGCGGGGGTACCTCGGACGCCCGGGGCTGACGGCGGAGCGGTTCATCGCCGACCCCTTCGGTTCCGGCGGACGCCTCTACCGGACCGGTGACCTGGTCAAGTGGCTGCCGGACGGCCGGCTCGTGTTCCTCGGCCGGGCCGACGACCAGGTCAAGATCCGCGGCTACCGCATCGAACTCGGCGAAATCGAGTCGGTGCTCGCCGAACACCCACGCGTCGGCCAGCCGGTCGTCGTCGCGCAGGACGGGCAGCTGATCGCCTACGCCGTGCCGGTACCCGACCGGGACCGGACGGCCGAGCAGGGCCACGTCGACGAATGGCACGACGTCCACGAGGAGATGCTCGCCGGCTCCCACGGCATCGAAGAGAACTTCGCCGGCTGGAACTCCAGCTACGACGGCTCGGAGCTCCCCCTCGCCGAGATGCGGGAGTGGCACGCGGCGACGATCGAGCGGATCCGGGCGCTGCGGCCGAAGCGGGTGCTGGAGATCGGCGTCGGCAGCGGGCTGATCCTCTCGCGGATCGCCCCGGACGCCGAAACCTACTGGGGTGTCGACCTTTCCGAGAGCGCCGTCGAGAACGTCCGGCGCGAGGTCGCCGCCAGGCCCGAGCTGGCGGGCAAGGTCCACCTCGCCGCGCGGCCCGCCCACGACCTCGGCGCACTGCCGGACTTCGACACGGTGATCATCAACTCCGTCGCCCAGTACTTCCCGAGTGCGGACTACCTCGCCGAAGTCGTCAAGACCGCCGCCGCGCGGCTGGCCCCGGGCGGGACGATCTTCCTCGGTGACATCCGCAACCTGCGTTCGCTGCGGGCCTTCCGGACCGCCGTCGAGCTGCACCGCGGCCGGACCGACGTCGCCGCGGTGGACCAGGCGATCGCACGGGACGGCGAGCTGGTCCTCGACCCGGACTTCTTCGCCGCCCTGGCCCGGGAACTCGACGGCTTCGGCGACGTCGACCTGTGGGTCAAGCGCGGCCAGGCGCACAACGAGCTGACCCGGCACCGCTACGACGTCGTGCTGCGGAAGGCCCCGCGGCCGGAAGCGGCCGAAGAGCAGGTAGTCGCCTTCGGCGACCTCGGTGCGGTGGAACGGTTCCTGTCCGCCGAGACGCCGGAGAGGCTGCGGGTCACCGCGATCCCGGACGCGCGGCTGGCCGGCGAACGGGCCGCGGTCCGCGCCCTGGACACCGGTGACGCCGAGGCCGCCCTGGCCGCGCTCGGCCGCCGGGACGGCGTCGACCCGGAAGACCTGCACCGGCTCGGCGAGCGCGCCGGCTACCGCGTGGCCGTCACCTTGGCGGCCGCGGGCGGCGAGCTGGAAGCCGTCTTCACGAGGGGCGAAGACGGTTCCGCTTACCGTCCGGTGCGCCAGACGGGCGCGCCGGGGTCGTACGCCAACAACCCCGCGGCCCGGCGAGAGACCGGGGCGCTGGTGGCGTCGCTGCGCGCGCACGTCCGGGACCGGCTGCCGCGGTACATGGTGCCTTCGGCGTTCGTGATCCTCGACAAGCTGCCGGTGCTCGCCTCCGGCAAGCTGGACCGCAAGGCCCTGCCGAGCCCCGAGCGGTTCACCGCCGGGCCCGGCCGCGCGCCGCGCAACCCCGTCGAGCAGCTGCTGTGCGAGATGTTCGCCGACGTCCTCGGGGTGCCGCAGGCCGGACCGGACGACGACTTCTTCGCGCTCGGCGGGCACTCGCTGCTCGCCACCCGGCTGATCCAGCGCATTCGCGCGGCCGTCGGCGCCGAAGTGCCGGTGCGGGCCGTGTTCGACGCGCCGACGCCGGCCGCCCTCGCGGACCTCCTCGCCGGCGCCGTCACCGAGACCGGGCGGCGCCCGCTCGTGCGCGTCACCGAGCGGCCGGAGCGGCTGCCGCTGTCGTTCGCGCAGCAGCGCCTGTGGTTCCTGCACGGGCTGGAAGGCGGCTCGGCGACCTACAACGTCCCGCTCGTCATGGAGCTGGCCGGCGAGCTCGACGTCGACGCGCTGCGTTCGGCGCTCGCCGACGTCCTGGGCCGGCACGAGGCACTGCGGACGGTCTTCCCGGTCGACGGCGGCGTGCCGTACCAGCGGGTGCTCCCCGAAGGAACGGTGGCACTGACCGTCCGGGAAGTGTCCGATGTGGACGCCGAAGTGGCCGCGCTCGTGCGCGGCGTGTTCGACCTCGGTGCCGGGGTGCCGGTGCGCGCGGAACTGCTGACCGCCGACCCGCGGCGGCACGTGCTGGTCCTGGTCGTGCACCACATCGCCGCCGACGGCTGGTCGCTGTCACCCCTGTGGCGGGACATCGCGGCGGCCTACCGCGCCCGTCTGCGCGGCGAGGTTCCACAGTGGACGCCCTTGCCCGTACAGTATGCGGACTACACGCTCTGGCAAAGCGATCTCCTCGCCGCCGAAGAGACCGCCCAGCTCGGCTACTGGCGGGAAGCCCTCGCCGGCCTGCCCGACCGGATCCCGCTGCCGCTCGACCGGCCGCACCCGCCGGCCTCCGCCTACCGCGGCGGGTTCTTCACCTTCACCTGGGACGCCGGGCTCCAGGCCGGGCTCGCCGACCTGGCCCGCGCGTGCGGGGCCAGCCCGTTCATGGTCGTGCACGCGGGCCTGGCGGCGCTGCTCACGCGGCTCGGCGCGGGCACCGACATCCCGATCGGCACCCCGATCGCCGGCCGCACCGACGCCGCGCTCGACGACCTCGTCGGGTTCTTCGTCAACACCCTGGTGCTGCGCGTCGACACCGGCGGCGACCCGACGTTCCGCGACCTCGTGGCCCGGGTGCGCGAGCGCAGCCTCGACGCCTACGCCCACCAGGACGTCCCGTTCGAGCGGCTGGTCGAGGCGCTCAACCCGGCCCGGTCGCTGGCCCACCACCCGCTGTTCCAGACCATGCTCGCCTGGCAGAACACCCCCGGCACCGGCGTCGCACTGCCCGGCCTCACCGTGACCGAGCGGCCCGTCGGCACCGGCACGGCCAAGTTCGACCTCTGGTTCTCCTTCACCGAGCGCGCCGACGGCCTGCACGGCCAAGCCGAGTTCAACGCCGAGGTGTTCGACCGCGCCACCGTGACCGGCGTCCTCGACCGCCTGGAAACCCTGCTCCGCCAGGTCGCCGCCGCCCCGGACCGCCGCCTCGGGTCCCTCGACGTGCTCACCGCGGCCGAGCGCGACGGCCTCGAACGGACCTGGTCAGGGGCCGTCGAGGACGTCCCGGCGGTCACCGTCCCCGAGCTGTTCGCCGCTCAGGTCGCGCGGACCCCGGACCACCCCGCGCTGGTGTTCGAGGACGAAGAACTCACCTACGCCGAGCTCGACGCCGTCTCCGACCGCCTGGCCCGCGTGCTGGCCGCGCGGGGCGCCGGGCCGGAGCGGGTGGTCGCGTTGGCGCTGCCCCGCTCGACGCACCTGGTCACGGCGATCCTCGCCGTGCTCAAGGCGGGCGCGGCCTACCTGCCGCTCGACCCCGGCTACCCGGCCGGCCGCATCGCGTTCATGCTCGAAGACGCCGACCCGGCACTGGTGCTGGCCGTCGCGGACACCGCCGTCCCGGGCGCCCTGCTCCTGGACGACCCGGAGACCCTGGCCGGAGTTCCGGACGCGCCCCTGGAGGTCGTGCCGCGGCCGGAGAACCCGGTGTACGTCATCTATACCTCCGGCTCGACGGGCCGGCCGAAGGGCGTGGTCGTCCCGCACGCCGGGATCGTGAACCGGCTGCTGTGGATGCAGGCCGAGTACGGCCTGACCACCGGCGACCGGGTGCTGCAGAAGACGCCGTCCAGCTTCGACGTCTCGGTGTGGGAGTTCCTCTGGCCGCTGATCACCGGCGCCACCGAGGTGCTCGCCCGGCCGGACGGGCACAAGGACCCCGCCTACCTCGCCCGGCTGATCCGCGACCGGGCCATCACGACCGTCCACTTCGTCCCGTCGATGCTCCAGGTCTTCCTCCAGGAGCCGGCGGCGGGGGAGTGCACGAGCCTGCGCCGGGTGCTGTGCAGTGGCGAGGCCCTACCCCCGGACGCCGTCGCGCAGTTCGGCCGAGTCCTGGCCGCCGAGCTGCACAACCTGTACGGCCCGACCGAAGCCTCGGTGGACGTCACCGCCCATCGGACGTCCACCGAGGACACTTCCGTCCCCATCGGACGTCCGGTGTGGAACACCCGCACCTACGTCCTCGACGCCGGCCTGCGTCCGGTCCCGCCGGGTACCCCCGGTGAGCTGTACCTGGCCGGCGTCCAGCTCGCCCGCGGCTACCTCGGCCGGGCCGGGCTCACCGCCGAGCGGTTCGTCGCCGACCCCTTCGGCGCGCCTGGCGCCCGGATGTACCGCACCGGCGACCTCGCCCGCTTCCGCCCCGACGGCGTCCTCGAGTTCCTGGGCCGCGGCGACGAGCAGATCAAGATCCGCGGCTTCCGCGTCGAACCCGGGGAGATCGCCGCGACCCTGGCCACCCACGACGACGTCGCCCACGCCGTCGTCGTCGCCCGCGAGGACCGCCCCGGCGACGTCCGCCTGGTCGGGTACGTCGTCCCCGCAGATACCGCCGGTTCGGCCGGGGAGGAGGCCGCGCAGGTCGGCGAGTGGCGCGAGCTGTACGACTCGATGTACTCGGGCGACCGCGACGAGTTCGCGGGCTGGAACTCCAGCTACGCCGGTGAGCCGATCCCCCGCGCGGAGATGCGCGAGTGGCGCGACGCGATCGTCACCCGGATCCGCGACCTGAACCCGCGGCGGGTCCTGGAAATCGGCGTCGGCAGCGGCCTGCTGCTGACCGAGCTGGCCCCGCACTGCGAGGCCTACTGGGGCACGGACTTCTCCGCCGAGGTCATCGCTTCGCTGGGCGAGCGGGTCGCGGCCGATCCGGTGCTCGCCGAGCGCGTCGAACTGCGCACCGGCGACGCCGCCGACGTCTCCGGCCTGCCGCCGGAGTTCTTCGACACGATCGTGCTCAACTCCGTCGTCCAGTACTTCCCGAGCGGGACGTACCTCCTGGATGTGGTGCGCAAGGCCCTGGACCTCCTGGCACCGGGGGGCTCGCTCTTCGTCGGGGACGTCCGCGACCTGCGTCAGGTCCGGGCGTTCCACAAGGCGGTGGCCGAGGCGCGCGGCGGTGACGTCGAACAACGGCTGCTGCGCGAGAAGGAACTCCTGGTGGCGCCGGAGTTCTTCGCGGGCCTGGACGGGGTCGCCGCGGACATCCGGGTCAAGCGCGGCCGCGCGATCAACGAACTGACCCAGTACCGCTACGACGTCGTCCTGCGTCCGGGAACCGTCGAGCCGCTTCGGGCCGAGACGCTGAACTGGGGCACCGATGTGTCCACTGTGGAGGAGGTGGTCGCGCGGATTCGCGACGGCCTGCGCGTCGAAGGCGTCCCCAACGGGCGGATCACCGACGGGGTGAACCCCGAAGACTGGTACGAGCTGGGTGCGGTCGTCACCTGGTCCGCGGCCGGCGACGGCTCGGTCGACGTCCTGTTCACCAGCGGTGACCCGGCCGGCGCGTTCCGTCCCGGCCCGGACCCGATCCTGTCCTACACCGGCAATCCCCGGCGCTCGCGCCGCAGCACCGCCCTGCCCGCGGACCTGCGCGCCCTGGCCGCCGGCCGGCTGCCCGAGCACATGGTGCCGTCGGCGATCGTCGTGCTCGACGCGCTGCCCGTGACGGCGAACGGCAAGCTCGACCGCCGCGCGCTCCCGGCCCCGGACCGGAGCGCAGCCGTGTCGGCCCGCGAACCGCGCACCCCGGTCGAACGGGAGCTGTGCGCGCTGTTCGCCGATGTCCTCGGCCTGCCGCGGGTCGGCCCGGACGACAGCTTCTTCGCCCTCGGCGGCCATTCACTGCTGGCCACGCGGCTGATCGCCCGCGTCCGCACCGCCTTGAACGCCGAGCTCGAAGTGCGGGCGGTCTTCGAGACGCCCACCCCGGCGGGCCTGGCCGAGGTACTCGCCACCGCCCGCGGCACCGCGCGGCCGCCCCTGGTCCCCGCGCGCCGGCCGGACCTCGTCCCGCTGTCCGGCGCCCAGCAGCGGCTGTGGTTCCTGCACCACCTCGAAGGGCCGTCGGCCACCTACAACGTCCCGCTGATCATGCGTCTCGAAGGCGCCCTCGACGTCGACGCGTTGCGCCGCGCGCTGTCCGATGTGGTCGCCCGGCACGAAGCACTGCGGACCCGGTTCCCGCAGCGGGACGGCGTGCCCTATCAGGACATCCTCCCGGCCGGGGAGGTCGACCTGCCGGTGCGCGAAGTCGAGGACCTCGACGAGGCCCTGACCGGGCTGGTCCGCGGGTCGTTCGATCTGGAGCGGCAGGTGCCGGTGCGCGCGGAGCTGCTGCGGCTCAGCGCCCGCGAGCACGTCTTCGCCCTGGTGTTCCACCACATCGCCTCCGACGGCTGGTCCATGGCCCCGCTGTGGCGCGACATCGCCACGGCCTACGCCGCCCGCCGGGCCGGGGAAGCTCCACAGTGGACGCCGCTGCCGGTGCAGTACGCGGACTACACGCTGTGGCAACGGGATCTGCTCGGCCGTGAAGACGACCCGGACAGCGTGCTGAGCGGCCAGCTGGACTACTGGCGGACGGCCCTCGACGGCTTGCCGGACCGGATCGAGCTGCCCCTGGACCGGCCGCACCCGGCGACCGCGACCTTCCGCGGCGAGCTGCACACCTTCACCTGGGACGCCGGCCTCCACGCGGGGCTGGCCGAACTGGCCCGCGAGAGCGGCGCGAGCGTGTTCATGGTCGTGCACGCGGCCCTCGCCGCCCTGCTCACGCGCCTCGGTGCGGGCACCGACGTGCCGATCGGCTCGCCCATCGCCGGCCGCACCGACCCGGCCTTGGACGACCTCGTCGGCTTCTTCGTCAACACCCTGGTCCTGCGCGTCGACACCGGCGGCGAGCCGACCTTCCGCGAACTGCTCGCCCGGGTCCGCGAACGCAACCTCGACGCCTACGCCCACCAGGACGTGCCGTTCGAGCGCCTGGTCGAAGTGCTCAACCCGGCGCGGTCGCTGTCCTACCACCCGCTGTTCCAGGTCATGATCGCCGGGCAGAACAACGCCCGCGCCGACGTGACGCTGCCCGGCCTGGCCGTCACGGAGATCCCGGTGACCACCGGGACGTCGAAGTTCGACCTCTCGATCTCGCTGACCGAGCGCGACGCCGGGATCGCCGGCGTCCTGGAGTTCAACGCCGACGTCTTCGACCACGCGAGCGCGGAGGGGATCCTGCGCCGTCTCGAGGTCCTGCTGCGCGCGGCCTTGGCCGAGCCCGACCGCCCGGTCGGCGCCCTCGACCTCCTCGACGGGGACGAGCGCGACCGGGTACTCACCGCCTGGGCCGGATCGCTCGAACCGGCGGGCACCGAGACGTTCCCCGGGTTGTTCGCCCGCCGCGTCGCCGAGACCCCCGATGCGGTGGCGCTCGTGTTCGAGGACGTCGAGCTGACCTACGCCGAGGTGAACGCCCGCGCCAACCGCCTCGCGCACCTGCTGAACTCCCGCGGCGCCGGACCGGAGCGGGTCGTCGCGCTGGCCGTGCCGCGCTCGGTGGAGATGATCATCGCTGAGCTGGCGGTGCTCAAGGCCGGTGCCGCCTACCTGCCGATCGACGTCGACTACCCCGGCGACCGCGTCGCCTACATGGTCGAGGACGCGGCCCCGGTCTGCGTGGTGACGACCCGGGACGTCGAGGCGAAGCTGCCCGCGGCCCTGCCCCGGGTCCTCCTGGACGACGTGACGCTCGCCGGAATGTCCACAGCGGACCCGCAGGTCACGATCACGCCGGAGAACGCGGCGTACGTGATCTACACGTCCGGCTCATCGGGGCGGCCGAAGGGCGTCGTCCTCCAGCACTCCGGCGTCGCGAAACTGGTCGCCACCCAGGTCGAACGCTTCGGCGTCGGCCCGCACAGCCGGGTGCTGCAGTTCGCCTCGCCGAGTTTCGACGTCGCGTTCTGGGACCTCTGCCTCGGCCTGCTCTCGGGCGGGCGCCTGGTCGTGGTCCCGGCCGAGCGGCGGGTCGCGGGCGCGGCGCTGACCGAGTACGCGCACGCCCACGGCGTCGACTTCATGATCCTGCCGCCCGCCCTGCTCGACGCCCTGCCGGCGGACCTCGACCTGCCGCGGGACAGCGTGCTGCTCGCGGGGACCGAGCGCGTGTCGCCGGAGCTGGTGCGCCGCTGGGCGCCCGGGCGGCGGATGTTCAACGCCTACGGCCCGACCGAGGCGACCACCAACTCGACGCTGGGGGAGAGCGACCCGGCCGAGCTGGCGGACGCGACGGTCGTCCCGATCGGCATCCCCGATCCCGGGACCGGGGCGTATGTGCTCGACGCCGGGTTGCGGCCGGTCCCGCCCGGCGTGGTGGGGGAGCTGTACCTCGCGGGAAGCGGTCTGGCGCGGGGGTATCTCGGGCGGCCGGGGCTGACGGCGGAGCGGTTCGTCGCGGACCCGTCCGGTTCGGGCGGGCGCCTCTACCGCACGGGTGACCTGGTCAAATGGCTGCCGGACGGGCGGCTGGTGTTCCTGGGCCGGGCCGACGACCAGGTCAAGATCCGCGGCTACCGGATCGAACTCGGCGAAATCGAGTCCGTGCTGGCCGAGCACCCGGGCGTCGGGCAGTCCGTCGTCGTCGCCCGGGACGGGCGGCTCATCGCCTACGCCGTGCCGTCGGCCGGGCGGGACGAAGAAGCGGAACTGGACCACGTCGGCGAGTGGCGCGAGCTGCACGAGAACGTCTTCACCGAAGCGGCGTCCGGTGGGCTGGAGGAGAACTTCACCGGCTGGAACTCCAGCTACGACGGCTCGGAGATCCCCCGGGACGAGATGCGCGAGTGGCACGCGGCGACGATCGACCGGATCCGGTCCCTGCGGCCGAAGCGCGTCCTGGAGATCGGCGTCGGCAGCGGCCTGATCCTGTCGCGGATCGCCCCGGACGCCGAGGAGTACTGGGGCGTCGACCTGTCCGAGCAGGCCATCGCCAACCTGCGGCGGGAACTCGCGGCGACGCCGTTCGCGGCCAAGGTCCACCTCGCCGCGCGGCCCGCCCACGACCTGGGCGAACTGCCGGACTTCGACACGGTGATCATCAACTCCGTCGCCCAGTACTTCCCGAGCGTCGGCTACCTCGCCCAAGTCCTCCGCACGGCCGCGGCCCACGTCCGGCCGGGGGGCGTGATCTTCCTCGGCGACATCCGGAACCTCCACTCGCTGCGGGCCTTCCGGACCGCGACCGAGCTGCGCCACGGCCGTCGGGACGTCGCCGCGGTGGACCAGGCGATCGCTCGCGAGGGCGAGCTGGTCCTGGACCCGGGCTTCTTCACGGCGCTGGCTCTCGACGGCTTCGACGACGTCGACCTGTGGGTCAAGCGCGGCCACGCGCACAACGAGCTGACCCGGCACCGCTACGACGTCGTCCTGCGGAAGGCCCCGAAACCGGCCGCGGCCGCCGAGCAGGTCGTGCCCTTCGAGTCCGTCGGCGAATTGGACCGGCTGCTGGCCGCGCACCCGGCCCGGCTGCGCGTGACCGGCGTGCCCGACGCCAGGCTGTCCGGTGAACTCGCCGCCGTCACCGCGCTGGCCGCGGGCGACGCCGGGACGGCACTGTCCTCTCTGGAGGATCGGTCCGGAGTGGACCCCGAGGCCCTGCACGACCTCGGCGGCCGTCACGGTTATCGCGTGTACGCCACCCTCACCGCGGACGCGGGCGAGCTGGAAGCCGTGTTCACCACGGGCGAGCCCACCCGGATCCACCGGGGCCACCCGGTCCGGGCCGCCCTCGACGCGCTGGGCAACCACCCGGCCGGGCAGCGGGACGCGAACGCGCTGGTGGCGGCGCTGCGGGCGCACGTCCGCGACCGGCTGCCGCAGTACATGGTGCCGTCGGCGATCGTGCTGCTGGACCGGCTCCCGCTGCTGGCTTCCGGAAAGCTGGACCGGCGCGCCCTGCCGAGCCCCGACAAGCAGGCGGCCACGGCCGGCCGGGCTCCGCGGACGCCGGTCGAAGAAGTCCTCTGCGGGCTCTTCGCCGAGGTCCTCGACACGGCGTCGATCGGCGTCGACGACGACTTCTTCGCCCTCGGCGGGCATTCGCTGATGGCGACCCGGCTGGTCGCCCGGCTGCGCGCGGTGTTCGGCGTCGAACTGCAGGTGCGATCGGTGTTCGAGACGCCGACGGTGGCGGGGCTGGCCGCTCTGCTGGCCACGTCGGGCGCTTCGCCCGCCCGGCCCGCGCTGGTGCGCGCCGACCCGCGTCCGGACGTGCTGCCGCTGTCGTTCGCCCAGCAGCGGCTGTGGTTCCTGCACCGCCTGGAAGGCCCGTCGGCGACGTACAACATGCCGACGGCGGTCCGGCTGAGCGGCGCCCTCGACGTCGACGCGCTGCGCACGGCCTTGTCCGATGTGGTCGAACGCCACGAGGCACTGCGCACGGTCTTCCCCGAGATCGACGGGGAGGCCCGGCAGTTCGTCCTCGGCGACGTCACGATCCCGCTGCCGGTCCGCGCGGTCACCGAGGCCACGCTCGCCGACGCGGTGTCCGAAGCGGCCGCGACGGTGTTCGAGCTCGAGTCGGAGATCCCGCTGCGGGCGCAGCTGCTCCGCCTCGGCGTCCGCGAACACGTCCTGGTGCTGGTGTTCCACCACATCGCCTCGGACGGCTGGTCGACCGCGCCGCTGTGGCGCGACCTCGCGACGGCCTACACCGCCCGCCAGGCCGGGGAAGCTCCACAGTGGACGCCGTTGCCGGTGCAGTACGCGGACTACACGCTGTGGCAGCGGGACGTCCTCGGCGAGCCGGTGATCGAACCGCAGCTGGCCTACTGGCGCGAAACTCTCGCGGGCCTGCCGGAGCGGATCGAGCTGCCCACCGACCGGCCGCACCCGGCGGAAGCGTCCTACCGCGGCGAGCAGTTCGCCTTCGGCTGGGACGCCGGACTCCACAGTGGACTCGTCGAGCTGGCCCGCGCCTGCGGCGCGAGCGTGTTCATGGTCGTGCACGCCGGGCTCACCGCGGTGCTCACCAGGCTCGGCGCGGGCACCGACATCCCGCTCGGCACGTCCATCGCCGGCCGCACCGACGCCGCGCTCGACGAGCTCGTCGGGTTCTTCGTCAACACCCTGGTGCTGCGCGTCGACACCGGCGGCGACCCGTCGTTCCGCGACCTCGTCGCCCGGGTGCGGGACCGCAGCCTCGACGCCTACGCCCATCAGGACGTCCCGTTCGAGCGGCTGGTCGAGGCGCTCAACCCGGCCCGGTCGCTGGCGCACCACCCGCTGTTCCAGACCATGCTCGCCTGGCAGAACAACGCCGTCGCCGACCTCGCGCTGCCGGGCCTCACCGTCGCGGAGGAGCCCGTCCGCACCGGCACCGCCCGCGCCGACCTGACGTTCTTCGTCGGCGAGCGGCCCGGGCACCAGGCCGGGATCCGCGGCACGGCCGAGTACAACAGCGATGTCTTCGACCGCGCGAGTGTCGAGGCGATCCTGGAGCGGCTGCGGACGCTCTTGGCCGCCGTCGTCGCCGACCCGGACACGCGGATCGGCGCCGTCGACCTGCTCACCGGCGCCGAGCGCGACCAGCTCGCCGCCGACCCCGCGACACCGCTGCCCGCGGAGACGCCCGCCGGGCTGTTCGCCGCCCAGGTCACGCGGACACCGGACGCTCTCGCCTTGGTGTTCGGCGCCGAGCGGCTCACCTACGCCGAACTGGACACGCGGGCCACGGCCCTCGCCCGGGCGCTGCTGGCGCGGGGAGCGGGACCGGAACGGGTGGTCGCGGTCGCGCTGCCGCGGTCGGTGGAGCTGGTCGTCGCGCTGCTGGGGGTGCTCAAGACCGGAGCCGCGTATCTGCCCCTGGACCTCAACCACCCCGCGGAACGCCTCGATCTCATGCTCGCGGACGCGGCTCCGCACCTGGTCGTCGCGGAGGACGGCTTCGGGGAGCGGCTCGTCCGGCCGGGGGACACCGGGCCGGACCCCGCCTGGCCGCCGATCGGCCCGGACCACCCGGCGTACGTGATCTTCACGTCGGGCTCCACCGGCCGCCCGAAGGCCGTCGCCGGGACCCAGCGAGCCCTGGCCAACCGGCTGCACTGGGGCCGTTCGGCGCTCGGGCCCGGCGTGCGCGTGGCGAAGAGCGCGTTGACGTTCATCGATGGCTCGACCGAGCTGCTCGGCGGCCTGGTGGCGGGCGACCCGGTGGTCCTCGCCGACGACGTGACGGCCACCGACCCGATGGCGCTCGCCGCGTTGGTGCGCGAGTCCGGCACCCAGGTGCTCACCGTCGTCCCGAGCCTTCTCGACACCTTCGCCGAGGACGCCCCGGCCGGCGCGTTCGACTCGGTGACCACGTGGATCACCAGCGGCGAACCGCTTTCGAACGTCCTTGCCGAGAAGGTCGCGGCCCGCTGGCCGTCGGCGAAGCTGGTCAACCTCTACGGCTGTTCGGAAGTCGCGGGCGACAGCCTGGCCCAGGTCTGCGGCCCGGTGGCCATCGGGCGGCCGGTCGCGAACACCCGGGCGTACGTCCTCGATGCGGCGTTGCGGCCGGTGCCGCCGGGCGTCCGCGGCGAGCTGTACCTCGCGGGCGCCGGACTCGCGCGGGGTTACCTGGGACGGCCGGCGCTCACCGCCGAACGGTTCGTCGCCTCGCCGTTCGAGCCGGGGGAGCGGATGTACCGGACCGGCGACCTCGTCCGCCGCCGCGCCGACGGGGCACTGGACTTCCTCGGCCGCGCCGACCAGCAGATCAAGATCCGCGGGTTCCGCGTCGAGCCCGGTGAAGTGGAAGCCGCGCTGACGGCCGACGCGTCGGTGGCGCGCGCGGCCGTGCTCGCCCGGGAAGACCGGCTGATCGCGTATGTGGCGCCCTCGGGCGACCCGGTGGCGCTGCGGGCGTCGCTCGCCGCGCGGCTGCCGGAGTACCTGGTGCCGTCGGCGATCGTCGTCCTGCCCGAGCTGCCGGTGAACGCCAACGGCAAGCTCGACCGCGCCGCCCTGCCCGACCCGGAGATCCGGACGTCGGGACGGGCCGCGCGGACGCCCGCCGAACAGGCGTTGTGCGAACTGTTCGCGGACGTCCTCGGCGTGCCCTCGGTCGGCCCGGACGACGGGTTCTTCGCCCTCGGCGGGCACTCGCTGCTGGCGACGCGGCTGGTCAGCCGGATCCGCGCGCTGCTCGGCGTCGAGGTGCCGCTCCGGGCGGTGTTCGACGCGCCCACGCCGGCCCGGCTCGCCGAAGCGCTGGACCCGGGCCGGGGCCGCCGTCCGGCGCTGGTCCGGGCCGAGCGGCCGGACGTCCTGCCGCTGTCGTTCGCGCAGCAGCGGCTGTGGTTCCTCGACCGCCTCGACGGGCCGTCCGCGACCTACAACATCCCCTGGGCCTGGGAGTTGACCGGCCCGGTCGACACCGACGCGCTGCGGGCCGCTTTGGGTGACGTCGTGGCGCGCCACGAAGTGCTCCGGACGCTCCTGGTCGAGGAGCAGGGCACGCCCCGGCAGGTCGTGCTCGATCGGGCCGACCCGGTGCTGGTCACCGAGACGGCTGCCGACCTCGACGAGCGCGTCACCGCCGCGGCGTCGTACTGCTTCACCCTCGACGCCGAGATCCCGATCCGGGCGACGCTCATCTCGGCCAGGCCGGACCGGCACGTGTTCGTGCTGCTGGTGCACCACATCGCGGGTGACGGCTGGTCGCTGCCGCCGTTGAAGAGGGACCTCGACACCGCGTACGCGGCCCGGCGGCGCGGTGAGCGTCCACAGTGGACTCCCTTGCCGGTGCAGTACGCGGACTACACGCTGTGGCAGCGGGAGATGTTCGGCCGTGCCGACGATCCGGACAGCCTCCTCGGCCGGCAGGCGGCGTTCTGGCGGGACACCCTCGCGGGCATCCCCGACGAGCTGGCGCTCCCGGCCGACCGGCCGCGTCCGGCGCGCACGACCGGCCGGGGCGCCGCCGTGCCGTTCACCGTGCCCGCTTCCGTCCACAGCGGACTCCGGGAGCTGGCCCACCGCAGTGACACCAGCACGTTCATGGTCCTGCAGGCGGTGCTGGCCACCCTGCTGACCCGGCTCGGTGCGGGCACCGACATCCCCTTGGGAACCCCGGTGGCCGGCCGCTCGGACCACGCGCTGGAGGACCTCGCGGGATTCTTCGTCAACACCCTCGTCCTGCGGACCGACACCGGCGGAGATCCGACGTTCCGCGAGCTCCTGGACCGCGTCCGCGAAGCCGACCTGGCCGCCTACGCCCACCAGGACCTGCCGTTCGAGCACCTCGTCGAGCTGCTCAACCCGCCCCGGTCGCTGGCCCGGCACCCGCTGTTCCAGGTCATGCTGGCGGTCTACCACTCCGGTTCGGAGCCGGAACGGCTGCTCGGGCTGGCCGCGGCCTACCGGGACACCGGGCTGCGGCAGGCGAAGTTCGACCTGTCGTTCGACCTGGTCGAGACGGCCGAGGGCATCGACGGCGACCTCGAGTTCAGCCTCGACCTGTTCGACGAGCCGACGGCCCGGGCGCTCACCGAGCGCCTCGTCCGGGTGATGGCGGCGGTCGTCGCGGACCCGGACCGGCCGCTGAGCCGGATCGACGTCCTCGATCCCGGTGAGCGAGACCGGATTCTGCGCGACTGGGGTGCCGGGGCGCCGCTGACGCTCCCGGCGCCGACGGTCGTGGACCGGCTGGCCGCCCAGGTGGCGGCGACCCCGAACGCGACCGCGCTGAGCGACGCGTCTTCGAGCGTCACGTTCGCGGAGTTCGCCGCGCGGACCGACCGCCTCGCCCGGTGGCTCGCGTCCGAGGGTGCGGGTCCGGAGAAGGTCGTGGCGCTGGTCCTGCCGCGGTCGGCAGCGGTCGTCGAGGCGATCTTCGGCGTGTTCAAGACCGGCGCGGCCTACCTGCCGATCGACCCGGACCAGCCCCTGGACCGGATTTCGGCGATCCTCGCCGACGCCGATCCCGCGCTGGTGCTCACGAGCCGTTCGCTCGATTTCCTTGTCCCGGGCGCTCTGTTCGTCGAGGACATTGTGGACAGTGACGCGGCGCTGACCCCGCCGTCGCCCGCGAACCCGGCGTACGTGCTCTACACGTCCGGGTCCACCGGCAAGCCCAAGGGTGTCGTCATCCCGCACTCCGGGCTGGTGAACCTGTTCCACAGCCACCGCGAGACGTTGTACCGCCCGGCTGTCGCCGCGGTGGGGGGACGGCGGCTGCGGGTCGGGCACGCGTGGGCGTTCTTCTTCGACGCGTCCTGGCAGCCGCAGCTGTGGCTGCTCGACGGGCACGAGGTGCACGTCGTCGACGACGACACCCGCCGCGACCCGGACCGCCTGGCGGCGGTGGTCCGCGAACGAGGGCTCGACTTCCTCGAACTCACGCCGTCGCACTTCGCGCAGCTGGCCGCGGCCGGGGTGATCGCGGACGGCCGGTGCGCCCTCGGCGTGGTCGGCGTCGGCGGCGAAGCCGTTTCGCAGACGCTGTGGGAGACGTTGTCGTCGATGCCGGGCACGGCGGCGTACAACCTCTACGGCCCCACCGAGACCACGGTGGACGCCCTGGTCGGCCGCTTCGGCGACGCCGACCGGCCGGTGGTCGGGCGGCCGGTGCACAACACCCGCGCGTACGTCCTCGACAGCGGTCTTTCGCCGGTCCCGGCGGGCGTGCCGGGCGAGCTGTACCTGGCCGGCGCCGGGCTGGCCCGCGGCTACCACGGGCGGCCGGGGCTCACCGCGGACCGGTTCGTCGCCGATCCGTTCGGACCGGCGGGGGAGCGGATGTACCGCACCGGCGACCTCGTGCGGTGGCGGCCGGACGGGCAGCTCGAGTACCTCGGCCGCACCGACGACCAGGTCAAGCTCCGCGGCTTCCGGATCGAACCGGGCGAGATCGAGACGGCCCTGACCCGCCACGACGACGTCGCGCAGGCCCTGGTCGTCGTCCGCGAGGACCGGGACAAGCGGCTGGTCGCCTACGTCACCCCGGCGACCGCGGATCCCGCGCGGCTGCGCGAGTTCGCTGCCCGGACGCTGCCGGAGTACATGGTGCCCGCGGCGATCGTCCCACTGGACGCGTTCCCCGTGACGCCCAACGGGAAGCTGGACAAGGCGGCGCTGCCGGTGCCCGAGGTCGCGGCTCGCGGCCGGGCGCCGGAGACGCCGCTCGAGAAGGCCCTCTGCGAGATCTTCGCGGAGGTGCTGGACATCGCCGCGGTCGGCGCCGACGACGAACTGTTCACCCTCGGCGGCCACTCGATGCTGCTGGTGGTCCTGCGCAACCGGATCACCGAACGGCTCGGGACCGAGCTGCCCATCGCCGAGTTCTTCCGTACCCCCACCGCGGCGGGCCTCGCCGCTCTGTTGAACCGGGGCTTCGCCCCGGGCCGGGGGCTCCGCCACCCGGAGCCCCCGAAAAAGACCCTGTGACCCGAGACCCGGAGTAGACGTGCACCGCACCCTGATGAACGCCAAGATCCACCGCGCCACCGTCACCCAGGCCGACCTGCACTACGTCGGCTCGCTGACCATCGACGCGGACCTGATGGCCGCCGCGGACATCGTCGAGGGCGAACGCGTCCAGGTCGTCGACATCACCAACGGCGCCCGGCTGGAGACCTACGCCATCACCGGCGAACCGGGCTCCGGCGTGATCGGCGTCAACGGTGCGGCCGCGCACCTCGTGCACCCCGGTGACCTCGTCATCATCATCACCTACGCCCAGGTCGCGGAAGCCGAGCGCGCCGGGCACCGGCCGCGGGTGGTGCACGTGGACGCGGACAACCGGCAGGTCCACCTGGGACACGACCCGGCCGAGCCGGTGCCCGGTGCTTCCGCGCAGCTGTCCGGCCGTGGGCGTTGACACAGCGCGGTCCGGACAGTTGCTTTTGAGAGGCTGCCCTAAATAAGGTGTGCCTATCCTAAAGCTCTGCGAGAGGGAGTCATGTCCGTGTTCCAAGCTGCCGGGCTCAGCCGGCGTGGTTTCCTGATCGGGGCGGGCGGCGTTGCGGCCGCCGCGGCCCTCACCGCGTGCGGCAGCGGCGGCAAGCCGGCGGCCGGCTCTTCCGGCCCGTGGGAGTTCACCGACGACCGCGGTCAGAAGGCTTCGCGTGACCAGCGTCCGGCGCGGGTGGTGGCCTACGCCAGCTCGGCCGCGGCGCTCTGGGACTACGGCGTCCGCCCGGCCGGCGTGTTCGGCCCGCAGAAGACGGCCGCCGGCGGCAAGGAGATCCAGGCCGGCAACATCGACCTGAACGCCGTCACCTCGATCGGCAACGCCTGGGACGACTTCAGCATGGAGAAGTTCGCCGCGCTCAAGCCGGACCTGGTCGTCACCGGCCTGACCGGCACCAAGCCGACGGACATGTGGGTGCTCACCGACGACCTCGGCCCCAAGGTGCAGCAGATCGCCCCGATCGTCGCGCTCTCGGAATACAAGGTCACGCTGCCCAAGGTGATCGAGCGCTACGCGCAGCTGGCCGTCGCGCTGGGTGGCGACGCGAACTCGGACACCATGCAGAAGGCCAAGGCCGACTTCGAGAAGGCGTCGGAGGACCTGCGTGCGGCGGCGAAGGAGAAGGCCGGGCTCAAGGTCCTGGTGCTGTACGGCGACAAGGACGGCCTGTACATCGCGAAGCCGGACTTCTTCGCCGACCTCGCGTACTACCGCGAACTCGGCCTGGACATCGTCTCCGGCGGCGGCAGCGAGGACTACTGGGAGCAGCTGTCCTGGGAGCAGGCGGGCAAGTACCCGGCGGACCTGATCCTGACCGACTCGCGCTCGTACGCCCTGCCGCGTGCCCAGATGACGCAGTTCCCGACCTGGAACCAGCTGCCCGCGGTCAAGGCGAACCAGCTCGGCGACTGGTCGGCCGAGCCGCGCTTCAACCACCTGCTCGCCACGCCGGTCATCCAGAAGCTGACCGCGCTGGTCAAGGGCGCCCGCACGGACATCACCGCCTGAGGAGGCCCGCGATGACCAACCCGTTCGAAGACCCCGACGGCACGTACTTGGTCCTGGTGAACGCCGAGAACCAGCACAGCCTGTGGCCGGAGTCCACCGACGTCCCGGCCGGCTGGACGGTCACCTTCGGCCCGTCGTCCCGCCAGGCGTGCCTGGACCACGTGGAAGCGAACTGGACGGACATGCGTCCCAAGTCCCTGGCCGACGCCATGGACGCCTGACCACCTCCCGCACGGCACGCCGGAAGCCGGTCGGCTTCCGGCGTGTCCTCCATTCAGCCCCGGCACCATTAATTCGGTGTCCCCCTGTCTTGCAGGATCGGTATCGTCCGCCGGGTGAAAATCGCATCTCGCATCTTCGCCGTCATCGCGGCAGCAGTGACAATGGGAATGGGAGTCACGGCTCCCGCGATGGCGGAAACCAATCAGACGATCGAAATCAAGAATGTCGCCTTGGGCAAATGTCTTGCCGTCGGGGCGCCGACCTATGCCTGGGTGACCGTAGCGGACTGCACCGGCGCGGAAACCCAGCAGTGGGAGCGGATCCGCGTGGACGGCGACAAGGTGATGCTCCGCAACCTCGGCGACCGAACCTGTGTGGAGGGCCTCAACAACCTCGTCCGCTTCGAATGCGACGACGAGAACGAGGATCAGTACTGGGTGCTCGGCGGCGAGAAGCTGACGAAAGCCAAGACGGGCCAGGTGGCCGATACGTACCTGTACGACAACTTCGGCGTGTTCCTGCAGGACGCGAACGGCCGGGACCACCAGCGGTGGCAGGTCAGCGTCACCGGTGACGCGCCGGCTCCGCCGGCCGATACCAGCGGCCAGGTCGTCCAGCTCAAGAGCGTGTCGGAGCACAAGTGCGCCGCCGCCAGTGGCACCGCCGTGCAGTTGCCGGCCTGCACCGCTGCGGTGGAACAGAAGTTCCAGCGGGTCGAGCTGGGCGACGGCGTGGTTCAGCTGCGCAACCTCGCGTCCGGCACTTGCCTGCGCACCGGAGCGTCCGGACTGCCACGCGTCGATCTGGTGAGTGCCTGCGCTTCGAACGACCCGGCGCAGCAGTGGCGGATCGAGCCGGACCTGATCGGCACGGTCCGGGTGCGCAACGTCGCCGGCGGCAACTACCTCACGCCGCGCACCAACGACATCACGACTTACGAGCGCACTTCCCTGGCGAATTGGCAGAAGTGGAGCCTCGCCGTCGCCTGACCTGTTCGACCACGGTGCCGGCCGGGATCGGCCGGCACCGGCGTCAAGCGCGCTGGCCGGACCAGGCTTCCCACAGCTTCGCGTACTGACCACCGGCGGCGACCAGGTCTTCGTGGGTTCCGGACTCCACGACCGCACCCGCGTCGAGGACCACGATCCGGTCGGACGCCGCCGCCTGGGTCAGGCGGTGGGCGACCACCAGGGCCGTGCGACCCTCCAAGGCCGCCGCGGCCGCCGTTTCCAGGACCTTCGATCCCGCGCTGCCCGCCTCGGCCGTGGCTTCGTCGAGGATCGCGATCGGCGGGTCGGCCAGCACCAGCCGGACCAGGGCCAGCTGCTGCGCCTGCGTCACCGTCAGCTGGTGCCCGCCTTCGCCGACCACGGTGGCCAGCCCGGAGGGAAGCGACGAAACCCAGGTCAGCGCGCCCACCTTGGCCAGCGCGGCCCGCAACTCGGCGTCGGTCGCCGACGGGCGGGCGAGCCGCAGGTCCTCGGCCAGCGGGCCCGCGAAGACGTGGACCTCCTGGCTGATCAGCCCCACCGCCCGGCGCGTGGCCTCCGGCCCCAGCTCGGCCAGCGACACCCCGCCGAGGGTCACCGAGCCGGTGTCCGGGCGGTGGATACCGGCGATCAGCTTGGCCAGCGTCGTCTTCCCGGCCCCGCTCGCGCCGACCAGCGCCACCCGTTCGCCGGGTGCGACACCGAGGTCGACGTCCCGCAGCACCGGATGACCGTCCACATAGGAGTATCCGATGCCCGCCGTCTTCACCGACGCGTCCACCGGCCGTGCCGGCTGCGCGGGCGACGGCTCGGCCGGCAGGTCGGCGACGCCGATCAGCCGCGCGAGGCTGGCCGCGGCCGCCTGGGCGTCGTCGACCAGCGCGAGCGCCGTCGTGATCGGCCCGAACAGGCTGTGGAAGTACAACGCCGCCGCCGTCGCGACACCGACCGTCACCGCGTTCGCGCCCACCAGCAGGAACCCGAGTGCCAGCACCGCCGACAGCCCGACGAACTCGGCCAGGTTGAGCCGCGCGTAGAACCGCGTCACCAAGCGGATTCCCCGCAACGCCAGCGAGACGGCCGCGTCGGACCGGTCCCGCACGCGCTCGAGATGCGTGTCCGCCAGCCGGAACGCGCGGACCGTCTTCGCGCCGCCGATGGTGTCCAGCAGCTGCTGCTGTTGCGCGCCGACCGCCTCGCGCTGGGCCGCGTACAACGGCTTCGCGCGCGGCACGTACCAGCGCACGGTCCACAGCTGGATCGGCACGGCCAGCAGTGCCGCCAGCAGGAACCGCCAGTCCAGGACGGCCAGCGCGCCGAGCGTCAGTACGACCGTCAGCACCGACCGCCCCAGCTCGGGCAGCGCCTGCCGGACGCCCTCGGCGACCACCGAGACGTCGTTCGTCACGCGGGCGGTGAGGTCGCCGGACCCGGCGCGCTCGAGCTGCTCGAGCGGCAGGCCCAGCGCGCGTTCGACGAAGCGTTCGCGCAGCTCGGCCAGGATCGTCTCGCCCAGCCGCGCCACCAGCGACACGCCGATCGCGGTCGCCACCGCCTGCGCCACCGCGACGAGCACCAGGCCCGCGATCGGCGTGACCAGCTCGGTGGCCGGGCGGCGCGTGGCGACCAGGTCGACGACCCGGCCGAGCAGTGGCGCGGTCAGCAGGCCGATCGCGGTGGCCGCGACGAGCATCGTGAACGCGGCCGCCGCCCGGCCTTTCGCCCGGCCGGCGAGCTCCCCGAGGACGGCGCGGATCCGGCGGCCGTCGGCCACGGGGAGGAGTTCGCGGGTCAAGACAGCACCGCCGCTCGGTAGTCGGGACGGCCGGCCAGCTCGGCGTGCCGGCCTTCGCCCGCGACCCGCCCGTCGTCGAGCAGCACGACGCGGTCGGTGGCGGCCAGCAGCGCCGGGCTGGTGGTCACGAGGATCGTGGTGCGGCCGCGCCGCAGTTCGGCGAGCCCGGCGGCGATCCGCGCCTCGGTGACCGTGTCGACGGCGGTCGTCGGGTCGTGCAGCACCAGCACCGGCGCGTCGGCGGCGAGCGCCCGGGCGAGCGCGACCCGCTGCCGCTGCCCACCCGAGAGCGACCGGCCGCGTTCGGTGACGGCGGTCGCGACGCCGTCGGGCAGCGCGCTCGCCACCTCGTCGACGGCGGCCGCGGTCATCGCTTCGGCGGTCTTCGGCCCGGTGGCCACGTTCTCGGCGACCGTCCCGGCGAACAGGTCCGCGTCGTGCGCCGCGACCAGCACCACCTCGCGGACCCGGCTGGGATCCACTGTGGACAGATCGACCGAGTCGACCGACACCGAGCCGCCCGCCGGATCGGCGGCGCGGCCCAGGCAGTCCAGGAGGTCGGTCGCCGCGGCCGGGTCGGTGGCCACCACGCCCAGCAGCTCGCCCGGGCGTGCTTCGAAACCGACGTCGCGCAAGGCGCCGCGGTTCAGCGCGGACAGCTTGACGTGCCCGGCCACCGGAACCGGCAGTGCCGCGTCCCCAGCGCCGACGGCGTGGGCGGCGTTCAGCACTTCGGCGATCCGCGCGGCCGACGCCCGGCCCTGCGCCAGCTCGCCGTTGACCCACGAGAAGATGCTGAACGGCGTGATCAGGTACTGCGCGAGCCCGACCGCGGCGACCAGGTCGCCGACGCTGATGTCGCCGGCCGCGGCGAGGTTGCCGCCGACGAGGGCGACGACGGCGATGAAGATCCCGGTGAGCGCCAGCAGGGCGCCGTTGTGCCAGGCCTGGGCGCGGGCCGCGCGCAGCGTCGCCCGCAGGGAGTCCTGGCTGGTCCGCCGGTAGCGGGCGACGGCGGCGCGTTCGGCGCCGACCCCCTTGAGCACGCGCAGCCCGGCGACGAGGTCGGTGGCGACGCCGGAGGCGAACGCCGACCGCTCCTGCTCGGCCTCGCTCCGGCGTTCCAGGGGCTTTCCGATCAGGTGCGCCAGGTACAGCATCGGCGGCGTGCCGAGCAGCACGAGCAGGCCGAGCGGCAGCGACATGGTGAGCAGCACGACGGCGCTGACCAGCAGCCCGGCCAGCCCGGCGACGCCGAAGGGCAGGACGCCGTTGACCGTGCCGACGCGTTTGGCGTCCGACGTCCCGATGCTCACCAGTTCGCCGGCGAGGGTGCCGGAACCGGCCACGCCGCCGGGGTGCAGCACCCGGCGTCCGACATCGAGGCGGAGGTCGTGGGCCGCGCGTTCGGCGGCGCGCTCGCCGAAGCGGGCCCCGAGGCGGTAGCTGGTCGACAGCGCGGCGAAGAGCACGCCCAACACCGCCAGCCAGAACAGGAGTGTGCCCACCGAGCCGCCCGCGACGGCCTGGTCGATCACCACGCCGATCACCACCGGGACCAGCGCTTCGCCGCCTTGGTGGCCCGCGGTCAGCAGCGCCGCGAGCGCCACCGATCGTCGTTGCCCGGCGATCGACCGGCGGAGGACCTGCCGTCCCGTCGTGCTCACCCGCGCCTCCCTCTCCAGAGCTGGGATAGGTAAGGCTAGTCTAAGTAAAGAAGTTACGGGAGCACGGTCGGCTTCGTCTCAGTCCGCGGTTCGGTCGCCGGTTCGCCGAACCGGGCCAGCGCGAGCGCGGCCACCACGGCGAGGGCGAACCCGGCGACGGCGACCAGCGCGAAGCCGGGCCGGGTGCGGTCGCCGAGCGCCAGCACGCCGACCAATGACGGGAACACCGTCTCGCCGAGCACCATCATCGCGGTCGAGGTGGTCACGCTCCCGCGCTGCAACGCCGTCGCGTAGAAGAGCATCGCCAGCCCGCCGGCGACCGCGACGGTGTAGGTCGCGGGGTCGGTGAGCAGGTCGAGCGGCGCGAGGCTGGGGATGATCCGGCCGGCGATCGCGACGACGCCGAAGCACAGCCCGGCGACGAGCCCGAGCGCCGGCGTCCGGATCCGGCGGTTCGCCTTGCCCGCGACGATCCCGGCCGCGGCGAGGACGGCGACCGCACCGATCAGCGTCAACCGGAAGCCGAGCCCGACCGGGTCCGAGCCTTCGCTTTCGGCGGCGGCGCCGAGCAGGGCGAGGCCGGCGCACACGACGCCGACGGCCACCCATTCGCGGCGGCCGAGCCGCACGCCGAGGAACCGCGCGCAGACGGCGGTCACGGCGAGGCTCGCGGCGAGCGCGGCCTGCACGACGAACAGCGGCAGGACGTGGAGGGCCACGATCTGCGCGACGAACCCGAGGACGTCGAGGGAGAGACCGAGCACGAACTTCCCCTGGCCGAGCACGCGGACCAGCAGTTTCGGGTCGACCCCGTCGGCACCGGTGTCCGTGGCCCGGGCGGCGACCGACTGCATCACCGAAGCCACGCCGTACGCGCATGCCGCGCCCAAGGCGCAGAGCAGTCCCCACCACATGCGGGTCACTCTATTTTGTCGGTCCACTGAGGTACGGTGCGGCCATGTCGAACACGAGTTCGAAGACGCACCGCCACTGGCCCGCCCCGGTGGCGGCCGACGAGCTGCGCCTGTCGCTGGACTTCCTGCAGTTCCTGCGCGCGACGGCGGTGAACAAGCTGGCGGGGCTGACGGTGCCGCAGGCCACGGCGGCGCCACTGCCCGCATCGCCGCGGATGAGCGCACTGGGCGTGGTGAAGCACCTGACGGCGGTGGAGCGCTGGTGGCTGGCGATCGAGGCGGGCGGAGCGGATCTGCCGTCCCTGTGGGCGGGGAGCCCGGACCCGAGCTGGGACATCGGTCCGGAGGACACCCCGGCATCGGTGGTGGCGGCGTACAAGGCGGAGTGGGCCCGGGTGGAGAAGGCCCTGCGCGGACTGGCCCCGGACGACCGGACGCGCCGGCGATCGGAGTTCACGGTGCGATGGGTGCTGGCCCACGTGGTGCAGGAGACGGCACGGCATGTGGGGCATCTGGATGTGCTGCGCGAGCTGGCGGACGGGGAGGTGGGTGAGTGACGGAGAGGTGAGCAGGCGGTGGTGGGGGAGGAAGGAGACGGCGGGCCGGGTTTCGGTGCGGGTTGCCGGTTGCCGGCTTGCCTGACCTGACCAGCCTTCGCTCGGGTCGCTCGGCCTGCTCGGCTCGCCCTGGCGTGGCCTGGCTGAGCTCGGCCTGGCTTGGCCGAGGGTGTCTCGGCTCGGGCGGGTTCTGCTCGGCCCGGCTGGGCTGCTGGCCCGGTTGGCCCGGTTGGCTCGACCTGGGGTGCCCCGGCTCGGCCCGGCTCGGCCCGGCTCGGCCTGGCCCGGCTCGGCCTGGCCTGGCTCGGCCTGGCTCGGCTCGGCCTGGCTTGGCCTGGCTTGGCCTGGCTCGGCTCGGTCCGGCTCGGCCTGGCCCGGCTCGGCTCGGCCTGGCTCGGCTCGGCTCGACTCGGCCCGGCCCGGTCGGGCTGGCTGGCCCGGATGGCTTGGCTTGGGGTGCCTGGGGGTCGGGCCGGTTCGACCCGGCTCGCCTGGCTTGGCCCGGGGTGTCTCGGCCCGGCCCGGCCCGGCTTGCCTTGCCCGGTTGGCTTGGCCTGGGGTGCCTTGGGCCGATTCGGCCCGGCCTGGCTCACCTGGCCCGGCTGACCAGCCTGGTGCGGCTGGGTTGGTTCGGCTGGGCGCGGCCCGGGGTCTCGTCTCGGACTGGCTCGGCTCGGGCAGCCGGTGGCCGACTTCCCAGCCGGCTCCAGGAGAACCGATGCGGTCCAGCCAAGAGCGGCGCAGCGCAGTCCGGAGTGGGAGGCGGGCTTCCGCCGGGAAAACCGGGTGACAAGCGCCGCTACCCTGGATTCGTGGCCGTCGTCGCGGAGTACCGCCGATTTACCGGCCCCCTGGCCCCTTCCGGGTGCCTGCGGGGTTCCGGGGCCATGGCCGCAGCCGACACTGCCTGAGCCGGCACCGCCTGAACCGACCTCGCCGGGTGTCCGGGGCCAGGGGGGAACCGCCCCCAGCCGTCCCGTTCACCCCGGAGGTTCCGTCATGCCCGAAACACTCACCCCCGCCCAGCTCGCCCGCGACCTCGCCGTCCGTGATCTCACCGATCCGGCCGCCGGGCCGCACGCCATCCAGCTCGTCGTCGAGCAAGCCGTCGAGGCCGTCGCCGCGCTCTGGTCCTGTGCTGTCCGGCGGCACCCGGGCGAGCGCATCGTCACCGTCGCCGACAACTACGACCACCTCGGCTACCACCCCGCCGACGTCACGCGCGACGCCCGCTACACCCGGTACGTAGACGACCGGCACGTCCTGCGCAGCCATTCCTCCGCGATGATCCCCGCCGCGCTGCGGTCCCTGGCCGCGAACCCCGCCGACGACGTGCTGCTCGTCTGCGCGGGCGTCGTCTACCGCCGGGACAGCATCGACCGGCTGCACAGCGGCACGCCCCACCAGCTCGACCTGTGGCGGATCACCCGCGGCCCCACCACCCGCGCCGACCTCGAGGAGATGGCCGGCGCCCTCGTCCCGGACCGCGACGTGAGACTCGAACCCCGCCGGCATCCGTACACAGTGGACGGTGCGCAGCTGGACGTCGGACACGAGGGTGCATGGGTGGAAGTCGCCGAGTGCGGGCGGGTGCACCCCGCCGTCCTGGCAGGCGCCGGGCTCGGGGACGGCTGGTCCGGGCTCGCTCTCGGCCTGGGCCTCGACCGGATGCTGATGCTGCGGAAGGGCATCCCGGACATCCGGCTGCTGCGCGAAACCGACCCGGCGGTCGCCGCCCAGATGACCGACCTCGCGCCCTACCGCCCGGTCTCCGCCCTGCCGCCGGTGCGCCGCGACCTCTCGATCGCCGTCGACGCCCACGATCGCGCCGAGGACCTCGGCGACCGCGTCCGCGACGCCCTCGGCGAAGACGCCGGCGTCGTCGAGGCGGTCGAGATCCGGCAGGAGACGCCGTACGCCCTGCTCCCACCCGCCTGGGCGCCCGCGCGGACCAGAAGAACCTTCTGGTCCGCCTGGTGCTCAGACCCCTGGCCACGACACTGTCCGACGCCGAGGCGAACGTCCTGAGAGACCGGGCCTACGCGGCGCTCCACCAGGGAAGCGCCCACGAGTGGACCACCCCGTAGGGTGGGCCCATGGCAGATCGGCTCTACTTCCGGCAGCTGCTCGCCGGGCGGGACTTCGCCGTCGGTGATCCCGTCGCGACGCAGATGGCGAACTTCGCCTACCTGATCGGGGACCGCGAAACCGGGGACGCCGTCATCGTCGATCCCGCCTACGCGGTGCGGGACCTGCTCGACGTCCTGGCGCAGGACGGGATGCGGCTCACCGGCGTGCTGGCGACCCACCACCACCCCGACCATGTCGGCGGCGAAATGCTCGGCTTCTCCCTGCCCGGGATCGCCGAGCTCCTCGCGATCGAACAGGTGCCGATCCACGTCAACGCGGCCGAGACCGAGTGGGTGCGGCGGGTCACCGGCGTGTCCGGCACCGACCTGCGCGCGCACGACCACGACGACGTCCTCGAGGTCGGGGCCATTCCCATCCGGCTGCTGCACACGCCCGGGCACACGCCGGGAAGCCAGTGCTTCCTGGTCGAGGACAAGCTCGTTTCCGGGGACACGCTCTTCCTGGAAGGCTGTGGCCGCACCGACTTCCCGGGCGGTGACGCCGAAGAGATCTACCGCAGCCTGCAGGCGCTCGCCGGGCTGCCCGGCGACCCGGTGGTGCACCCCGGCCACCAGTACTCGGCGGAGCCGTCGGCCGCGCTGTCCGAAGTCAAGCGCACCAACTTCGTCTACCGGCCGCGGTCGCTCGACGAATGGAAGGTCATGTTCGGCGGCTGAAACAAGGGCGTTCCACGGGGTGAAACACCAGGTGTTCACGGAGTGGGCGCCGATTGACTTCGCTTCCCGGGGACCGGAAGGTCGGGACCACGCAATCCCGATCATCCCCGTCCCCGGGAGAAATCCGTGTCGATTTCCACCACGGGCGTGCTCACCCGCGCCCGGAAACGCGCCGCCGAGCCGCCGCGCGCCGCCGTGCGGCGGCCCGATCTCCGGCGCTGGATCAGCCCGGTGGTGCTGCTCGCCGCCTGGCAGATCGCCAGCGCCACCGGCGTCCTGCCGCCCGACAAGCTCAGTGCACCGTGGACGGTCGTGCAGGCGGGCGTCGAGGCCGCGCGCAGCGGCGAACTCGGTGCCGCCTTCGCCGTTTCGCTCGGCCGGGTCGGCGCCGGGTTCGCGCTCGGCGCGGTCGCCGGTGTCCTGCTCGGCATCGTCTCCGGGCTGTCGCGCTGGGGCGAAGCCCTGGTCGACCCGCCGGTGCAGATGCTGCGCACCCTGCCGTTCCTCGGCCTGATCCCGCTGTTCATCCTGTGGTTCGGCATCGGCGAAGAGACGAAGATCGTGCTCGTCGCTCTCGGCGTGGCCTTCCCGCTCTACCTCAACGTCCACTCGGGAATCCGCGGCGCCGACCCGGACCTCGTCGAAGCCTCCCGGGCGCTCGGGTTCAGCCGCGCGGAACGGCTCTGGCACGTCGTCCTGCCCGGCGCGCTGCCGCAAGCGCTCGTCGGGCTGCGGCAGTCGCTCGGCCTCGCCTGGCTCGCGCTGATCGTCGGCGAGACGGTCAACGCCGACGCCGGGGTCGGCTACCTCATCAACAACGCGCGGGAATTCCTGCGCACCGACGTCGTGGTCGTCGGGCTGGTCCTCTACGCCCTGCTCGGCCTGGTCACCGACGCGCTGGTCCGGCTGCTCGAACGGAAGGTGCTGCGGTGGCGAACCCGGTAGCCGAGGTCCACGGCCTCACCAAGCGGTTCGGCGACCGGACCGTCCTCAAGGGACTCGACCTGACCGTCGAGCGCGGCGAATTCGTCGCCCTGCTCGGCCGCAGCGGGTCCGGCAAGTCGACGCTCCTGCGGGTGCTCGCCGGGCTCGACGATGCCGTCGAAGGCGGCGTGGAAGTCACCGGGACCGTCTCGGTCGCGTTCCAGCAGCCGAGACTGCTGCCGTGGCGGAAGGTCTGGCGCAACGTCGTCCTCGGCCTGCGCCAGGACGGTGTCGCGAAGTCCCGCAACCGGACCCTGGCCGAGAAAGCCCTGGCCGAAGTGCACCTGGCCGAGCACGCCGACGACTGGCCGCTCACGCTGTCCGGCGGCGAGGCCCAGCGCGTGTCCCTCGCCCGCGCGCTGGTGCGCGAACCCGATCTGCTGCTGCTCGACGAGCCGTTCGGTGCCCTGGACGCGCTCACCCGGATCTCCATGCACGGCCTGGTCCAGGACCTCTGGCGGCGGCACCGGCCGGGCGTGCTGCTGGTGACCCACGACGTCGACGAGGCGCTGCGGCTCGCCGACCGCGTCCTGGTGCTCGACGGCGGCCGGATCGTGGCCGCGCACCGGCCGCGCGAAACCGCCGATCACGACGACCTCCGCCGCCGCGTGCTGGCCGACCTGGGAGTGACCGAAGATGCTGTGGCGTAAGGGAATACTGGCCGTTGCGGCGGCTCTCGCCGTGTCCGCGTGCGGGACGGCGACCGGCGGCGAAGCTCCGGTGCCGGCCGCGGTGAGCGCGGCCGATCTGGCGAAGGTGACGCTCAAGGTGGGCGACCAGAAGGGTGGCGTGAAATCCCTGCTCACCGCGGCGAACCTGCTGCAGGGGACGCCGTACAAGATCGAATGGGCGACCTTCACCTCGGGCCCGCCGCTGCTCGAGGCCGCCTCGGCCGGCGCCATCGACACCGGGCGCGTCGGCAACACGCCGCCGATCTTCGCGGCCGCCGCGAAGGCGAAGATCAAGGTGGTCAGCGTGTCGCGCAGCAACGTCGAGCGGGAAGCCGTGCTCGTGCCGCCGGACTCGCCGCTGCGGGACGTCGCTTCGCTGAAGGGCAGGACGATCGGCGTCGCCAAGGGCTCGTCGGCGCACGGGCAGCTGCTGAACACGCTGCACCGCAACGGTTTGTCCACCCAGGACGTGAAGCTGACCTTCCTGCAGCCGGCCGAGGCGTACGCCGCGTTCACCCAGCACACGATCGACGCCTGGGCGATCTGGGACCCCTACACCGCGCAGGCGCAGATCGAGGCCCACGCGCGGGTGCTGGCGGACGGCCGCGGCGCGTCGAACGGCCTGGGCTTCCTGGCCGCGAGCACGGCCGCGCTCGGCGACCCCGGCAAGAACTCGGCGCTGCGCGACTTCGCGGTGCGCGTGGTCAAGGCACAGAAGTGGGCCGACACGCACCGCGAAGAGTGGGCGCAGGCGTGGGCCGAGGAGACCGGGCTGAAGCTCGAAGTCGCGCGGAAGGCCGTCGAAGCGGGCCGTGACCTGCCGATCGCGCTGGACGACTCCGTGGTGGCGTCCGAACAGCAGCTCGCGGACGCCTTCACCGACGAGAAGACTTTGCCGGGCAAGGTGGACTTCGCCGCCTTCGCCGACCGGCGGTTCGGTCCCGACCTGGACCAGGCGAGGAGCAACGGATGAGCATCAGGCTGCACTGGTTCCTGCCCACCAGCGGGGACGGCCGCACGATCGTGGAACGCTTCCACGCCAACCGGGCCGCGGGCCCGGCCGCCCAGCGCGACCCGGACCTGGACTACCTGGCCCAGGTCGCCCGCGCCGCCGAGCGGCAGGGTTTCGAGGGCGTGCTGACGCCGACCGGCACGTGGTGCGAGGACGCCTGGCTCACCACGGCCGCGCTGATCCGGGAGACCACCCGGCTGAAGTTCCTGGTCGCGTTCCGCCCGGGCGTCATCTCACCGACGCTCGCCGCACAGATGGCCGGGACGTTCCAGCGCCTGTCGGGCGGCCGGGTGCTGCTCAACATCGTCACCGGCGGCGACGCGGTCGAGCAGCGCCGCTTCGGCGACTGGCACGACCACGACGCCCGGTACGCGCGGACGGACGAATTCCTGACCATCGTGCGCGGGGTCTGGTCCGGCGAGCCGTTCAGCTTCGAAGGCGAGCACCTGCGCGTCGAAGGCGCGACCACGCTGGCCGCGCCGGACCCGGTGCCGCCGATCTACTTCGGCGGCTCGTCCCCGGCCGCGCTGCCGGTCGCGGCGCGGCACGCCGACGTCTACCTGACCTGGGGCGAACCGCCCGCGCAGGTCGCCGAGAAGATCGGCAAGGTCCGCGAGCTGGCCGGCGACCGGCCGATCCGGTTCGGCGTCCGGCTGCACACGATCTCGCGCGACACCTCGGCCGAGGCCTGGGCGGAGGCGCAGAAGCTGCTCGACGCGCTGAGCCCGGAGCAGGTCGCGAAGGCGCAGGCGCAGCTGGCCGCGAGCGAGTCGGTGGGCCAGCAGCGGATGGTGGCGCTGCACGGCGGCCGGACCGACGGCGGCGTCCGCGGGCTGGAGATCCACCCGAACCTGTGGGCGGGCGTCGGCCTCGTGCGCGGCGGTGCGGGGACCGCGCTGGTCGGCAGCCACGAGGAGGTCGCGGACCTGATCGAGGAGTACCACAGCGTCGGGGTGAGCGAGTTCGTGCTGTCGGGCTACCCGCACCTGGAGGAGGCGTACTGGTTCGGCGACGGCGTCCGGCCGGAGCTGGCCCGGCGCGGCCTGCTCAAGGAGTACTAGTGACCCGCACCTGAAATTCGTCGGCAATATCGTGCGAGTGAGTCGATGATCTCTTCGGCGGTCTTGGTCCACACGAACGGCTTGGGGTTC